>JAFSWO010000075.1 GCA_017450165.1 Bacteroidales bacterium | reverse complement strand
ACGTGGCCTTTAGAGAGCGCCTAAAATCTTTAAACGCAGCAAATTAATCGCGCTGGAAGCAAAGCGCTCGATATTGATTTCGCGGCTGGAGCGGAACTGTACCTTTTTGGTCGTCACGGAAATCTCACCCTTTTCATTGCGGTAAGCGGTGGCCAGCCAGGCCATCCCGACCGGTTTTTCCGGGGTTCCGCCGGTCGGACCGGCGATGCCGGAGGTGACCACGGAGTAGTCGGTATTCAGTTTCTGCAGGACGCCGGCCGCCATTTCGCGGACCGTTTCCTCGCTCACGGCACCGTGGGCCTTCAAGGTGGCCTCTTTGACCCCTAAAACGCCCATTTTCACCTCGTTTGCATAAGAGGTAACCGAACCCATATAATAAGCCGAACAGCCTGAAACCGAGGTAAAGAGGGCCGAAATGCGGCCGCCCGTGCAGGACTCGGCGGCGCAGACCGTCTTGCCCTGTTTGAGCAGCAGCTGGCCGATGCAGTGCTGCAGGGAATCCTCACCCTCGCCATAGACCGCGTTGCCCAACAACTGCTTAAGCTCAGTGACCTGCGGCTCGAAATCGGTGTGGCCACCCACCTGGGTCAGGCGCAGCCGCACGCCCAGCGTCGGGTTGGGCAGGTAGGCCAGGTGCATGGAGGCGGGGAGAGCGTCCTCCCAGTCGCGGATGCGCTCCGCCAGCTCCGATTCGGGAATGCCGAAGGTCAGGATGGTGCGGTGTGAGATCTCTTCCAGCGGGAAGCGGCTCTTGATGGAAGCCACCACTTTGGGCAGCAGCCCGATGGCTTCAAACGGCACGCCTGGAATGGAGTAAAGCACTGATTTCCCGGACTTTCCAAGGCCTGTAAAGCACATGCCCGGCGCAGTGCCCAGCTCGTTGGGCAGCACCTCGCAACGCTCCGGAACCAGGGCCTGTGCGCGATTGGTTTCGAGCATCGGAATGTGGCGCGCAGAGAGGATTCGCTCGTTGATTTCCATCTGGGTGGCATCTTCCCGGTAGAGAGCCGAACCGCTCAGTTCGCGGAGCGCATCCTTGGTGATATCGTCGCGCGTGGGGCCGAGGCCGCCCGTTACAATCACGATATCTGTCTCATCCAGACACAGTTGCAGGTTCTGGAGAATCTCCTGGCGGTCGTCTCCGATAGAGAGCATGTAGCGAACCTTTACCCCGATGGTCTGAAGTTCGCGGGCAATGGCCGAGGAGTTGGTGTCAACAATCTGACCGATAAGAATTTCATCACCGATCGTGCAGATGGAAGCGGTAATCATAATGGTTTACTATTTATGGGTATTGGGAACCAGCGAACGGAGAATTCGCCGGATCAGGTGAGGGCCGTTCCGCAGGAAGGAGCCCACTGAAATCATGGATGCACCGTTCTCCAGAAGCTCTTTTGCCACCGCTACAGAACCGATGCCACCCGATACGATGATGGGCAGCAGGTTGTGGCTCTGGGCAGCGACATGCTGGAGCGTACCGGTCAGATGCGCGTGTCCGTTGATGACGATACCATCCAGTCCATAGCTGAGTATGAGGTGGATAGCGTCGTCCATCTCCTCCTGCGACATCTCGGGAGAGAGCTTGAAGAGGATGGGGCGGTGTTCGTCGTTGAATCGGCGGATGGTGGTGACGCGGTCTATGATTTCCGGATAATACTCGCGCCGGATGCCCTTGAGGTCAATAATGGCCATATCTACGAAGTCGTAGAGGAGGGTATAAATGCGGTCTATCTCATCCGCCACCTTGCTTTGCGGCGTGCCGTTGCTCTTGCAGATATCGGCCGCCGTGATGGCACGGTTGCCGGCTGCGTTGGCGCGGATATTCTCAATGATCTCGCGCACGGGCGTACCATTTTCACGGGTAAGGGATATGGGACCGATTTCCACGAATGAGGCTCCCAGACGGCTGAATTCGTCGAAATAGCGGCCGCTGGTATCCACACCGGAAGCCACACCTACGGGATTCTTGAACTCCAATCCAAAGAAGGAGCGCTTCAAGCTCGGATGGGAGAAGGAGGAGATGACCGTCCAGCGGAAGACCGGGACCTTGCAGATAAACTCTAGGGAGCGCAACGCCACCAGTCTCGCCTTGCGGGGAGAGAAGAGTTTAAAGAAAGGCCTGACGAAAAATCGGTACATAAGACAAAGGTACTAATTTTTGTCGTCAGTGCTCTTCAAAGGTTCCGTCGGAGTAGAAAATGGTGATACGACTGATCGTCCGCGAAGCAAATACGGGATTCTCACGCGGTTGAGAAACGGGAATTTCTTCCTTAACATCCTCTTTTTCAGGGTAGTTATCTTCAATAGCGGGCTGTACGGGTTCTTCTTCCGGAAGATCCTCAATCGGCTCGATTTCGAAGATTTCGGGCATCGGGGCAGGGGAAACCGCCTCTTTGTAGGGTTTTCCGCGTCCGAGCAGCAACCAGTCTGCCTGAAGATTCGGATAAGAGGAGAGAAGTTTGGTGATGAAATCGAAACTCGGTTTGTTGCGACCGGAGAGGAGGTGGGAGAGACCGGAACGCTGAATGCCCAGTTGATCGGCCAACTGAGCGGGGGAGACTCCCTCCATATTCAGGAACTGCTGAATGCGACTGTTGACGGTGTCCATTTTTTCTGTAAATCTATACTGCGACAAATGTAATTCAAATCAGTGGGATTTGCAAGTTTCTGCTGTTGAATTGCCGAAAGTGAAACAGGTGCATTACATATGTTTTTCGGCATTTGGACGCACTACTGGCGAAATCAACCTCAAACAAGATTGAGGTGAGTTTGTGTAAAGTGCTGGTAAATCGATACTTTAGCGAATTGATTTGGCGAGGATTTCATCCTATTTTGCGAAAAATGCCGTGTTTATAGCGAATTTATACTTTAGATAAAAGCTATAAAACACTGATTTTTAGAAATATTTGAAAATAATTAACAAAAAATGCTACCAGTTGACCTGCCGGTGCGCTACGTGCCCCGCGCCGGGCGAAATAGACTTGTAAACCTATACACAGATGTAAATTCACAGTGTGAAATTTACAAAAGTAAAATCAAGATTTACGCATGTCAACTGCGAGAATCGTTTTCATTTTTGCTACATTTGTAACGAAATGAAGCCGCAAATTCGTATCGAAGATTTCACATATCCCCTTCCTGAGGGCCGTATTGCGCGATTTCCGCTTGAAAACCGGGACGATTCCAAACTTCTCGTGTTTACAAAGAGCACGGGAGAATCGCCTATTGCTGCTCCATTCAAGGAGATTGCCCGCTATTTGCCTTCTAAGGCACTTATGGTTTTCAATGAAACCAAGGTCGTTCCCGCCAGAATGCTGTTCCAGAGGGCCTCAGGGGCACTTATTGAGATCTTTTGCCTGGAACCGGTTGCTCCTACGGATTATCAACTCTGTTTTGCGCAAACGGAGCGTTGCGATTGGAAGGTAATCGTGGGAAACCTCAAGAAATGGAAGGGTGACACGCTTCATTTGTATAATCCAGACCTGGATCCTGCGGTTTCTGAGACTGGCCTGCAGGCGGATTTGATTGAAAACAACGGCAAATCTTGCGTGGTTTCCTTCTCCTGGCGCTCCGGAGCCTCATTTTCTCAGGTCATGGGGCTTTGCGGCCGCATTCCTATCCCTCCCTATCTGAAGCGCGAAACCCAGGAGATTGACCTGACCCGCTACCAGACCTGTTATGCGCGTCAGGAGGGCTCGGTGGCCGCTCCGACCGCCGGTCTGCACTTTACCGAGCGCGAGTTCGCCGAGATCGATGCGCGTGAAATCGACCGTCAGAAGCTCTGCCTGCATGTGGGTGCCGGAACCTTCCTGCCCGTGAAGAGTGAAATGATTGCCGATCATACGATGCACAGCGAGCCTTTCGAGGTTTCATTGGCTTTTCTTCGTCGCGTGCGCGCTGCCTGCGGGGGCAAACTGATTGCCGTGGGCACCACTTCGACCCGCTGTCTGGAGTCCCTGTACTATCTGGGCGTACATTGCATCGAGCACGGAGCGCCCGGAGTGGTGGAGCAGTGGGAGCCTTATCGCGATGAGGGCTACCGCTATACCACGGCTCAGGCGCTGGATGCCCTGATTGCCTATGTGGAAAAGACGGAAACACCTAAGTTGCTGTCACGCACGCAGATAATTATCGTACCCGGGTTCCGTTTCCGGCTGGTTAACAATCTTGTTACCAACTTTCACCAGCCGCAAAGTACCTTGTTGTTGCTGATAGCGGCTTTCGTGGGGCCCCTTTGGCGGCAGCTGTACGACTTTGCACTGAACAATGATTTCCGCTTTTTGAGTTACGGCGATTCCTCGTTGCTGGAGTGCCGTACCTGGATTGATGAATAACAATAATAGAATCAATATGAAGAAGTTTCGTTGGATTATCCTGCTCCTGCTGATGGTGGCAATGGTTCCCGTCGCCCAAAAACTCTCGGTGGGGGAATCTCTCGTGGAGGCTCTATCGTTTAAAAACGGCCTCTATATCCTGGGCTGCGCCCTGACGCTGGCCCTTTTCTGTGTGGCATTCACATTCTCGGTGATCCGCGGGCGTATCGTGCTCTCTCCGGTGTTCCGCCTGACGCTGATCTCCGCCCTATGGGTGGTCATCGTGTTCGGTGTGGCGTGGCTGCTGGTGCGTTTTGCGGCTGGTTTCGTGGGTTTGGTGGCCTATATCGGCGCTCCGGTGCTGATTGTCGGGCTCTACCTGCTCTTCTTTTTCCGCGGCCGGCGCAAGGCGATTCAAACCGCTTCATCCGCTGCCGTGCGGCGCAGTGCCCACTCCTCGGCAGCCGTGAAATACGATTACCGCGTCTTATTCAGCGCACTGCTGATTCTGCTGGTGGTGGGTATCGTGGCGCTCTGCACCGGCCATCCGACCCCTGCGCTCTTCATACCGCTGGCCGCTACCAGCCTGGGTTTTCTGCTCTGGCGTCTGGCCGGATGGCGGGGCTTCCTGCTGCTCTCTTTCCTGGCCGTGGAGCTCGCTGCGCTGGTTTTGTGGATTCCTGCCGTCACGAGCGGCGTGGCCGGCGGATTCTGGCAGATGGCCGTCCTGACGCTGCTCTATATGTCGGTTCTTACACCGCTGGCAGACCTCTATTGCGCAAAAGAGCCGATTGCGTAGGCAACCGGCTCCTTCATGCTTTGCAGGCGGGGCGTTACTTGATCAGTAATGCCTCGCTTCGTTTTATGAATTCGCTCAAGTCCTTTCCCTTCAGCATATTGTTGGAGAGCAGGGCAAGATCTACGACCTGCTTGAGGGTAGGATCGTCGGCCTTGAGGGCGCTGATGCCTTCCTCGCCCATCAACTGCTTGATGACCGGGTTCTGCGCGTTGACCGTAATGGTATAGCTCTCAGGCATCTCGCCGTAAAAGTTCATGCCGCCGCCCAGGGCTGCCATGTCGCGGTAGCGGCGCATGAATTCACTCTGGGTGATGAGGATCGGCTGGGCGGTTTCCCCCAGGTTGTCCATCTTGACGTCGT
>JAFSWO010000074.1 GCA_017450165.1 Bacteroidales bacterium | reverse complement strand
GCGTCGTCCGCAACGAGGCCATCTCCGCCCGCGCGCACTGCATCTTCCACCAGGTGGAGGGCCTCTACATCGATAAGAATGTCTCCTTCGCCGACCTCAAGCAGGCCATCCTGCTCTTCGCCCGCGAGATGTTCGGTCCCGATACCCAGATCCGCATGCGTCCGAGCTACTTCCCCTTCACCGAGCCTTCGGCCGAGGTGGACGTGAGCTGCAACATCTGCCACGGCAAGGGCTGCAACATCTGCAAGGGCACCGGCTGGCTCGAAATTCTGGGCTGCGGCATGGTGGACCCGAACGTTCTCAAGGCCAATGGCATCGATCCCGAGGTTTACAGCGGCTTCGCCTTCGGTATGGGTATCGAACGCATCGCCATGCTCAAATGGCAGGTCAAGGACCTCCGTCACTATTTTGAAAACGACATCCGTTTCCTCAGAGAGTTCGAAACGGTGATTTAATAAAGTGTAGTTATGAAACTGAAATATATTGCTGTCCTCTTCGCATCCCTGGCACTGATGACCTCCTGCAAACGCACCAACCCCTTCTTCACCGAGTGGAACACTCCGTATGGAATTCCGCCTTTCGAGCAGATTGCCGATTCCGATTATGTCCCGGCCATCAAGGCGGGTATTGCGGAACAGTTGGCCGAGATCGAGGCCATCGTGGCTTCTGAGGAAGAGCCGTCCTTTGAGAACGTAATCGGCGCCCTGGACCGTTCTGGCGCGCTGCTGAGCAAGGTGGGCCACGTGCTCTTCAACCTTTCCGAATCCACCAATACCCCCGCCATCCAGAAGGTGGTGGAGGAGGTGACCCCCATCGTGACGGCCCACAGCAACGACATCTACATGAACGCCGGACTCTTCGCCAAGGTCAAGGCGGTCTATGACAAGAAGGCCGAGCTGGGACTGACCACCGAGCAGGAGCGTGTGCTCGACGAGACCTACCGTGACTTCGAAAAGAACGGTATCGCTCTGGATGAAGCCGGTCAGGCCCGCATGCGGGAGATTAATACCGAACTGGCAACCCTTTCGCTGCGCTTCGGCAACAACCTGCTGGCAGAGAACAATGCCTTCAAGGCCGCTTTCGGCGTGGCCATCTCCGAATACACCACGGCCATGACCACCTGCGAAGACCGCGACCGCCGCGAGGCGATGTTCCGCGCCTACGCTTCGCGCGGCAACAACGGCAACGAATATGACAACAAGCAGATCGTACTGGATATTCTTCGCCTGAAGATTGAAAAGGCCAACCTGCTGGGCTACGATACCCCGGCGGCCTTCATCCTCAGCGACAAGATGGCCAAGACCCCGAAGGCGGTGGATGCCTTCCTGGCTAACATCATGAAATATGCGGTCCGCCAGGCCAAGGCCGAAGTCTTCGACATGCAGAAGGTGATGGACGGCGACGTGGCCTCCGGCTTGTTGCCCGTGGGCAGCAAGATCGAGCCGTGGGACTGGTTCTACTATGCCGAGCGCGTCCGCAAGGCCAAATATGACCTGGACGAGAATGCCGTAATGCCTTACTTCAAGATGGAGAATGTGCGCGAGGGCGTCTTCTCTACGGCATCGCGTCTCTATGGCCTGCAGTTCGAGCCCATCGCGGATGCGCCCAAGTATCATCCGGACGTGGAGGCTTTCCGCGTCTCGGATGCGGATGGTTCGCTGATCGGCGTGCTGCTGACCGACTACTTCCCGCGCGACACCAAGCGCGGCGGTGCGTGGATGGACAACATCCGCGACCAGTACCGTACCCCGGAAGGGGAGAATGTCCGCCCGATTATCGTGAACGTGGGCAACTTCAACAAGCCTACGGCCGACAAACCCTCGCTGCTGAGCATCGATAACGTGGAAACCATGTTCCACGAGTTCGGTCACGCGCTGCACGGCCTGCTGAGCCAGTGCATCTACCTGACGACGCGCGGAACGTCGGTGGCCCGCGACTTCGTGGAGATACCTTCGCAGATCAACGAGAACTGGGCCTTCGAGCCGGAAGTGCTTGCAGGCTATGCCCGCCACTACGAGACGGGCGAGGTGATTCCCGACGAGTTGCTCCAGAAGATTATCGCCGCCGGCAACTTCAACCAGGGCTTCATGACCACCGAGCTTTGCGCGGCCTCCATCCTGGATATGAAGTGGCACGAATTGACCTCGGTAGAGGGCATTGATATTGAAGAGTTTGAGAAGAAGGTCTGCAAGGAGATGGGGCTGATTGACGAAATCATCCCGCGCTACCGTACCACCTACTTCAACCATATCTTCAACAGCGGCTACAGCGCCGGCTACTACAGCTATCTCTGGGCAGAGGTGCTGGACAAGGATGCCTTCGAGCTCTTCAAGCAGAAGGGCGTCTTCGATCCCGAAACGGCCATGAGCTTCCGCCACAACATCCTCGAGAAGGGTGACAGTGAAGATCCGATGACCCTTTACCTCCGTTTCCGCGGCGCGCAACCCGATCCGGACGCGCTGCTCCGTGCCCGTGGCCTGAAATAAGTAATACTACCTGATAATGAAACGTTTTCGCATCCTGATCCTCTCTCTGGCGGCCCTGCTCACCGGTTTCGGTGCAGCGGCCCAGCAGACCTTCACCCTCAGCGGTACGGTTGTCGACAAGGGCGACGGGGCCCCTGTGGAGTTCGCCACGGTGGTGCTCTCCTCCGGCCAGTGGGCGGTGTGCGATGCGAAAGGTGTCTTCATCATCACCAAAGTGGCTGCCGGAAAGACGGTGGTCACCATCTCCTGCGTGGGTTATGTGGAGGACAGCCGTGAAATCACGGTGGCCAAAGACATCCGTAACTACAAGATTTCCCTCGCGCAGGACAACCTGGCGCTGGAAGGAGCCGTCGTGACGGCCCAGGAGAGCAGTTCGGCGGCCACCACCTCGCGTACCATCGACAAGACGGCCCTCGAGCATGTGCAGTTGATGAATGTCTCGAGCATCTCTGGCCTGATGCCGGGTGGAGCAACGGCCAATCCCAGCCTGACCAGCGAACAGCAGTTCAATATCCGCGGCGCCTCCGCGGAAGAGGGTAACTCGTCCTTCGGTACGGCGGTGGAGGTGGATGGCGTGCGCCTTTCGAACAACGGCGCGTTCGGCCAGTTCTCCTCCAGCAGCCAGATGAAGGGCGTGGCTACCAACAACATCGCCTCGACCAACGTCGAATCGGTGGAGGTCATCACCGGTGTCCCTTCCGTCGAATACGGCGATATGACCTCCGGTATCGTGAAGATCAACACCAAAAAGGGAAAGACGCCGTGGATGGTCACGATGTCCACCAGCCCGAATACCAAACAGGTATCCGCAAGCAAGGGCTTTGGCCTGGGCGAAGCCGCTTCGGGCGCTTCCCGCGGCGTGCTGAATGCCAGCACCGAATATACCCGCAGCGTCTCCGAGCCGATGTCGCCCTTCACGGCCTACGATCGCGCCCAGCTCTCGCTGACCTGGTCCAACCTCTCCAACCGGGGCGGCCTCGCCTCCACGCCGCTTCGCTTCTCGGCCGGCGTTACGGGCAATGTGGGCGGCTACAACTCGGCGGCCGATCCGGACCAGTTCAAGGATACCTATACCAAGACGCGCGACAACGTCATCCGCGGCAACTTCAACCTCAACTGGCTGCTCAGCAAATCCTGGATCACCAACGTCGAGATGAGCGGTTCCATTTCCTACAGCGACAAGTTCAGCCGGGAGAATACAAACTATTCCAGCGCCGTCGGCAAGATTGAACTGCATGGGCGGGATAATGGTTACTATATCGCCAAACCCATCGAGGAGGATCCTACCGCTACGGTCGTCCTGATTCCGCGCGGCTACTGGTACAACGAGATGCTGGAGGACAACCGCCCCATCAACTGGAAGCTCGGCCTCAAAGCCAATTGGTCCAAAAACTTCGGAAATGCCAACAATAAAGTAAAGGTCGGTGCCGACTGGACCGGCGACGGCAACTATGGCCGCGGCATCTACTCGGCGGACATCGCCACGGCGCCCACCTACCGTGAGTGGCTCTACAGCGACAAACCCTTCATGCACAACCTGGCCCTCTACGCCGAGGACAACCTGATGCTGCCCATCGGACAGGGGAGACTCAACCTGATTGCGGGCCTCCGCCAGGACAATACCTTTATCCGGAATTCCGCCTACGGTACGGTCTCCAGCCTCTCGCCCCGTTTCAATGTGAAATATACGGTATTCTCCGAAAAAGACCGTCGCAAGAACTTCCTCAAGTCACTGGCGTTCCGCGCCAGCTGGGGTCTCGCGGTGAAACTGCCGTCCTATTCGATTCTCTATCCGACGCCGAGTTACTACGACAAGGAGGTCTTCAAGTCGACCACGAACAGCGAAGGCAACTACTATATCGCCTACCGGATTACGCCGCGGACCATGGAGTATAACAGCAATCTCCGTTTCCAGCGCAATCGGCAGAGCGAGGTGGGCGTTGAGGCCAATCTGGGCGGGACGAAAGTCTCCCTGGCCGGATTCTACAACGAAACCTGCGACTCCTATATCTATACATCTCAATTCGATCCCCACAGTTACCTCTATACGCCGACGGCGAACCTCTCCGGCTGCGCCATTCCGGCCGACAACCGCGTCTTTTCAGTCAATCAGGGGACCGGTGTCATTACGGTGACGGACAAAACGGGGGCCCTGCCCGCCGAAACCATTGCCGGAATCGTGCGAAACGAGTTTATTTCCCGGCCTTTTGCGGACAATGCGCAATCGCCGCTTCGTCGCTACGGTCTGGAATGGGTCGTGGACTTTCCCAAGATCAAGGCCCTCAATACGACGGTCCGTATTGACGGAAACTGGTACAACTACCGGGCGATCAATACCAATCTGACGGCGACCTATCCTTCCAGCCATACCTCGAGCGACGGAACTCCGTTCAAGTATGTCGGCTTCTACTACGGCAATACATCCTACAGCAATGGCCGTCAGACTTCGAATGTCAATACCAATCTGACGATTACCACGCATATTCCCCGGGTACGTATGATCTTCTCCCTCAAGGTGGAGACCTGTCTGCTCAAGTTGACGCAAACCCTCAGTGAGCGTGCAGACGGCACGCAACGGACCTTTGTGCTTTCCAACAGGACCGCTTATCTTTCCACGACGGACGAGAATATCTATGAAGGAGAACACTATTGCATCTGCTACCCGGATTACTATATCTCCGTGAGCGATCCCAACACGATGCGGCCCTTCCTCGAGGACTACAAGGCAGCCGTCGACGCCGGCGACATGGCCAAGGTGACCGATTTGAACAAGCTCTTGAGCGTGACCAGTTTTACGAACATCTTCCTGCCGGATTACATCTCGCCTTACTTCTCGGCCAACATCAGCGTCACGAAGGAGATCGGCGATCTGGCTTCGGTCTCGTTCTACGCCAATAACTTCTTCAACAACCTCTCACAGGTTCATTCGAGTCGCTCCGACACCTATGAATCCGTGACAAGCTATATCCCCGCATTCTACTACGGACTGACTCTTCGATTAAAATTCTAGTTCACTTAATATCAAACCATTATGAAAAAAGTACTGTTAATTGCAACGATGGTGATCGCCTCTCTGGCAGCCATCTCCTGCACGGAGAAATCCGAACCGCAGGACATCAAGATCCAGCTCATGCTCGACGGTGCGGCATTCGCACGCGAAGGTGTGACCGTTGAACTTACCGGTACGGCTACCCTTTCGGCTGAAACCGATGCATCCGGTATCGCAGCCCTGACGGCACCGGTCGGTATCTATGATGTGAGAGCTTCCTTCAACGACGGTCAGAATTTCAATGGTGCCGCTACCATTACCGTCGTCGACGTCACGCTCGTTCCGGACGCTAAGAACGAGTTCGAACTCCCGTTGGAGATTTCCGCATCTTCCGCGCTCATTATCAAGGAAGTCTATGGTACTGGTTGCCAGAAGAACGACGGTTCCGGCAACTACAGCAACGACAAGTACATCATCCTCTACAACAACACGGCAGAGGAGATTGACGCTTCCAACATCTGCATCGGCCACAACAACCCGGCAAACAACTACGCCTCCAACAAGTACAATGCGAATGGTGACGGCGTCATGACCTATTTTGCTGAGAAATGGCTCCCATGCGGTTGGGCTTTCTGGGGCTTCAAGACCACGGTCAAGATTGCTCCGTACTCCCAGATCGTCATCGCCATCAACGGCGCGGTTAATCACACGGAGACCTACACCAACTCGGTGGACCTCAGCGGTGCGGACTATGTGATGTATGACACTGAAAAGTTCAACCAGGCTGCCAGCTATCCTGCACCGGCTGCGACCATTCCGGCAACCAACTACATGACCGCTTACAAGTACGGCCCCGGTACCGCATGGACCACGTCCCTGATGTCCCCTGGTTTCTTCATCTTCCGTCTCCCGCAGAGCGAAGCTGAAGCTTTCATCACCGCTGGTCACAAGGAGACCGACAGCAACGGCAAAGAGGTGACGATTCTCGACAACTGCGACTACACGATTGGTGCTAACCTCCCGAATGCAAAGATTCCGTACGAGTGGGTGGTCGACGCTGTTGAGGTGTTCCACATTCCCAACCTCGCCAAGAGCGTTTCCCGTTTCCCGTCCTCCATCGACGCAGGTTACATCAAACTCCTCGACAAGCAGGGCTACACCGCTTATCGTAACGTAGACAAGGCTGCTACCGAGGCGCTCCCCGAGAACGCTGGCAAGCTGGTTTACAACTATGCAGGCGGTACGACCGACGTGGAGAACGGTTCCACCGATCCTTCGGGCATCGATGCAGAGGCATCCATCAAAGCTGGTGCGCACATCATCTACATGGATACCAACAACTCCACCAACGACTTCCACATGAGGAAGGTCGCTTCCCTCAAGAAGTAATTCATTCTGATCCTTCGGAGTATGAAACATTCCTCGCTCCTCCTTACGTTGGCTTTGCTTTCAGCCCTGGCATTCCCTGCCATAGGGCAAGGGAGCGATGCCTTGCGTGATTATCGCTACATCGTCTCGACCAATCCTTTTCTGAAACTCGACAACGCTGCGGGTATCGGCCGGCTGCAAACCGGACGTATCGCCGTGGTAAATGGCGAATTCCAGAAAGAGAATGGCGGTCTCAAGGGACCGGACGATTCCGCGAATGATTGGCAAGGGGGCGTTGCAACCGAATCTTATATCAGGATCTCGGACAAGGTGACTTTCTACGGCCGGATGGATTATTCTTATTTTCAGGGTGAAGAGATGGGGGGCTCGCTGCTCGCGGGCTCCTCATCCGCGCCCTTGAATTTTTATGAGTCTGTCGATACGACAGCCGGCCGCCGGACCCGGGAACTGTACAACCTTACGGGTGCGATGGCCTATACCTTCAATGATCGCTGGTCGGCCGGCTTGAAGGTGAATTACCGGACCGGCAACCAGGCCAAATTGCGGGACCCGCGTTCCCGCAGCAGCCTGATGGACATCGACGTCACGGCGGGAACCTATTGGTCACCCTCCTCAAAGACGACGTTGGGTGCCACTCTCGCCTTCAGCCGCAATCTGGAGGCGCTCTATGCGCGTCAGTATGGCCTGACCGACAAGACTTACTACATCAACGTAGATTATGGTGCCTGCTACGGCATCCGGGAAATCTTCCTGGGCGACGAAGGATTCGTCTCTTTGAGCAACGCACGCTATCTGGACGAAACGCGCCTGGGTGGCGCGCTGCAGTTGCACCGGCAGGGCCGGGTGGAGCAGTTCCACCAGCTTTCGTATCGTCTTCACAGCGGTTATTATGGCAAACGGGCCTCATCGAGCGTCGTCTTCTGCGAGTTCGGCGGTCACGAGATTGCCTATGAAGGCGTGATGCTCTCCAAGCGGAGCGATGCCACCGACCGGTTTTCGCTCGACGCGGATTTCTCGTTGTTGAACAACGATTTGAACGTCTACAAAAAGGTCACGGAACCCGGAAAATCAACCGTGGTGACCTATGTCGGAAAGAATAACATCCGCTCTATCCTGGACGCCTCCGCCCGCCTGGCCTGGGATGCCTGGCGAGGCGTGCAGAACTTCCGCTCGCGGACCGCTTTCGGTGCTGCCCTCGAAGGCAGTTTCCACCATGGTGTAACCACCATTTACCCTTATGAACGCACGGCGCATGTAATCCGCACCGGCGCTTGCGGTTATGGCGAGCGCAACTTCCTGAAGGGGAATCAGATGCTCACTTTCCGCGGCGAAGCCTCCTTCGCGATGGGATTCGGCAATCCCGCCACGGATAAAAAGCTGGCTTCCAGCTCTTCTCCAGCTCCGCTCTCCTTTGACGACCGCTTGAAGGCGCAGTTCGAATACGAGACCGCGCCTCGCGCCGGCCTCGCCCTCGGGTGCACCTACACCCGCATCTTTTCAGAAAAATTCGCAGCCTTTGTCCGCCTGCAGGATGGTCTGAGCGCACTGCTCGCCGCACCGCAGTATCTGGACGGCCGCATGCGCAACGTCGCCACCCTGACCGTAGGGTGTACATTCTAGCTATGAAAAAACTCCTCCAGATCGTATTGCTGGTGGCTGTATGCGCCACCGCATCCGCCCAGTATATCCCCGACGATCCGGCCTTCCGCGTGGGACGGCTCGAGAACGGGTTGACCTATTACCTTTATCATAATGAGAATCCCGCCGGCGTGGCGGAGTTCTACATCATCCACAACGTGGGTGCGCTGCAGGAGGAGGACAACCAGGACGGTCTGGCCCACTTCCTGGAGCACATGGCTTTCAACGGCACCCGTCACTATCCGGGCAAGGCGTTGCTGAACTATCTGGCCCGGGACGGTGTCCGTTTCGGCTACAACGTAAACGCCTATACAGGCCGCTATGAGACGGTTTATAACATTTCTGCTGTACCGCTCGCCCGCGAGAGTTTCGTGGATTCGGTGCTGCTTATCCTACACGACTGGTCGTGCGACATCTCCTGCGAGCAGGCCGACCTGGATGCCGAGCGCGGCGTGATCAGCGAGGAGTGGCGCCTGCGCGACGAACCCCGCTACCGGATGATGTGCCGCCAGACGGAACTGGTCTACAAGGGCGCTAAGCACCCCAGGCGCACCGTGATCGGCTCCTACGATGTCATCAACGGCTTCAAGCGCCAGGAGATCCTGGATTTCTATCACAAGTGGTATCGCCCTGACCTGCAGGCTATCGCCATCGTGGGCGACATTGACCTCGACGAGATGGAGGCCCGTGTCCGTGCCAAGTTTGCGGATATTCCCGCCGCCGTCAATCCGACCCCCAAGGATCCCTGTATCCCGCCCGCACAGCCGGAGGCGATGTTTGCGGATCAGACCGATCCCCAGATTCGCTATCAGGCGGTGAAACTCATCTATAAGAATCGTTTCGCAGATGTGGAAACCCGCCATCGCGAGGAGTATATCCGTGATTTCTTTGCCCGCCAGATCGTCACTTCCGTGCTCTCCGACCGCTTCCGTGAAGCTACGCGGCAGGAGGGGAGCCCCGCCAAATCGGCCGTGGCCGTCTCCGCCGGAAGCCCTCCGGACTTCAACCTCCTGATGTGCACCATCACCCCGCGCGAGCGGACCCAGTTGGCGGCTGCCACCGAACTGGCACTGCGTGAAGTGAACCGCCTGCTGCAGCACGGCATCTCTCCCGAGGAGTTTGAGGTGGCGCGGCTGAATGTCTGCCAGCGCTACCACCTGAACCGTGAGCGCAATCCGGAAGAGATTCGTTCCGGCGACCTGGTCAAGGTGGTGATTGAAAACTACTTGCGCAATTATCCGCTGCTCAATCCGGTGGATGAGGATGCCCTCAAAAAGCGCATTCTCTTCTCCCTCACCCCGGAAGAGGTGGCGGCCTATCCTGCCAGGATGATTGCCGAGGCGGAAGCCATCTATTCCAACTGCTACAACAATGTGGATGATCCCGACGTGCCGATTCCAGAGGCTGACTTCCGCGCAATGGTGGCCCGGGCTGCCGAGACGCCGCTCGAGCCCGCTTTCCTGAGCTATCCCAAGCTGGATTTGAGCTATGCGCTCGAGCCGGGCAGCATTGTCAGCGAAGCGAAGGATGCCAAAGGCAATACCCTCTGGATTCTCTCCAACGGCATCAAGGTCTATTACCGGCAGAGCGAACCCTACAAGAGCGCCACGCGGCTGGCCCTCACGCTGCGCTACCCCTCCGGTTATGGCGTCTTTGACGAGAACGCCGTGACGGCGGACCGCTATGCTGCCGGCTACATTACCCGCAGCCTCAGTTTCCGCAAGATCGACAAGGCATCGCAGCGTAACTATCCCGAGATGCTCGGCGTCTCGCTGCAGGCCCACCTCACCTCGGAAGGGGCGGAACTCTCCATGAGCACCGTGGCGGACCGCGCTGAGAATGGTTTCAAGGCCCTCTGCCTGCAAGTGGTGGATCCCTGGTTCGGCACCCCGGCCCAGTTGAACAAGTACAAAAAGAATTCGCTGGAGGGCTTTGCCAAGCCGCAGCGGAACCGCGATAAATTCGACGACCACTTCCGTGAGGCCATCTATCCGGGCAATCCCTGGAGTGCCAAGACCGATTCCGCGGCCGTGAATGCCGTGACGCCGGAGCGTCTGCGCACCGTCTTTGACCGCAGTTTCAGCGGCACCCCCGAACTGTTCCTCTGCAGCGACCTGGATCCGGCACAGATCCGAACCTGGGTGGAGCGCTACATTGCCGCGCTGCCCGTGACGGAACCCGCCCCGAAGGGTGCGCTCCATCCGCTGCGCGAAGCATTTGCCGGGCGTGAGGAGTTGCGCGAGAGCTATCCGCCCATCTCCGCGCCGCTGACCGATATCAACATCCAGTTCCGCACGCCGGCGCGCAAGGATACCAAGACCCGGATGACCTTTGCCATTCTCGACTACCTGATGAGCGAACGCTATATCGCCCTCATCCGCGAGGAGCGGGGAGGGGCTTACCATGTGGGCTTTTCCACCGAACTCTATGATGCGCCCGACCGCGATCCCGTCTCCACCGTCGCCTTCCAGACCCGTCCCGAGATGGAGGAGATTCTGGTGAAGGACGTGGAGGAGGAGATTGCGCGCCTTGCTGCCGCCGGCCCCACGGCCGCCGAACTGGATGCTGCCCGCAAGTATCTGATCAAGCGGGAGAAGGAGATGCGTCCGCGGATTGCAGCCTCGGCCGGCATTCAGCTCTCGCAGTTGGAGCGTTACAGCCGCTACGGCATCGATTACAACTACGATTATGCCCGCGTGGTAAAGTCTGTGAAGGCCAAGGATGTCAGGAAGTTGG
>JAFSWO010000073.1 GCA_017450165.1 Bacteroidales bacterium | reverse complement strand
GTGGACCGCAAGATTTTCAAGAAACTCGGCGTAGAACTGACCTGCGACCCGGTCAAGAAGGGATAAGTTCCCCTATTTCAGGAATAACCTGGGATCGTTGGTAATCACGCCTTCGACCCCTTCCGGAAGTTTGGCCACATCATTCACGGTCCAGACTTTCACCTCCTTGCCGGCCTCGTGCATCTTCCGGATGAAGCGGCGGGTCGCGAAACTGTGGTGAATGTTGAACGAGGCGATATAGTGGTATTTCTTCAGGGAGAAACCGGTAAGGCGCATGTCGAAACAGAGGCCGAAGGGTAGGCGCATCACGAGCAGCTTTTCCAGACGAAGGGTCGGATCCAGCGCGTAGAAGTTCTCCAGAACCAGATCATCGAAAGACTGGAAAACGGTGGTTTCGCGCATACCCGCCTCATCGATGGCTTTCAAGATCTTCGCTTCGATGCCCGGATACTGGTCCTTACGGTTGCGCTTGACCTCCAAAAGCAGGTTGCACTGGCCTTTCACAACAGAGAGCACCTCCTCCAGCGTAGGAACTGTTTCTTCGTAGAGATTCCCCTCAGCATCCTTGATCCGGGCCTGCCGGATCTCCTCCAGTGAGAGATCTTCAATGCGGCCGCTGCGATCCGTGGTCCTGTCCAGCGTGGGGTCATGGCAGACAATCAGGGCGCCGTCCGCACTCTGGTGCACATCAATCTCCACCGCATCAGCACCGGTCGCAATCCCTTTCAGAATGCAGGATACAGTGTTCTCATTGCCCAGGAAAGCGCCGCCGCGGTGTGCAGTAACGGTCATTTTTGCAGGATTGGTGGCAAGAGCGCCAATCGACCATCCCAGCAGAATACCAACTATCAGATACTTTTTCATGATTTCCCGATTGTTTTCTGCAAAGATAGTGTTATATTTGGTCAATTTTTGAAACAAAAACCAACTCTAAACTAAACCTATATGGAAAAAATTGACATTATCAAAACCATCAAAGATGGCTGCACGCTCGGCTTTAAGAACTTCTGGCCGCTGCTTCTCACATCGCTCCTCTATGTGCTCACCTGCTGGATTCCGTATGTGAACGCCGGCACGACGGTGGGTTTCTACAAGGCAATCATCGCTATCGGAAAGGGTGAAAAGATTGATCCGCTGGCTATCTTCAACAAGGAGAACTACGCTTATTTCAGCGATTTCTTCCTGCTGATGGGTCTCATGTGCATGGGTATGATCGTCGCAGGCCTGCTCTTCATCACACCCGTCATGGCTATCGCCTGGATGTTTGCAATCTACTTCCTGATTGACAAGAAGCTTCCTGCACTCAAGGCGCTCAACCTCAGCTACAAGGTAACTCTGGGTGAAAAGTGGCGTATCCTCGCTATCCTCCTGCTCTGCTGGCTGGCAATCGGTATCGCTACCGCTATCTTCGCTTGGATTCCGTTTATCGGCTGGCTTTTCGTGCTGGCAATCATCGTCCTCTCCATGGCTATCATGATGGCAGTCCAGAGCGTGATGTTCAACCACTTCAACAAGAAGGCTGACGCTATCGCAGAATAATCCTTTTCTGAAGAAAAGAGAATCGGCGGTCCTTGCGGGCCGCCGATTATTTTTTCAGGCAATCGAGGAGAAGAGTCCCAACAGCTTCTGCCAGAACCGTCGGTACCACGGGACAGCTTTGAATTCGTCCAGCGTAACCTCCTTGCAGAGAGTAAGGTCTTCCAGAAAGATCTCTTTGTTGCGCAAGGCGGTCTCTTCGTCGTAGATATAGGTGTTGACCTCGTAATTGAGGTTGAAACTGCGGTTGTCGATATTGGCGCTGCCGATACTGGAGAGATAATCGTCCGTCACGAAGGTTTTGCTGTGGATGAAGTTGCCGCCCCGTTCGAAGATACGGACCCCGGCCTCCAGACAACGGCGGTAGTAGGAGCGGTTGATGGATCCCATGAATATCGTGTCATTCTTGACGGGAATCATCAGCCGGACATCCACCCCGGAAAGCGCGGCGGCCTTGAGCGCATTCAAGACCGGCTCCGTCGGTGCAAAGTAAGGCGTTTGCAGCCAGACATATTTACGCGCATTGAGCAGCATCCACTCGTAGCTCATCTGAATAACGGGCTCCCGGCCGTCCGGTTCGTCCTGCACCACCTGCACCAGTTTATCCTGAAGCGGCGCCTTTTCCATCGTAGAAGCCTGCAGCATCGGATAATAGTGCAGCAGCGGATGGTCCAGATGCCCGCCGCCCACAATCCAGGAGTCCAGGAAAATGAACTGCAGCGCGGCCACGGCGTTGCCCGTGATGCGCAGGTGCGTATCGCGCCAGATCTGGAAGTAGTTGTTGTTGATATTCATTCCGCCCGTGTAGCCAATCTTGCCGTCGATGACCACGATCTTGCGGTGGTTGCGGTAGTTGAGACGCGTAGGCAGTTCCAGCAGGTGGCGGCGCGGGTCGGTAAACTTGATGACCTCGATACCTGCGCGGCGCATCCGGCCGTAATAACCCGGGAAGAGGGAGAAATTCACGACGTTTTCATTGATGAAGCGCACCTTTACCCCCTCCCGCGCCTTCTGGATAAGCACATCCCGCACCGCTTCACTGCCGCTGTCGGTGCCGAAACGGAAATACTCGATATGGATGGATTCCCGGGCATTCCGCAAATCTTCCAGCAGCAGCTCGTATTTACGTTTGCCTTCCGTGATGATTTCAAAGGCGTTGGCGTCGCTCACGCAGGGATGGAATCCGGTTCCCAGCATACGTGCGAGGGGCTGGTATTCCGCCCGCACCAGGTGATCCTTGGTGTGTCCGCTCAGCAATTCGGAGAGTTTCGGGCTGGTTTCCGCCTCGAGCAGCGCTGTATAGCGCCTGTGCCGGCGGTTGAACAGCAGATGACTCCGGTTGTTGATGCCGAAGAGCAGATAGAGGATGACGCCAATGATCGGGAAAAGCGAAATGACCAGGATCCAGGCCATCTTGGCATTCGGCTGGCTATTGTCGAACACAATGACAACAATACTGCTGACAATCAGCAATATGTAAAACACCGTAAGAAACGACTGCCAAAACATACCGAATAATTATAACCCAAAGGTAAGGATTTTCTTACATTTGCATCATGATTAAGATAATTGTTGACTGCTTTGGCGGCGATCATAGCCCGCAAGCCAATATAGACGGAGCTCTTTCCGCACTGGAACAGATTTCCGACATTCACCTGATTCTCACCGGCGACGAGGCCGTTATCTGGGAATACCTAGACGGCAAATCCTACGACCCTGCCCGACTCGAAGTGGTGCACGCACCGCAGGTCATCACCTGCGACGACAAGCCCACCGACGCCATCCGCCTCAAACGGGATTCTTCGATGATGAAGGCCATCATGATGCTGCGTGACCGTGACGACATTGCGGGCATGGTAAGCATCGGTTCCACGGGTGCGCTGGTGACCGGCGCCCTGGTGCGGTTGGGGCGCCTTCGCGGCGTCATCCGTCCCACCTTCTGCCCGATTCTGCCTACGATGAAGGGCGGTATCGTAGGAATCTGTGACTCGGGAGCCAATGTGGAGGTGGACAGTGCGATGCTCCGGCAGTTCGCCATCATGGCCTCGCTGTATCTTGAAAATGTCTACGAAGTAGCTTCCCCGCGCACCGCACTGCTCAATGTAGGCGTGGAGCCCGGAAAGGGCGACGCCATCCGCCAGGAGGCGTATGGCCTGCTGAAAGAGACGCAGTGTCTCAATTTCGTAGGCAACATGGAGAGCCGCGACCTGCTCGGCGGCAATTATGACGTTGTCGTTTGCGACGGTTTCTCCGGCAATGTGCTGACAAAGACCACGGAAGGCACCGCCCTGGAAATGCTCAAGCTGCTCAAGGGCAAGATCTATTCCCGCTTCCGTTACAAGATCGGCGCGCTGCTGATGAAGCAGATGTTCACGGAAATCAAAGACTTCATGAACTACCAGAACTACGGAGGCAGCGTACTGCTTGGAACCTCCAAAGTGGTGGTCAAGGGGCACGGCAGCGCCAAGAGCGTCTCCGTGGCCAAATGTATCGAGCAAGCCTACAAGATGGAACTCAGCGGGCTTGGCCCCAAGATTGAAGCCGAACTCGTCAAGTACGAACACTACGAGGAATAAACGAACATCGCAGCCCGGAAGCGGGCCGCGATGTTTATGATGTGGGACCTAGCAGATTTGAACTGCTGACCTCATGCGTGTGAAGCATGCGCTCTAAACCAGCTGAGCTAAGGTCCCGGATTGGGAGTGCAAAGATACACTTTTTCTGTCAAAAGCAAGCACTCCCGAAAAATGTTTCACTATTCGCGGACCAGGTCCACGACCGGCATGTCCAGCGCCTGCTGCGGCAGCAGGAGATAATCGTATAACTGGACGAAGCATCCGTCGAGCATTTGGCGCACCACGGCGTACCCATCATTGCTCTTGAGCGTCTCAAGTTCGGCGTCCAGTGCAGCCAGACGGGTGAAATCGGCCTGCTGGGCAGCGGCGAACTCCTTGACCTTGGTCAGCCAGCGATCCGCCTGAGTCTTGTTCCAGTCTTCGGCGATCTTATTCTTGTCCTTTGCATTACGGGCCTTATCGAACTTTTGCTTTTCCGCAGATGCCTGCCAGTCCAGGATGATCTGGCGTGCCAGGGAGCGGAACTTGGGCTGGAAAGCCATCGACTTGGGATGACGGGCCGTCAGTGCCTCCACCTCAGCGGCAATCTCACCGATGCGGCCGCTGAGCGGGCCGGCTTCAGCCTTCATGTCGTAGCCGCCCAATTTGGCGAGGCCCATGAGCGCTGAAGCCTGTGCGCGTTCCGCCATCGCAGCCGAGCTGTTCTGGATAAACGGACCGATATGCTGCTTGAAGAAAGCGCTCTTGGCCGAACGGGAGAGCAGGTCCGCCTCCGTCGGGAAGGCCGGGGCTTTCTGAATCAGATCGTTGAAGGTAGCGATGGGATCTACCGAGGCGGGTGCGTCTCCCGTATCCTCGTCATAATCCGTGGACATATCCTCCGCATCGGGCAACTCGGTCTGACCGGTCGGCGGCATTCCGCCGGGCATCATCCCGACGGTTGCGCCTGCACCGCTCATCTGCTGCAGCATGGAAGCGGCGGCATCGACATTGGGCGTTGCGGAAGTATCGGTAGGTATTACACCGTCTAAAGCCTTGTCCACTGTCTTGGTAACTGCCTTGTCAACGGCGTTGTTTACCTTCTTCGTGACCGATTTTTCGACCGCCTGTTTTGCGCGGTTTCCAAGGCTTTTCAGCAGGTTCTGTCCGCTGGCTGGCATGACCACCAGACCGAGGACTGCAAGGGAGAGCAGAATTCTTTTCATGAGTTATAGTTATTTGGATAGATATCGTTCAAAATGGGCTGCAACTTCGTCGCCCCGCGTCAGCCGGCCACCCACCAGGCAGACCACCGACACCTCCGCGCTCACGCAGAGTTTTCCGTCCGCCTTGCGGTAGATATCCTGCTCAAATACGAAGCGGGCCCCGTCGCGGCGCAGGTTCAGGCAGGAAAGAAATTCCTCCTGGCCGCGGAGCGGCGTCTTGTAGCGGATGTCAATCTGCGAGACCATCACATCGATTCCCTCCTCATGCCATTTGCGGAACGAAAAGCCCTCGGCCTGCAGCCATTCGTGGCGCGTAGCCTCCAGATAGTGTACATAGTTGGCATTGTTGACCACGCCCTGCAAGTCGCATTCGTAGTCGCGGGTTTTCATTTCGACCTGGTAGAGATAAGGTTTCATGGAGGGATATTTTTCGTAAAGATAGCAGTTTTTCTTGTACCTTTGTATGACACTCCATCAAAGATGCGGAATATGAAACGGACGATCGTTACGCTTATGCTTGCGCTGGGCATTGCAGCGCTTCTCTTTTTCGTGCTGCGCCTTGAAAAGCAGCGCGCCGCCGACTCAAACTGCCGCCTGGTATACTGGAACATCCAAAACGGCATGTGGGACGGCCAGAATGACAACTACGACCGCTTCGTAGCCTGGGTACGGGAGAAGCATCCCGACATCTGCGTCTGGGCCGAGGCACAGAGCATCTATTATACCGATACGGAAAACTGTATGCGGAAAGAGGAGCAATACCTGGTGAAACACTGGGCCGATCTGGCAGCTCGTTATGGTCATCAGTATGTTTATATCGGTGGCTACCGCGACGACTATCCGCAGGCCATCACCTCCACCCATCCTATCGAGAACGTGGAGCGCATCATCGGCAACGAGTCGGACAGTATCGTGCGCCACGGCTGCGGCTGGGCACAGGTCAAGTTCCACGGCAAAAAGTTGAATATCGTCACGCTCCACCTGGCGCCCCACCAGTGGGCTCCGGGTCTGCCGTCCGATGAGGCGCGCAAGGCAAGCGCCGAGCGTCACGAGGGTGACAAATACCGCCGCATGGAGATCCAGTATATCTGCGAACATACCGTCGGCACCCGTCCGGAGGCCGGTCGCGAATACTGGATGATGATGGGCGACTTCAACTCCCGCTCCCGCGCGGACAACGCCTTCTACGGATATGCGGACGACGACACGAAACTCTACGTCCACGACTATATCGCCACGCAGACTCCTTATCTCGACGCCTTGATTGAAAAGCATCCGGGCGAACTGCACGTCACGACGCACTATCCCGCCCGGATCGATTATGTCTATATGACCAAACCTCTGTTGGACTGTGCGGTGGATTGCCGCGTCTGCCGCGACTTCTACACCGAACCGGTCCGCGACCCGCAGCAGCTCTCCAACTTCTGGCGCCCCTCGGACCACCGGCCCATCATCGTGGACTTTAAGCTATAGCGTCTTGGCATAGTGGCACTGGAGGACTTCCCCCTCCGGCCCATGCCAGTTGTGCATTCCATTGCCCAGGCAATCCTTCCACACCTTGCAGTCGGCGCAACGGCCGGTGCGGGCCCAGCGGCGGTCGCGGAAAGGTTGGAAGCGATCTTCCCAGACCTGGTAGAAGTTGTCCGTATAGATGCTGCCCTGTGAGAAGCGGTCGCGGTCGATATTGGGGCAGGCGCAGATACGGCCGTCAATCAGGATCGAGGCAATGTTCACACCCGCGTGGCAGAAGTAACGCACGTCGCGCACCTTCTCCTCGTAGCGGCCCAGGTAGCCTTCGCAACTGAAGGTCACCTTCATGCGGCCACCCTCCCGCCGTTTGGCGGCGATGAATTCCATCAGCCGGACAAACTCCGCGTCGCTCAGGTGCATGTCCGGCTCGTTCACGGCGCGTCCGATGGGAATGATGGTGAAGAGCCGCCACTGCCGCACGCCCAGTCCCGAGAGAATCTCGTAAATCTGAGGCAGTTCGGCCAGGTTGCGCTTGTTGACGCACGTCACCACATCCGAGTTTAACCGCGGCTCCTGAGCGATGATGCCGATGGCCCGCAGGGCGCGCCGATAGCTGCCCGGAACCGCGCGCATCCAGTCGTGCGAAGCCTCCAAGCCATCCAGGCTCACCGTCACGGCCCCCATCCCCGCCGCCATCAGTCTGCCATGCATGGCCTCGTCGTAGAACCAGCCGTTGGTCACCATACCCCAGCCGAACCCGCGGCTGCGGATGGCGCGCCCCGCCTCCGCCAGATCGGGCCGCAACAGCGGCTCCCCACCTGTAATGACCACCGTGAACCCTTTGGGCCGGTGAGTCTCGGGAATGGTATCCAGTGCTGCGAGGAAATCCGCGAGCGGCATATCCTTCTCGCGGTTCTGGGTAGAGCAGTCGCTGCCGCAGTGGCGGCAGTGCAGCGTACAGCGCGTCGTGCACTCCCAGAAGAGGTAATTCAACTCGTGGAGCTTGGTCTCGTTGTTGCGGAAGAGGCGGAACAGGAACGGATTCATATTTGCAAAGATACGATGTATTTTGTACTTTTGTTTTTGCAACCAACCCCAGAGCCGCCATGAAATGGATTCACAACCTTTTGAAAGGAGCGTCGCTGACCACCGCACTCTTTATTTTCCAGGCTTGCTACGGTACTCCGTGGTACTTTGATGAGCACGGCGAGGCGCCGATGACCTTTTCGCTGGTCTCCAGCGAACGGGGCGATCCCCTGGAAGGCATTCATATCTTGGGACGTATTTACGATCAGGAGCAGTACCATGAGCTCGGTACGACCGCTACTGACGGTACATGCCGCGTATCGATTCCATACATAAAGAACATGCAAGGGCCTTATATTCGGTTTGAAGATCCGCACAATAACTTCGCGCCCAAGGATACCACCTTTGCCGATTTGCGAGACCGCGTGATCGTGATCGGGCTCAATGATGCGGAATGAGACGACTATTGACCATACTCGTTCTGCTGCTCGGCACGGGGTTGACCTCGCTGGCCGCAGAGCCGGACGGCCAGGCCGCTCCGTTCCGGAAGCGTTTTTCATTGGAAATCGGAACCGGGCTTGCCCCTCTACAGACACAGCTTCCCGGTCTCGAGAACAAAGCTGAGGCGTTTTACAACAAAGGTCAATCCGGCAATTATGTCTGGACACCTGCCTTCGACCTCTCCGCTGTCTGGCTCGTAACCCCTCGTTGCGAGATTGTGCTCTCTGTTGAGATTGCCCAACGCCGCTACCATGTCACCCAGCATCCGGAGTTTGGAACGGATCCGTACGGCAACCCCCGGTACGATTTCTCACAACCGGGAACCGATCTCGGCACAAGGGGAACCAAGCCTGTCGAAACGCTCTACTGTCAGGGCCGTTCCCTGTGGCTGGACCTGGAATCCTCCATCTATTTCTATTCCGGTATCGGCATTGGCGTTTCCACCAATTTCAAGAAGATACTCCCGGTCGTCGGCCTCACCCCGCTCGCGATCCGCATCACCGGAGATCATATCTACTTTTTCGCAGAAGCCACCATCAGCCCCCTGGGAACATTCGGTCACGGCGGCCTCGGCTGGCGGTTCTAGCTCCGCTGTACGCTGCCCGGCGATTCGGGGCTTGGCGGACAACTCACTGTGACAGAGCACAATACGCAAAGTACTACCCCCTAAAAACGGGGGTAGTACTTTGCATTACTCGCTGAGGGACAGCGCGTTAGCCGCCAAACCCAGAAGCCAGACGACGGTGTCTCCTCCTTCCTTCCTGTTTCCGCGTCCAACTATTCTGCGAACGCATAGGAGAATCCCTCTTTCTGGTTCCAGGCGCCGCGGGTGAAGTCGGGAACTTCAACGGGGCGGTTGCCATTCTCGATGGAGAGGCGGGAAAGCGGGGTGACGCAGCACCATTCGGCCAGGTCGTAGACATCGATATCCATCGGCAGGCCGTTGCGGAGGCAGTAGATCATCCGGTAGTCCATGATATAGTCCATTCCGCCGTGGCCCCCTACCTCCTTGGCCAACGCCTCGAGTTCGGGCGTCAGGATCGGACTCTGATACTGGGCGAGCCGTTCCCGCGCCAGTTCGTTGCGATAGACCTTCTCTTTTCCGAGTGAATGCGCCGGATCTTGTCCCTCCTTGAATTCGCGGAAGCAGAGCATCGGGACGGGATACTTGGCGGCATATCCGTCGGTCCCAACCACCTGATAAAGACGGCTGTAGGGCCGCGGCGTCATCACGCAATGCTCCACAAGGATGGTCTTGCCCTTCTCAGTACGGATCAGCGTGCAGGTCTGATCGCCGGCGGCAAAGGTCTCATCCGGCTTGTCATACAGCCGCTCGGAGAGACGCCCGCCGTTGAACGGCTCGGTATCCATGGCCACCAGCGTCTTCATGCGGTCGCCGCGGTGGATGTTCAGCACCTGGCAGACCGGGCCGAGGCCGTGCGTAGGATAGAGGTCGCCGCGATGCTTCTGGTTCTCCTGCAGGCGCCAGTTGCCCTGATAGCGCGTCCAATAAGGATCCAGGTTATGCAGGTAAGCGCCCTCCGCATGGATGGGTTCGCCGATTGCCCCGGACTGGACCATTGCGAGCGTGGACAACTCAAAGAAATCGTAGCAGCAGTTTTCCAGCATAATGCAGTGCTTTCGGGTGCGCTCAGCCGTATTGACCAGCGCCCAGATGTCCTCCAGGGTACCGGCTGCGGGTACCTCAACGGCCACATGTTTGCCATGGTTCATGGCGTAAAGCGCCACGGGTACGTGGTGACTCCAGTCCGTACAGATATAGACCAAGTCCAGATCCTCCTGCTCGCAAAGCGCCTTCCAGGCATCATCTGCGCCGGTATATTCGCGAGCAGCGGGCTTGCCCAGCCCGGCGAGCGCCTGCTGGCTGGCGGTGACGCGCTCCGGCACGATATCGCAGAGCGCCGTAACCACCGCCCCGGGTACATAGCTCAGGCGGACAACCGCATCTTCTCCCCGCATGCCGAGGCCCACCACGCCGATGCGAACCGTTTCGAGCGGATCGCACGTGAGACCAAGGACATTTACCTGCCCGGCAGGACGTGCGGGAACCGGGACTTTGATGGGACGGGAGTTATTGCAGGCGGCGACCAGCAGTACGGCCGTTATCAGCAGGAATAGTCTTTTCATATCGTAACTTTTCATAATGTAACTTTCCAGCGAACGCGCCAGCGTCCGTCTTCATAATCGTGACTCAAAATCTTAAAAGTGCCAATCTCGGCGGTGTTCGCCACGTGCGCGCCGATGCACGCACAGGCATCGTAGTCCCCCACCCGCACGATGCGCAAGGTGGGCGAAGCATCCTCCGGCAGCTTGCTCAGGTCCACAATCGCAGCAGCCTGCTCGCGCGGCATGAACTCGATGGTCACAGGCAGATGCTGCGCAATCACGGCGTTCACCGCCTCCTCGATCTGCGCCACCTGCGCCTCGCTCGGCGCAGCCTGCAGCAGATAGTCGCACTTGGATTTCTTGCGCTCGATATGCGCGTTGCGCGACCGCGGGCAGCCGAACAGCCGCACCATCGTCGCATTCAGGATATGCTCCGCCGTATGCATCGGCGGAAACTCCTCCTTATTGTGGGCATTGAGAACGGGGTCTTCCATGGGATTTCGTATCAAACTGGAATGCATACAAATGTACGCTTTTTTGCGTAAGTTTGCAGCATGGCTGCAACGGTTCGTAAAAGAAGGATTCTGGCGCTGATTCCCCTCACCGTCCTGATTGTCTTGCTGGCACTGGACATCTCCATCTTTGGGGCTGATTCGATTTTGGGGGCTTCGCAGGTGGCGCTGCTGGTGTCTGCAGGCGTCTGTATCGCCGTCTCTACATGGGCATATAAGACTCCGTGGAAGACCTTTGAAAAGGCCATCGCCGGCAATATCGGCGATGTCTCGAGCGCCATCCTGATTCTGCTGCTGATCGGTGCCATTTCGGGCACCTGGACCCTGAGCGGAATCGTCCCCACGCTCATCTGTTACGGACTTAAGGTCATCAGTCCCAAGGTATTCCTGCTCACCGCCTGCCTGCTCTGCGCGATTGTTTCGTTGCTGATCGGTTCGTCGTGGACCACGATTGCCACGGTGGGCGTGGCCCTGCTGGGAATCGGTAGAGCGGAAGGATTCGCCGACGCGCTTACGGCCGGAGCCATCATCTCCGGAGCCTACTTTGGCGACAAGATCTCCCCACTTTCGGACACCACCGTACTGGCCTCCTCCATCAACAAGGTTGACCTGTTCACCCATATTCGATACATGCTGCTGAGCACCGGCCCTTCGATGATCATTACCCTCGTGATTTTCACCATCATCGGACTCTGCCATCCGGTGGCGGATCAGGGGCAGATGATGGAGTACTCCGAGGTGCTGCACGCTCATTTCCGTATCACCCCGTGGCTGCTGATCGTTCCCGTGCTGACGGGCGTGATGATCTGGCGCAAAATGCCGGCCCTGGTGGTTCTGGCCCTCTCTACGCTGACCGCAGCGGTGGCGGCCCTCCTCTTCCAGCCGGACCTGCTCGCCTCTATCGGCGCGGGGGTGACGGACGGCAGCCGGGCGCGCCTGCTCTTCACCGGTGTGGTGGAATCCATCTTCAACAAAGTATCCGTTGAAACCGGCAACGCCGCGGTAAACCAGCTGGTTTCACCGCGCGGCATGGTCGGCATGCTCAATACCGTCTATCTGATTCTCTGCTCGATGACCTTTGGCGGTTGTATGCGGGCCAGCGGAATGATTGCCGATCTGGCCGGCATTCTGGCGCCGCTCACCCGCACGCGCACCGGGCTAGTGGGAACGACGGTCATTACCGGTACCGCGCTCAACGGCATCGTGTCCGACCAGTATCTTTCGATTATCCTGACTTCCAACCTATATCGCGACCGGTTCGAGCAGGGCGGCTACGAGATGCGACTGCTCAGCCGCAGCGTGGAAGATTCCTCCACGGTCACCTCCCCCCTGTTCCCATGGTCAAGCTGCGGTATGACGCAGGCCGCCATCCTCTCCGTGCCTACGCTCGCCTATGCGCCCTTCTGCTTCTTCAACCTCCTCTCGCCGCTGATGTCCATCTGCATCGCAGCCATCGGTTGGAAGATCGTCAGAAAGTAAATAATAAAAGCCGTGGATGACTCCACGGCTTTTACATAACTATCTGATTGTTAAATCAATATTCCTCCTCGTTAAAAATATGGAGTGGTTGATGTTAAATAATTCATTATCAACTACTTACCTCTGTATTCAAAAACTTGGAATAGTTTTGGGATAGTCTGAGGCAGGCTGAGTGGCCTTTAATTGACGGAAAGTTTTCATACTTAACTAAATTCAGTTTCCTAATGTCTTTCTCCAAGTCCTTGCACAGATAGGACAACCATGTCCTCGCAAAAGATTCGTGGCGTATGGCATCCACTGGTTTCCGCAAATTCTACATCTGCATTCTATTTTTGTTGAATCATTAACATATGAACCAACTATTTCTATGTTTGGATTAATAGACTCTATTTGGGAAACAAAAGTTTCATGACTTTTTCTTTTAGAGGAGTTTCGCCTGCGCATATTAAAACAATTTGTGCAGCCATGCCCTCGTAAAAGATTACCTGGAAATGCTTCCCATTCATAACCACATTCTGCACATTTACATCTAATCCTTTGTTTTGAAGACTTATACTCACCTAGAACTATGATTTTGGGATTAATAACGGATAGTTCCTTTTGGAAAAGACTGGTATTTTTTGGAGGATTACCGTTGCATTTAAAGCATCCTCTTCCTTTAAATAAATTAGATGGGAATGCATCCCAAACGTAGCCACAAATTTCGCATTTGCATTTAATAGGTGTTTTTTCGCTTACATAATCACCCAAAATAGTAATAGTTGGAGATATTGCTTTGATTCTTTCCTTGAAGGACTCCGTACTTAATGCTAGGGATCGTTTTTTTGCTTCTTGTTCAAAACCTCGCCAAGATGGATCATCAAACTCCGCGTTTAGCCCTAATAAATGAAACAGAAACGGGACAATAATGTTCCTTAAAGTCGAATGATTCTTTTCACTACCTAAATCATAAGGGAAAACCAAGCAGTCTGTTTTAAAAGGGGGCTTTTCTTCCGTATATGAATCATATATAGTTATAATCCTAATACCATGTTCATTACATAATCGTCGCTTTTCTGTGTCTCTCTTTAATGCCTTTTTATGCATACTCCAAGATCCTGGTTCAATTGCTACTTTGAGAGTAGGTATCAAAATGTCTAGTTCCATACCAATAACAGAACGATCCCTAGAAACCACTTCGCATTTCCCATTAAATGCATTAATTAGAACCAATAATAATAATTGCTCCATGAAGGAAGTCCCGCTCTTACTGCACTTGGGGCAGCCGTAACCTTTGAGTAAATTATTAGCATATGGTGTCCATTCATTTCCGCAATTATTACATTTACATTTAATCGTATCAGTTAATCTCGTATACTCTCCGATAATTGTAATAGAGGGATTAATCTCTTGAACCTTTTTAACAAATGAGTTCCTCATTAATAGATTTCTTTCTCTGTTATTATGGGTTCCAAAGCATGAAGGGCATTTTTGAGATTTATATAAAGATGCTGGCGTACTCATCCAAACATAACCACAATCTTTACATCTACATTTGATTTTTTTTCGATATCCTTTATATTCATCAAGGAACTCAATTCGATCATTTATCTCTGATACTTTTTTAAGAAAAGACTCATTAGTAATCTTCATTCTGCCACATGAAGGGCATCCCTGTTTTCGCAATAAATTAGTCGGATAGCCATACCACGAGTTTCCGCATTTTAAACAATTGCATCGTATTTTCGTTTTATCATTGTGATACTGACCTATAATACGAATCGTGGGATTGATGGATTTCATCTCCTCCACAAAAAGTGCTGTTGTTTTACGAGGTTTACTATTGCAATTAGAGCAGCCATGACCTTTCAACAAATTAGTTGGTAGTGCATACCACTCAGTATTACATATAGAACACCTACATAATATCTTATCATGACTGCTTTTGTAAGTGCCAATTATATCTATTTGGGGAGAAATACCCTTTAGTTCTCTCTTAAATGCTTCTGTACTTTTTTTGGGGGTTCCATTACAAGCTGGACATCCGTGGCCATGAAGAAGATTACTCGGTAAGGATGACCAAATATGGCCACAATTATTGCACTGACATTGAATCTTAGTGCTCGAATTAACATATTGCCCCAAAACAGTTATCTTAGGGTTAATAGCTATTACTAGTTGGGCAAAATCTTTAGTATTCTTCTTTGGGCGCATATTACAAAGTTATAAATATTTGCATCACGGTTATTAATCCTGTCTTGGGGGTATTATAATCCTTCGTGTAGTTTTAGTCTCCCCATCTTTACAAGGAAAGAGTTTATTCCCATTCGTTATTATCAAAGCCAATTTCTTGCTAAAAACATATCCTGTGACCTATGCTATAGGCAGGATTATTCACAGGACAAACAATGGGACAACTTATTGTTTGTCCAGGAGGACTTCCTCCTTCAAAGGATAGTAAATGGATAGTGAAGGCCTTAAAATAGCCATTTTGGGCCTGTATTTTAGGCTACTTTGGATAGTAAAAAAGCCAGGGTACTATCCCTGGCTTTTTCTTAATCTACTGATAATCAAATGATTACAAATAGTAATTTCTTAATATTCCTCCTCGTTAAAATTATGGAGTAGTTGAGGTTAAATTATTTATTATCAACCACTTACCTCTGTGTTCAATAACTTGGGATAGTCATAGGGGAAGTCTGAGGCTGGCTGAGATGCCAATAGCTGACAGAAAATAGAACTGTTAACTATCCTACTTTTTACTCTATCCAAAAATCGAAATCAACCAACTCCTTGGCTGTGTCATAGGGGACAAAAACTGTTTCTCCTGAACACCACGATGTCCGAAGATAGGCACATATTCCATCATCATACAAACCGAGATAATAAATCATCGGCATAGAGTTTAATATCCAATAGCCACCCCAATGACCATAGTGTACATAAAAGAGTCTACTGAGATAAGCCACCCTGGCCTTGTTGATACTAGTCACCCTACTTCCAAATTCACCAACACCACCAAGATATTGTGAAAGGAGTTTTTCAATCTCAGGTGTCATGTAAAGGAGGGGCTTATTGGAGTCAAAACCAGGGACATATGCAAAGCGTTCAAGGGCCTGTTGTTTCTCCTCATAACCAGGTCTGAACTCATTAGCATCATTTGGAGGATAACTACCTTGATACCGCTTAATCTCAATGCAACAGGGCATTGAGTAAAATAACGAGCTATCAGGCTGATTCCATTCAGAATACTCAGACATAATCCTATTTATGGCTTGGTTCACCACAGAATCCGTTGAGAAAGTCCGCAGCTCAAGAGACCAATCTTTCCAGTCTTGAATAAAAGCATCGATGTTCTTCTTATTTAAACGGTGATACTTCTTATCCTTGACAAAGGTCGGTTCAATAGGAGGAGACAACAATAGTGTATCCTGCCGCCCTTGTTCTCCAAATGATTTATTAGTGGAGGAACCAGAGCAAACAAATACAATCAAAGCAATTGTAAAAGCAAGCAAGCCATATGTCTTTCTGCCTTTCATATCTACAAAGTTAGCATTTTTGTTTTACTATTCCTCCTCCTTCTCCTGGATGATTTCCTCCAAAAATGGGAAATATTTGGGAAGCAAAAACACAAAAAAAGCCAAGGCAAAAACCTCGGCTTATCTTTGTAACTGCTTGATTGTCAAATCAATATTCTTCCTCGTTCCAGGAATGGAGTAATTGGGGTTAAAGCTTTTATTATCAGTTACTTATATCTGTGTTCAAAAACTTGGGATAGTCACAGGGATAGTCTGAGGCTCCTTAATAGCCATCAAATGACATTATCATTATTGGGAAACTACCCCTTGGGGTAAAGACTGTGAAGAGTAGTTCTGCAAATACTCTTCTCTACCAGGGAATGTGGGGTCTGCATTCTTTTTATATGGATTATACTCAAACATCACTTTGTTTGTGTATGGAATGCAGATGGGGGAAGAATCTAAAACCTCTTTTATTTCGTCTTCTGACATTTCTTCCCTGTAAAGACGGTAATAGTAGCCACACTTCTTATCTGCTTTATATAGAACCTTGATGTATCCACTGTCTTTCATCATCTCAATGGAAAGACAACCAGCTGCATTCAGCTTTTCTACAATGGTATCAATGGTCTCATTTGTGAAACCGATTAAAGGAAGTAAGTTGTCATAGTCCTTTTGGACAGGATTTTTTGTCCCCATCCATATGAAATCATAAACATATAACTCACTGACCGTTGAATCCTTGATTATCAGTTGAATCCCACAATACTTATTCAGTGCATCATTTGTATAATTCACCAAATCCCAAATCTCATTGATGTGTGACTGATAATGATTTGATAGTTCATCAGGAGAAACAACCAAGGGAGTCTGATTCTTATAATTCCTGCCGTTGCATCCACTTATAATAAAAATGGAAATGGCGACAGCTGCCAATAGTTTATTGATTAACATAACAAATACATTTATTCACAAAGATAACCATTTGATTTACTATTCCTCCTCTTTTCAACTTACTATTACCTTATTAGGATGAAAATGAAAAATTTGGGATAGCCCCAGGGGTAGTGAGGGGGTGAAAATGGTCATTTTGGGCTATGTTTTGGGGAAGTAAAAAAGCCAGGGCACTATCCCTGGCTTTTTCATAATCTATTGATAATCAAATGATTACAAATAGCAATTTCTTAGTATTCCTCCTCGTTAAAATTATGGAGTAGATTAGGTTAAATGTTTTATTATCAACCACTTACCTCTGTGTTCAAAAACTTGGGATAGTCACAGGGGAAGTTTGATGCCCGTTGAAAAGTACCGTAGAGCTAATACTTAGGAAATCTATCAACCCCGCAGGGAAGTAGTCTGTGAAGGTAGAATTCCTTTGCAGATGTCTCGGTGAAGACAGCATACCAGCCATCCTCCCTCTCAATAACTTGAGCATAGGGGCCATACCATTTGATATCTTTATCTAAGGGTTTTTTCTTTCCTAAGAAAAGGCTGTGATTCTTCAAAAGGGGATAAAGAGTGATGAGGTAAACGCCACTTCCCCAAATGCTCACCACAATATTGTCTTCTTTCTTATTGTATTTTCTTAGCCACACATGAGTTACGATATCAGAATGCGGTATATTGGATAGTTCCTCTTTGATTTCTTCTGGAGAGACAGGAAAATAGTAATCACGGGAGGTATTATCAGCTATTAGTATAGGAATCTCATCAAACTCAGTTGGCCGATGAAATGAATGCAAACGGGCAAAGATGTTATCATCCAGCTTAAGCCTTAGACGACCACCCATTTTATCTCCAAACTCTCGGTTCTTTTTCCAAGCAGTTTGTTTGTGTGCTTTATTCTGAGTACTCATAAGAATCCACAATCACTTACAAAGATACTGTTTTTCAACTATTCCTACTTCTCCAGGAGGACCTCCTCCAAAAATGGGAAATATTTGGGAAGTAAAAAGACAAAAAAACCAGGGCTCAAACCCTGGTTTTATGCTTGTAACTTATTGATTATCAAATCAATATTCCTCCTCGTTAAAGAAGAAATCGTCTTTGGTCGGGTAGTCCGGCCAGATGTCTTCGATGGCTTCGTAGATTTCGCCGTCGTCGTCAAGATCTTCAAGATTCTCAACCACCTCGAGGGGTGCGCCGGAACGGGTCGCGTAATCAATCAGTTCTTCCTTGGTTGCAGGCCACGGTGCGTCTTCAAGTTTCGATGCGAGCTCTAGGGTCCAGTACATATTCGAAAAAGTTAAAAATTAAATAATTACCTATCAAATGGGCCGCAAAGATATAAAAAATCCGTATACGCCAAACAATTATTTTTGCGGTACCCACCTGTCCTCTTCCGAGGCCTTTTTTGTGCTCAAAAAACGGGCCAATGTGAATAGATAATCAGAGAGTCTGTTCAGGTATCGGATGCCGGTTTGATCTGCATCGGTGAGGGCCGACATCGCCCAGGCCGTCCGCTCCGCGCGACGGCAGACGGTGCGGGCCACGTGGCAGTTCGCACTCGCACGCGGGGCTCCGGGGAGCACAAAACTCGTCAGCGGCGGCAGGCCTGCGTCCATCCGATCTATGGCTGATTCCAGAAAAGCGATACGCGCATCATCGAGCACCGGCAATTTGGGGATCTCACGTCCGGCCGCAAAATGGGCGGAGACCAGCATGAGGTCATCCTGAATGGCGCGCAGTTCAGCATCGAGTTCGGTATGGCCGGCATCGAGTGCATCCGCGCGCAAAACGCCGAGCCACGAAATCAGTTCATCGGTATCACCATACGCACAGACACGAGGGTTGCACTTTGCCACGCGTTCGCCCCCTACGAGAGAGGTCTGTCCGGCATCTCCGGTTTTTGTGTAGATCTTCATATTATCAAGCTAGGATTGGATTCATATTGCGGGTATCCGACTCGATGTGGCCGTCGCGAAGACGGATAATCCGATGCGCATAGCGGGCGATATCGTCTTCATGGGTCACCAGCACAACGGTATTGCCCTGCGCATGGACGGCGCCAAAGAGGCGCATAATCTCAACCGATGTGGCCGTATCGAGGTTGCCTGTAGGCTCATCGGCCAGGATCAGCGAAGGATGGGTAACCAACGCGCGGGCCACGGCTACACGCTGACGCTGACCGCCGGAAAGCTCGCCAGGCCGGTGGTTCATCCTTTCTCCCAGCCCCACCTGTTCCAGCGCAACCTGCGCTCGGGCACGACGATCAGCCCGCCCCACCCCTGCATAGCGCAGCGGAAGAGCCACATTCTCCAGCGCGTCGTAGCGCGGCAGCAGGTTGAAGGATTGGAAGACAAAGCCGATTTTTCGGTTACGGACCGCAGCCAGTTCATCCTCCGAAAGACCGTCCACAGCCACCCCATCCAACCGATAACGACCGGAGGTAGGAACGTCCAAACAGCCCAGAATGTTCATCATCGTCGACTTACCCGACCCCGAGGGGCCCATAATGGCGACATACTCGCCTTGTTCAATGGAGAAGGAGACTTGATCAAGCGCCGTGACCGAAAGAGTGCCGCTGCGGTAAACCTTGGAGAGCACCTCCATTTCAATTACTTTACTCATCGCCACCTCCCCTCTCAGATTGCCAAGATAGCAAATTTTGAGTGAATAGAAATATAATTCTTAATTTTGCCATTTCAAGAGAGACTAAACGATTATGTCAGACTTCGATAAAATCACTTTTGACGAAACCCGCACCCGGGAACTGGCGCGTCATTACAGGGAGATTCTCCGCCTGCTCGGCGAAGATTCCGAACGAGACGGCCTGCTGAAAACCCCGGAACGGGTAGCCAAATCGATGCAGTTCCTTACCAAAGGTTATCAGGAAGACGGCCGTGCCATCCTGCGTTCCGCCATGTTCAAGGAGGACTACCGCCACATGGTACTGGTCAAGGACATCGAGCTTTATTCGATGTGCGAGCATCACATGTTGCCCTTCTATGGCAAGGCGCACGTAGCTTACATTCCGAACGGATACATCACCGGTCTGAGCAAGATTGCCCGCGTGGTGGAGACCTATGCGCGCCGGCTGCAGGTTCAGGAGCGCCTCACCGTCCAGATTCGCGATTGCATCCAGGAAACCCTCAACCCGCTCGGTGTAGCCGTGGTGATTGAGGCAGCCCACATGTGCATGCAGATTCGTGGCGTCCAGAAGCAGAACTCCATCACCACTACCTCTGCCTTTACGGGCGGATTTCTTACGGACAGCCGCACCCGCAGCGAGTTTCTTACCCTGATCGGAGCCAAATTGCAATAAAGACCGAAGACTATGAAAATTGTTATCGCAGGAGCCGGAGAGGTTGGATGTCACCTGGCCAAGATGCTGAGTGAAGACTATCACGACCTGACCATCATCGACAACGACGAGGCTCGTCTGGCCACCGTCAGCGAGACGATGGACGTACTCACCAAACTCGGAGAACCGACTTCTATCGAGGTGCTCCGCAGTGCCGGCGTGGCAGAGGCCGACCTGTTCGTAGCGGTCAGCCCCGCCAAGTATCAGGACGTCAACCTGATCTCCGCCGTGATCGCCAAAGAAATCGGCGCCAAGAAGGTTACCGCGCGTATCAACAACGCAGAGTACCTCTCTCCTGAGAACAAGATCATCTTCAAAGATCTCGGAATTGACCTGCTCTTTTATCCGGAGCGCATCGCCGCTACAGAGATCGTGGACCTGCTGCGCAAGAGCGAGATGTCTGAGTTCATGAACTTCGCACACGGTCGTCTGCAGCTGGTTTCTTTCCGCCTTTACGAAGGGTCTGGCCTGATTGACAAGAAGATGAGCGATTTCGACTACCCCAAGGAGAATCTCCCCTTCCGGGCAGTTGCCATCACGCGCGGCGACGAAACCATCATTCCGCAGAGCGATACGATTCTCAAAGCCCACGACCTGCTCTTTGCGATTGCCCGCCGCGAATCGGTCAGTGAACTGATGTCCTATTCGGGCAAGGAGGATATCAACATCCGTCGCATCGCCATCCTGGGTGGCGGCCGAATCGGCGAGATGGTGGCCCGCGACTTCGAGAAAAGCGCCGAGTTCGTCAAGATTATCGAGATCAACAAGCAGCGCTGCGAATACCTCTCCGAGACCCTCCAGCGCACGATGGTCATCAACGGCGACGGCCGGAACTCCGATTTCCTCTACGAAGAGGATGTCCGCACCTGCGATGCCTTCATCGCCGTCACCTCGAGTTCCGAGACCAACGTGCTCGCCTGCGTGGCCGCCAAGAAGATGGGTGTTTCCAAGACGATCGCAGAGGTCGAGAATCTCGAATACATCTCGCTGGCCGAGGAGATGGGTATCGATTCGGTCATCAATAAGAAGTTGATTACGGCAGGTCGTATTTTCCGGTTCACCCTCTCCGACAAGGTGCGTACCATCAAGTGCCTCAACGGATCCGATGCGGACGTGATTGAGTATATCGTCAATCCTGAGAGCCCTATTACCAAGGCCCCCATCAAGGATCTCCACTTCCCGGACAATGCCATTATCGGCGGTATCATCCGGGGCGGTGAGACCATCATCGCCGTAGGCGACACCCTCATCAAGCCTTACGACCGGGTGGCGGTATTTGCACTTCCCGATGCGCTCAAGGCGGTGGAGAAGTTCTTCGCCTGATTCAGTGCCCGAAGCCTTTTCCGAAAGACCGCAATCGTAACGCCGTAGGTCCGGCGAAGGCAGTACCCCAAGCGCCGCTCGTTCAGAAAACCGCTCTCCAGCGCAATCTCCTCTGCGGGGATGTGCGCCTTTGGATCGTGCTGCATCACAGCGATGGCATGCTGCAGGCGATAGGTGTTGACATAGTGGGTGAAGCTCAATTCGTGATGGGCCAACGCCCGGGTAATATAAGTACGATTGACGCCTACCGCCCGCGCAAACTGATTGATTGACAGGTCGTATTTCCGATAAAGCCGTTCCCGCGACATGGTGTGTTCCATCATCTGGAAAACCGTTTCCGGCCGACAGGCCGTGCCGGCTCTGGAGGGTGGCGCTGAACCCAGCAGGGCAATCCCGCGGCGCAGGAGTCGGACGCACCATAGCCTAAGCCCTCTTTTCCTCCTTGTGGCCATGACGGCCCTCCTTGGTTGCGCTCTTGCGGTAGTTCTTGCACCATTCCGCCGGGGTAAAACCGGTATTCCGGCCGAATGCGGTCGTGAAGGTGGTCAGCGAGTTGAAGCCGACCAACTGCCCGAGTTGCACGATGGAAAGCCGCGGGTTACCGCTGAAAAGACGCATCGCCTCGCGGATCCGATAGGTGTGAACCAGCTGGCAGAAGTTTTTACCGGTTTTGGCACGGATTACTTTCGAAAGATGCGTCTTGTTGGTTAGCAGCCTCTCCGCCAGATCCGTAATCCGGATATCCGGACGCAGGTAGAGTTTTTCTCCTTCAAAAAGGTAGAGCAGCCGTTCCTTCAATTCTTCATCTTCATCTGTTTCAGCATCGTCACGAAGAACCTGCTGCACTTTGGGAGTAACGGCATAGCCGGATGTCAACAACCGGGGAGATGGGGTTTTGGCGGGGGCAGGGCGCTTTTTACGGAGCAATAACACCGTAAGCACAATGATTGCCACCGTCATGATGAGAAACCCCGAGGAGATAAGAATCGTATTGGCCATAGTGTTTTTAAATAATTGTCGGACGAAGCTAATCAACCGGAAGGAGAAACAAAAAGAATCGAACTAATAGGGACCTAATAGGCACGTTATTTTAAAAATATGTAGCTTTGCAAAAAGGACCCAAAAAATTAAAAAAATGAAAAAAATTCTGATGCTGGCTGCGCTCGCGTTCACACTCTTCTCTTGCTCGAATGCGCCGCAGGCCAAAGAATATCCGATGTTCTGGACTTGGATGGAAAATCGCGCAGGGCTCAATTTGGATTCTCTGTTCGTTCATCTGGATGAAGCCGGCATTGACGGACTGATGCTTTACCTGCCGGATACCGAGGGATACGTGAAGGCGGCACAATTGGCTAAAGAACACGGCGTCACCCTCTACGCCTGGATCTGGACCCTCAATCCGCGGGGCGACCGCCAGCGTCTGCTGGAGGAGCACCCCGACTGGTTCGACTGCAACCGCGACGGCTATTCCCTGAAGGATTACAAGGCTTATGTCAATTCCTATAAGTTCCTGAGCGCGGCACTGCCCGAAGTTCGGGAGTATGTCAAGGAGAACGTGAAGCGCGTCTGCGAGATGGACGGCATTGCGGGCATCTGCCTGGACTACTGCCGCATTGTGGACTGCGTGCTGCCTATCAGCCTGAGCTACAATTACAATATCACCCAGGATACGGAGGTGTGGCCGCAGTGGGATTTCGGTTATCACCCCGCAGCGCTGGCACGTTTCCGTAAGGAGTACGGTTATGATCCCCGCGAACTGATGGATCCCTCCCGCGACGAGAAGTGGTGCCGCTTCCGCGAAAATCTGATCAGCGAAGTGGCCAATCTGGCTGCAGAAACTGCGCACGGCTATGGCAAGAAGGTCACGGCTTCGCCCTTTTCTACGGTGAAACTCGCCTCTTTCATGGTGGCTCAGAACTTCCACGACTGGGATTTGGACTTCGTTTTCCCGATGGTTTATTCCGATTTCTACACCATGGAATCCGGTTTTGTCTATGACGCTGTCCGGCAGAACGACCGTGACCGCAACCCCAAGACACTGCTCTTCTGCGGACTGGGTGCGGAACTCGGACAAGGTGAAACCGACGGAAACCTGCCGCGCCTGATCGCCGATATGGATGCCGCCTTTGCCGGCGGTGCTCAGGGTATCAGCCTCTACACGGTAGAAGGGCTCAACACTCTGGAGAAACGTCAGGCCTTCAAGGCTTACGCAGACAGCATGCGGGCGGTGCGCAAGGCGCTGGGCGGTGTGATTCCGGCCGCTGCCGATACTGAGATTTCCCTGAATCCTTTCGACCATCCCGAACTGATGCAGGTCGTGGAACGCAATATGCAGCGCATGGCGGCCGGTGAGGCCATTCACGTCAAGAGCGTGAACGGTATGGTGCCGGACGACCCTTCGGTCACCTATCCGGCTCTGGAGCTCGGAGAATGGGTGCTGCTGCAGAATACGGACCGCCTGCTCGTCTATCGGGTGCAGGACCACGCGAGCGGCATCACCTTCAAGGTGCTGTTCCCCACCTACGGCGGACTGATTTCCGGCTGGGACGTCCGGAAGTACTGACAAAAAGAGGGCTGCCGGTCGGGCAGCCCTCTTTCATTATTTGGCAATCTCCTTCTTGAGGCGTTCCGTCAGCAACGGAACCACTTTGTGAAGGTCGCAGACAATGCCGAGGTCAGCCACGCTGAAAATCGGCGCAAATTTGTCTTTGTTGATAGCGATGATGGTTTCTGACTCCTCCATACCGGCAAGATGCTGGATGGCGCCGGAAATACCGAGTGCAAAATAGACGGAAGGACGCACGGTCTTACCGGTCTGACCTACCTGACGGTCGTGCGGCATGATGCCGGCATCCACCATGGCGCGGGACGAAGAGACCTCTCCGCCCAGCACATCGGCCAGGCCCTTCAACATATCGAATCCCTCTTTGCAGCCTACGCCGCGGCCGCCGGATACCAGCACCTTGGCATCGGTAATATCCACCGAAGCCTTCTGCGCCTTGACGGTCTTGATGAGTTTGACAACGAACTTGCTCTCGTCGAATTCCGGTTCAAACCCGATCAACTCGCCTTCACGGTTATTGTCCGGGGTAGCCTTCGGCATCACGCCGGGGCGGACCGTGGACATCTGCGGGCGGTGCTCAGGGCACTTGATGGTAGCCATCAGGTTGCCGCCGAAAGCCGGACGGGTCATTTCGAATTCATGGGTTTCCTCATTGATAGCCAGCTTGGTACAGTCAGCAGTCAGGCCGGTGCCCAGACGGGCGGCGATACGCGGTGCCAGATCACGGCCGATCGTCGTTGCGCCGAACATCAGGATGGAAGGCTTGAAGACGTTCACAGCCTGGAAAACGGCCTGTGTATAGGGTTCCGTGACATAATCCTTGAGCAATTCATGTTCAATGATCACCACCTTGTCCGCACCGTAAGGAATCAGGGTGCGCGCCTTCTCGGCAACGCCGCTTCCGGCAAGGATGGCCACCACCTTTTCACCGGTGACCTGGGAGAGTTCACGCGCCTTGCTGATCAGTTCCAGCGCAACCGGCTGAATCTCACCGTCTCGTTGCTCGGCAAATACATAGATATCTTTATAAGCAGAAAAATCCATAGCGATACAATTATTAGACGGTTAGATAATGTGTTTTTCCTTGAGTTTGGCCACGATCAGCTCAACGGCCGCCTCGGCGTCTACTTCGTGAATCTGGCCGGGAGCCTTGAGTTCCTTGGTGAAGGACTTGACCACTTTGGTGGGAGAGCCTTTGAGACCAAGTTCTTCATCGGGCAAGCCGAGCCTGTCAGCGCCCCAGACTTCCACTTCCTTGCTGTAGGCATCCACGATGCCGCCTACGTTCATGTAGCGCGGCTTCACGGCGGACGCCAGGCAGGTCAACAGGGCTTTGCCCTTGAATTCCAAGATCTGGTGACCGTCTTCGGTCTCTTTGGTCACCGTGTAGGTTTCGGTCTTGGGATTGTATTCCAAGCCGGCCACATAGGTAATCTGGGGGATGCCCAGATGCTCGGAAATCTCCGGGCCCACCTGCGCGGTGTCACCGTCGATAGCCTGACGGCCCGCGATGATCAGATCCCACTCCAGCTGGCGCGCCACACCGGCGAGCTGTTTGGAAGTAGCCAGGGTGTCTGCACCGCCGAGTTTGCGGTCGGTCAGCAGGATCGCGCGGTCAGCGCCCATTGCGAAAGCTTCGCGGAGAATGATTTCAGCAGCGGGAATACCCATCGTGACGACGGTCACTTCCGCACCGAATTTGTCTTTCAGCTGCAGGGCGAACTCCAATCCGCCCTTGTCGTCCGGGTTCATAATGGCGGGAACGCCTTCACGGACCAGGGTCTTGGTTACCGGGTCGATTTTGATCTCGGTGGTATCGGGAACCTGTTTGATGCAAACCAATATCTTCATTTTGCGCTCCTCCTATTTGATTTTACCGAACAATTTGCCGGCGATGACCATCCGCTGGACCTCTGAAGTACCTTCATAGATCTCGGTGATCTTCGCATCGCGCATCATGCGCTCAACGGGATACTCGCGGGTGTAACCGTAGCCGCCGTGGAACTGCACGCACTTGGTGGTCACCTCCATGGCCACTTCAGCGGCATAGAGTTTCGCCATCGCGGCATCGGCGGAGAAATTGACCTTGGGATTGGCCACATGCTCGTCCTCACGGAAAGCCGCACTGCGGACCAGCAGGCGGGCTGCCTCGATCTTGGTCTTGAGGTCAGCCATTTGGAACTGGGTGTTCTGGAACTTGGCAATCGCCTTGCCGAACTGCTTGCGTTCCTTGGTGTACTTGACCGTCTCGTCAAGCGCTCCCTGGGCGATACCGAGCGCCTGCGAAGCGATACCGATACGGCCGCCGTCGAGCGTCATCATGGCAATCTTGAAACCTTCGCCCACATTGCCCAGCAGGTTGGACTTCGGGATGCGGACATTGGTGAAGATGAGTTCTGCCGTAGCGCTGCCGCGGATACCCATCTTGAGTTCCTTCTTACCGATACAGAAGCCAGGGGTGGAAGCTTCCACGATAAAAGCGGAGATTCCCTTGGTGCCCAGCGACTTATCGGTCATTGCAATAACGATATAGACATCAGCGTGGCCGGCATTGGTGATAAAAATCTTGTTGCCGTTGATGACCCACTCGTCACCGTCCAGCACGGCGGTCGTCTGCTGACCGGCCGCATCGGTTCCCGCATTGGGTTCCGTCAGGCCGAAAGCACCGATCCACTCGCCGGAAGCCAGCTTGGGGACATATTTCATCTTCTGCTCCTCCGTTCCGAACTGCAGGATCGGAGACATACAGAGCGAGGTGTGGGCCGATACGACCACACCGGTCGTTGCACAGCAGCGGGAGAGTTCCTCCACGGCGATGGAGTACATGATGTTGTCGCCACCGGCGCCGCCATACTGCTTGGGGACAGGAATACCGAAGATGCCCAGCTTGGCCATCTTTTCCACGGTCTCCTGCGGGAAGCGTTCCTGCTCGTCGATTTCCGCCGCGAGGGGTTTGACCTCCTTCTCGGCGAACTCGCGGATCATCTGGCGGAACAGCTCCTGGGTTTTATTGAGATTAAAGTTCATATCTGTGCAGGGTGCATATTAATACTTGTAGAAACCTTCTCCGGTCTTACGGCCGAGCAAGCCGGCGCGAACCATCTTGCGGAGCAGCGGATGCGGACGATACTTGGGATCGCCGAACTCGTTGTAGAGCACCTCCATAATGGCCAGGTTGACATCGTTGCCAATCAGGTCGGCCAGCGCCAGCGGGCCCATCGGATGGTTGGCTCCCAGCATCATGCACTTGTCGATATCCTCCGCGCTGGCAATACCGTCAGCCAGGATACCGACCGCTTCATTGATCATGGGGATCAGGATGCGGTTGACCACGAAGCCCGGCGCTTCCTTCACCTCAACGGGCTGCTTGCCGATAGAAGTTGCCAGTTCTACGATGCACTTGGTGACCTCATCGCTGGTGAGCTGTCCCTTGATCACTTCAACCAGCGCCATACGGTCTGCCGGGTTGAAGAAGTGCATGCCGATAAACTGAGCCGGACGTTTGGTGCAGGCAGCAATCTCCGTGATACTCAGCGAACTGCTGTTGGTAGCAAAAATCGTTTCCGGTTTGCAGATACCATCCAGTTCGGTGAAGATATCCTTCTTGAGCTGCATCTCCTCCACAGCGGCCTCAATCACGAGGTCAGCGTCAGCGAAGGTGGCGTAATCGGTGGTGGTGGTGATGTTCTTCAGCAGGGCGTCGACAGCCTCCCGGGTCATCTTGCCCTTCTCGACGAGTTTGCCGTAACCTTTTGCAATCGAGGCCATCGCCTTGTCGAGGCTGGCCTGGGTACGGCTTTTCATGACGATAGGCATCTGGGCGGCAAAGGCTTTCACGATGCCCTTGGCCATGGTGCCGGTTCCAATAACACAGATTTTCATATTGAATCGTTTTATAATTGATTATTCATTCTTGAACGTTGCCTTTCTTTTCTCCAGAAATGCAGCCATGCCCTCTTTCTGGTCTTCCGTCGTAAAGCATTTTGCAAAGTAACGGTTCTCCAGATCGATGGCCTCGTCGGCCGTGAGGTCGTAGTTTCCGTTGATGCAGGCTTTGGCATAGCGCACGGCTATCGGAGCATTCTTCAGGATGGCTGCCAGAAGTGCATCCACGGCACTCTCCAGCTCTTCCGGTTCTACTACGCTGCCTACCAGCCCGATACGCAGTGCCTCATCGGCCGCGATTACCTTGCCGGTATAGATGAGTTCCTTGGCCATCCCCTGTCCGACGAGTTTCGGAAGCCGGTAGGTGCCGGAGAAGCCCGGGATGATACCCAGACCGACCTCGGGCTGGCCGAACTTGGCCTTTGCCGAAGCAATCCGGATGTCGCAGGCCATGGCCAGCTCGCAACCGCCACCCAGCGCAAAACCATTGACAGCCGCTATCACGGGGAACGGAAGATCCTCAATCTTCTTGAAGACAGCTGCGCCGCGCCGGCCGAAGGCGAGGCCCTCCGCTTCGGAGAGATGCGCCATTTCGGAGATGTCGGCACCCGCCACGAAGGATTTTCCCTCGCCTGTGATGACCAGGGCGCGGGTCGTTGCGGGAAGGCTGTCCACCATGGCATCCAACTCGGCGAGAATCGCGGAGTTGAGGGCGTTGAGCGTAGCGGGAGAGGAGATGGTGACGCGCACTACTCCTTCCGAACCGCTGGAGACTTTCAGAAAACGATAGTCCATTCCGCAGGGCGATTACTGAGCCATCGGCTTGAGGTCCTTGGCAATGATGAGTTTGGCCTCGGTTGCCTCCTGAACCTGTTCAACGGTGAATTCCGGATTGATCTCCTTGAGGACGATTCCGTCCGGAGTGATGTCCATCACACCCATTTCGGTGATGATCATATTGACCTGATGCGCTGCCGTCAGCGGAAGGGTACACTCTTTCATGATCTTGTGGCTGCCCTTCTGGGTGTGTTCCATAGCCACGATCACACGTTTCGCGCCCACCACGAGGTCCATGGCACCGCCCATACCGGGAGTCAGCTTGCCGGGGATCATCCAGTTGGCCAGGTTGCCCTTCTCATCCACCTGCATGGCGCCCAGGAAAGTGCAGTCCACGTGACCGCCGCGGATAATCAGGAAGGAATCTGCGGAAGAGCAGGCGTAAGCACCCGGGTAAGCCGTGATATAGCCGCCACCGGCATTTACGTAATCCTTATCCTCTTTGCCCGGTTCCGGAGCGGGACCCATGCCCACCAGGCCGTTCTCCGACTGAAGGGTCACTTTCACGCCTTTCGGAAGGTAGTTCGGGATAGCGGTCGGGAGACCGATACCGAGGTTCACGATGTCACCGTCCTTGAGTTCGAGAGCCGCACGGCGTGCGATCGTCTCTCTGATTTGATTCTTATCCATAAATGAATGATTTTGATATTGTTATTTCTTAGTATTCATTCGTTTGACAAATTCCTGCGCCACGAAGGAGGCCACGTCGTCCGCATAGGTTCCGGCACCGAATCCGGCGTCGTAGCCCAGCTCCTTGGCCAGTTCGTGCGAGATACGGGGACCGCCGCAGACCACGATCAGTTTGTCGCGCAGTCCTTCTGCCTCCAGCAGTTCGATAAGTTCCGTCATATTTTTGATATGCACGTCCTTCTGGGTAACCGTCTGGGAAACCAGCAGTGCATCCGCATGGAGTTCCAGCGCCTTGGCAATGAACTCCTCGTTCGGCACCTGACTGCCCAGGTTGTAGGCCTCGAACATGTCGTAGCGTTCGATTCCGTAGTGACCGGCATAGCCCTTCATGTTCATGATGGCGTCGATACCCACCGTGTGGGCGTCCGTACCGGTTGATGCTCCCACGACCACCAGCTTGCGGCCGATGTTCTGACGGATGTACTCGTCGGTCTCTTTCATCTCCATCACCGACGACTCCACCTTGGGGACATAGATCGAGGAGAAATCCACCGTATGGATGGTACTGCCATAGCAGTTGAAGAAGGTATAGCCCGGGGTCAGTTCGTGGTAGTAGACCACCAGCGGGTTGTTGAAGCCCATCTCCTTGAGCAGCTGTTTGGCCGCCTCCACCGCTTCCGGGCCGCACGGAACGGGCAGCGTGAAACTCAGCTGCACCTTTCCGTCGTTCATGGTATCACCGTAAGGTTTTACTTTGGTCAGGTCCAAGGTCTTGTCGAAATCCTTGGCATCCATTGAATAAAGTCCGCCGCTCATCTTTTATCTCCTCCCTTTCATCAAATCAATAAACGGATTGAAATAGTTTTCGCCCTTGGCGACCACGCCGTCGAGGCCCTTGCCGCCGTTCTTCGGACGCTTCACGTCGCCGAACTTGCCTTTCTCGAGGGCG
>JAFSWO010000072.1 GCA_017450165.1 Bacteroidales bacterium | reverse complement strand
TTAGGTTGTAACATTTCTCTATAACTTAAAAATAACTTCTAATTAATTGTTACCCAACACTTTGCGCTATTTCACCGCATAAGATATGGGATGCAAAGATACACATTTATTCTGAAACGCAAACATTTTTTCACATTTTTCGACAAAAAAAATAGCCACCTAACGTGACTATTTTCAACTCATTACCGGAGTCAAAAAACTCCGAGTTTTGCGTGTTTTCGACTAATTTCCGACAGGCGAAATCTGGGTACCGGAGAGTTTGGCTGCTACGGCCTCGACCTCTTCCCAAACGCGGAGGAGGTTACCGCCCCAGAAGAGAGCGATGTCGTGATTGGACCAGCCGCGGCGCAACAGTTCACGGGTGACGTTCTTCACCTCCAGCGCAGAGTTGATGCCCTCCAGGCCACCACCGCCGTCGAAGTCGGAGCCGAAGCCCACGTGCTCAACGCCGGCCACGTCGCGGATGTGCTCCACATGATCGCAGAAGAGCTTGACATCCAGCGGGGTACCATCGCCCTTATCCACAAAGCCATGGTAGATGGTCACCTGGACCACGCCACCCTTGGCCGCAATCTTGCGTAGTAGTTCATCCGGAAGATTCCGGGGATGGTCGCAAAGGGCACGGGCGCAGGAGTGCGATGCGATAATCGGCGCCGCACTGGCCTCGAGTACATCCTCCACCGTTTCGTCGGCGGTATGGGAGACATCAATGATCATACCCAGACGGTTCATCTCGGCCACCACCTGATAGCCGAAGGGCGAGAGGCCGTCCCACTCGAGTTCGGAAGAGAAACCCTTCTTGGGATTGTCCACACGCACGCCCGCATCGCAGATATCGTTGTTGTTATTGTGCGAGAGCGTGATGTAGCGGGCGCCCAGGTTATAGAACCGCTCCACATTCCGGAGGTCGCGCCCCACCATATAGCCGTTCTCGAGGCACTGGATGACGCATGCCTTGCCCTCTTTCTTGATGCGGCGGACATCGGCGGGATGGAAGGCCCGCTCGGCCTTGGGAGAAGCGTCCGCATAGGCAGCGAAGGCCTTGAGCTTTTCCTCCGTCCAGTCGGCGAGGGCCACGAGCGTACTGTCATCGCGCTTGCCCTGGCCTTTGTAGATGGCGAAGAAAACGGCATCCAGCCCACCGGCGAGCATCTTGTCAAAACTGACCTGAAGCTCGTCCTCCCCTTTTCCGCGCAGGATGTCGAGGGCCGTGTCGGTATGGGTGTCGATAGTAATCATTTTGCGATGGAGACTGTCCACCTTGCGAGCCATGGCTTTCTCGGCATTACAGCCTCCGAGGAACACCAGTGCCGTTGTCAGGCAGACGACGGCACTGAAAGTGGTGACGATATTTTTCATCGTTAAATGTTATTTGGCAGCCTTGAGCTCCGATTTGGGAATCCACCAGCCCAACTTCTTGGCCAGCAGCAGTATCAGGAGTGAGAGCACCAGGTATCCCACGCAGAGCCAGAGCAGCCAGCCGCCCTTGAAGGCGACGGGAACGGACCAGATAAGGATAATCTCGATGGGCGCGCAGGGCATGAAAGCCATAGCGTAGTTGTCGAGCGCGTGACTTTCGTTCTTCGGGTCCACGATACGCAACAGCGCGATGCCGATGGCCATCGTGCCGGTCCACCAGCCCCAAGCGAAGATGGCCTTCTCAAACCAGTCTTTCTTGTAGAGATGGCGTGCGAAGTAGAAGCACATGAAGAGGGTGACGGCCACTCCGATAGCCAGCAGAACCACAAGCGGCAGTGCGTTGGCGGTCACCACCTTGAGGTTGATGGCGCCCACGCCGCAGGTCACGAGCAGGTCGGTAGCCGTGCCGCTGATGTTGCTGATGGTCTTCTGTTCCACGAAACGGCTTGCCTTGGTGGCATCGAGCAGGAGCTTGAAGATCATACCCACGACGTATGCGGTGAGGAATACCGGCACACCTTTGATGTTCAGCGTTCCCTTGAGCAGGACGTCACTCAGCAGGTAACCGCAGTACGCCGCGAAAATCACGAGGCCCAGGTGCATGGCGAAGTGGTCAATGGAAATCGAGGAGACCGTCGCCTTACCCAGCACGTCGCGCTTCTCTTCCGGGACGAGACCGGAGCGGAGTTCGTTGGGAAGTTCCGCAAAGTCCGTCACGTAACTGGTCTGGTGCTTCCGGGTGGCAATCTTGATGAGCAGCACACCGACGATCACGCCCAGGATGACACCCACCGTGGCGGTAGTCATACCCAGACTGCGGGCAACTTCTTCATAACCTTCACCAAATTCAGAAGCCATGGCGGCAGCCGTACCGTGGCCGCCGTAGAAGCCCACCGGGCACATGATGCCGAAGAACTCAGGCACCTTGAAGAGCGGCGTGAGAATCAGGATACCCAGGATACCGATGGCCGCCCACTGGAAGAACATACCGAACTGGGAATAGGCCCACATCGGGCCCAGTTTGGAGCCGATTTCTTTCATCTTCATGGCAGGGGAAGCCAGCGGGAGCGCCGCGAAGACCACTGCAATCAGGATGGCGGAATAGGTGCCCAGGTTGTTCGAGAGCGGCAGCCAGCCCAGACCGTTGGGGCCGAAGGCAAGTGCCAGCACACCGGCGATCAGGGACGGCGGTATGAACAGGGACTGGATGGCTTTGATTTTGGCCCGGCAGATCTTGCCGATCAGCAGCAGACCGAAGATAACGCCCGCATCGCAGAAGAGCGACCAAGGGGTGAATGTAGAGAAGTCAAACATGACGGTATAAAAATTGTTGATTCGCAAATATAAGCAAAAACTGATTATTTTTGCCCTTCGAAATGGTTATGCGCTGCAAAAAACACTCCCTCGTATGGCTGCTTCTGCTGCTGACCGCCTGCCCGCTGATGGCGCAGGAGCCGGATGGATATGTGATGCAGTACATCATTCAGGGCAAGGATACGATCTTTATCGACGATATTCCGCCGGCTGTCATCTCGCCGCGCGCCTCCATGACCAAGCGCCAGTGGCGCAAGTACTACAAGCGGGTGCACAACTTCAGCAAGGCCTACCCCTATGCCAAGTTTATTGCCAGAACCATCAACGAAACGGATGAACTCTTTGAACGCGAGCACTATAACAAGCGCAAGCAGGATCGCTATCTGGATAAACTCAAACGCGACCTGCTCAAGGACTTCGACCCGATCTTCCGCAAGCTGACGCTGAGCCAGGGCAAGATGATCATCCGGTTGATTGACCGCGAAACCGGCCTCACCCCCTACATCATTCTCAAAAACTACCTGGATGCACCTTCAGCAGCCTTCTGGCAGGGATTTGCCAAGATCTGCGGAGGCGACTTGAAAGTGCCCTATGACCGCTTCGGAGAGGACAAGGACCTGGAAGAATTGGTCGGAATCTGGGAGCGGGGTGAATTTGATGCGCTCTACTTCTCCATCTTCGGTAGGCCAAAGCCGGAGATATACATCCCGAAGAGATTCAGGAAGGACGAGCCCGAGCCCCAGTCGCCCAGCAAATAGAGTTTCTTCCCCTCGGAAAGATCGGTCTCCAAGGCCGTATGCAGATGCCCAAAGATGCAGGCATCCACCCTCTTGCGCCGTACCATCCGGTCGGCAAACTTCCAGATGGGCTCTTCCTGACCACGGAATTCATAGTCGGAGGGATGGCGGCGACGGCTGCCGGATGACCAGCGCTTCGCCAGCCGGAAGACGAACCACGGGTGGAGTGACTTGAGCACGGCAATCCAGAAACGCGAATGGAAGAAATGGGTCAGCAGCCGCTGGCGGAAGGGTCGGCGCCCCACACAGTCGCCGTGGCCGATGCAAAGATGCAGTCCACCCACATCCATGATCTTGTAAGGTGCCTTGATGACGTGGGCGCCCAACTCTTTCTCCAGATAATCGGTCAGCCACCAGTCGTGGTTTCCGCAGAAAAACCAGAGTTCCACGCCGGAATCCGCGAGGCGGGCCAGTTCGCCCAGCACACGCACGTAGCCGCGCGGCACCACATAGCGGTATTCTACCCAGAAATCAAAGATATCGCCCAGCAGGAAAAGGCCCTTGGTATCGCCGGGCAGCGAGCGCAGGAAATCCAGGAACCGACGCTCCCTGAAGCGCGCCGCATCCCCGGCTTCCCCGAGGTGCACGTCAGACAAAAAGAAGTATCGTCCCTGAGACTCTTCCATCGCCTATGCCAAGAGTCCGTAAATCAAGCAGAAAAGGGCAGCCGCCACGCAGTAGAGGGCGAACCATTTGAGTTTTGCCTTCTTCACGAGGGCAATCATCACCTTGCAGGCGAAGAGGCCGGAAACGAAGGCGGCGATGAAACCCACGATCAGCGGCAGTGCGCCCACCGTAGAGGCAGCCGCATCACCTCCCACCAGGTCGAGGAACGCCTCACCCAGAATCGGGATAAGCACCATCAGGAAGGAGAACTGCGCCACTTCCTCTTTTTTGACGCCGCAGAGAAGGCCGGTGGCAATGGTGGAACCGCTGCGGGAGAGGCCCGGAATCACGGCGATAGCCTGTGCCAGACCCATCCAGAGGGCCGATTTCCAGGTGACGGGACCGCCTTCTGCATTACGGCGCTTGAGCGCCTCGCTCAGGAAGAGCAGCAGTGCGGTGACCAGCAGCGCGCAGCCCACCACGACAAGCCCTTCGCCGAAGAGCGCTTCCACATAGTCTTTGAAGAATATACCCACCACAAAGACGGGAATCATCGAGAGCAGAATGAGCAGAATGTAGCGGGTCTCGTCGTTCAGCTTGAACTTGAAGAGGCCCTGCAGCAGCCGCAGGATCTCCTTGCGGAAGACCACGATGGTAGCCAAAACGGTGGCTGCGTGGACGATGATTTCAAAGCGAAGGTCGGCGGTTTCGATGCCGAAAAGGGCTTTGCCGATGGCCAGATGGCCGCTGCTGCTGACCGGCAGGAACTCGGTCAATCCCTGGACCAGGCCCAGGATAAGGGCTTCGAACCAGCTCATTTCTTCTCCTCCCCGTCACCGCCGCGCGGCTTCATAATGGAGACGATGATGATGACGATTCCCATGAGGACCAGCAGCGGCGAGGCCACCAACCGGCGGAAATCGAACATCGCTTCGTTGAAGACGTCAGGGTCGGACGAACCGCCGCCCATCATCAGGATATAACCCGACACCATTACGATCAGGCCGACGAGAATCAGCCGAACGCTTTTTGCGGGAAGGGAAAATTTGCTCATTGTTATGCCGTTAATAATAAAGGTCGTCTTTGGAGGTATAGGCCAGGCGGTTGACAACGAAGGCCGCAGAGAGGGCGCAGATCAGCATGCCGGCCAGCACGAGACCGCAGAGCGTCAGCCAGACGGTCGTGGGATTGAAGAGCGAATAGAGCAGCGCGCTGGAGCGCTTGATGTAGAGCAGCACGGCACCCAGCAGAGCGGCGGCAATCAGACCGGATATCGCTCCCTGCACCAGCGCCTGGCGGATGAAGGGCCGGCTGATGAAGGCGTTGCGCGCCCCCACCAGATGCATCGTGTGGATGGTGAAGCGGCGGGCGTAGATATTCAGCCGTACCGTGTTGTTGATCAGCGCAAAGGAGATTACGAGCAGGAGTGCGATCACGGCCGTCAGGACCAGCGTAATGCGGCCCAGGTTGGCGTTGAGCGCCTCGATCAGGCTCTCCTGATAGACCACCTCCCTGATGCGGGGATCCGCCTCGAAGGCTGCTCGCAGTGCGGCGAGCGAATCGCGCGAGACCGCCTCGCCGGCCAGGTGCAGGTCGATGGAAGTCGGCACCGGGTTGGTCTCGAAGACCTCGAGGAAATCCGCTCCCAGCATCGTCTTCAGCTCTTCCGTTCCGCGCTCCCGGGAGATATACTCCGCGCTCTTGACGTCCTCGCGCGCAGCGAGCTCACTCACAAGCGACTGCGCCGCCGCATCGTCCGCCTCCGGAGGCAGGATCAGCGAGACGGTGACATTCTCCTTGAAGTAGCGGGAGACACCGCCCGCGCTGGCCCAGAAAATGGCGGCAGCTCCCATCAGCGTCAGCACCAGCGAAATGCTGATGACCGACGTCACATAGGAGCGGACCAGCCGCCTGCGAACCATATTTCTCTCTTTGCGTGCCATCGGGAACGATTTCGGGCAAAGGTAATCAAATTATTTCTTATCTTTGTGTTGAATTTGCCTTAAACCGCCCCGTTATGGAAGGAATACAACGCGTACTCTTCGTCAACTCTGAAATTTACCCGTATCTGCCTGAGTCGGATATCGCCAATGTCGGACGTTATCTGCCCCAGGGCGTGCAGGAGAGCGGTCGGGAAATCCGCTCCTTCATGCCGCGTTACGGCTGCATCAACGAGCGCCGCAACCAGTTGCATGAGGTGATCCGCCTCTCGGGCATGAACCTCGTGATCGGCAACCTCGACTACTCGCTGATCATCAAGGTGGCCTCGATCTCCGCGGCACGCATGCAGGTCTATTTCATTGACAACGAAGATTACTTCCAGCGCAAATTCACCTACCGGGACGCAGAGGGCAAGTTCTTTGAGGACAACGGCGAGCGGGCCATCTTCTTTGCGCGCGGCGCGATGGAGACGGTCAAGAAGCTCCGCTGGAAGCCGGACATCATTCACTGCCAGGGCTGGATCTCGCACATCCTGCCACTCTATCTCAAGAAGGCCTACAAAGACGACCCGATCTTCGAGGAGGCCAAGGTGGTGCTCTCGCTCTACAACGAGTTTCTGGACGAGAAGGTTTCCGACGACCTGGCCGACAAAATCCTGATGCCCGGTATCAAGAAAACCGACCTCGCGGCGTTCAAGCAGCCCACTGGCATGGATCTTGCGAAGTTGGCCATCCAGTATGCCGACGGAATCATCGCGGGCGTGCCCGAACTCCATCCGGAACTGGCGGCAGCCGTGGCCCAGCGGAAACTCCCGCTCCTGCCCTACTGCCCCATCAGCACGCAGGATACCCGCTACATCCAGGCCTACAACAAGTTTTATGATGAGGTAATCTCTGCAAATGGCAAGAGCAAATAGAATCTTCTCTCTGGCAGCGCTCTCCGCGCTTGCACTTCTGGTCGTCTCCTGCATCACGACCGATCCGTCGTTGGGGGCTTCCTATATTCCCGCCAACCAGGACATCTCTATCCGCACGGTAGATATCGATCTGCCGGTGGGTCAGAAATATGCCGACAGCCTACAGACCACCGTCAGCAGCCGCGTGGCGGTCGGTTCGCTCACCACGGCCACATACGGCACGGTCAACGTGGGCACCGCCCTGACCATCACCCCGGCCACCGATTCCATCGTCTGGGGTACCGATCCGATCTTCAAGGATATGTACATCAGCCTGACAGCCAGCAGCAACCAGATACTTGACAAAGATCAGGCTGCCATTCCGCAGAACATCTACGTCCATCAGCTGAAGGTTGAACTCGATTCGACCTACGTCTACAGCAACTCCGTTTCGCTGGCTGACTGCAAACCCGAACTGGCCGTCCAAGGTTCGATGATCTATACCGGCGGGGACACGCTGGTACTGCACTTCACCAAAGAGTTTGCCCTGCCGCTCTTTGACATGGACCGCGAAACACTGGACAGCACGGAGCTCTTTGCCTCCAAGTTCTACGGCATCTACCTGCATACCGATCCGGTGGAGCCGGGCACGGAGGGCGGACGCCTCAACATTTTTGACGCCGGCTCTTCGCAGGTGACCTTTACCTTCAGTTCCATCAACGATGCCGGCCGCCGGCGCGATACCACCGTCTACTTCAACCTCGGTACCTACAATGCCGTGATGAGCATTGAAAAGGAGCGCATGTTCGCTGAGTCGGACGATGCATCGGGTATGATCCGCTATGAAGGCCTGACCGGCCTCAAGCCGCATATCGACGCCAAGGTGCTGCGCCAGCGCCTCGATGATTGGATGGCGGCGAACGATATCGACCCCGACGCGCTGATGGTCTGCCGCGCCACGCTGGAGTTCCCGTTCGAATACACGGGATCCTCCAATCAGTTCGACACCTGGCCGGCCAACCTCTACCCCTGCAGACGCTTACGCGGATCCACCTATACCGTATACAACCCGATTTCAGAGCGGTACACCACCGCTTACGACCACGGCGAGATCAACCGTTCGCTCTTCTACTTCCGTTCCGACGCCGCCATCTACCTGCAGTCGCTGATCCGCGAGAAGAAAGAAGAGGTGGATGAAAACTATGACATCTGGATGATTCCGACCATTGAGTACACCACCAGTTCCTCTACCAGCACCAGTGACTACTACGACTATTACAACTATTATGCGTCCATGTACGGCTACGGATATGGCGGATACGGTTATGGTTACGGAGGTTACAATCCGTATGGTTACGGGTATGGCTACGGGTATGGTTATCCGTACGGCTACGGTTCCAACTCATCCAGCGGGACTACCTATTATTATGTAGATTCCCAGAACTACTGGATGTGCGAGATCAACGGCACCGCCGCGGCGCGGCATCCGGTGCTGCGGCTGACCTACACCGTGCTGAAGTAAAAGAAGAGCGGCCGAAGAATCGTTCGCCCCGTCTCGTTAATCCATCACAATCCAGCTTCCGCCCTTGTCCGGACCGTCTCGTTTGATACGGCCCTCGGCCTTCAGCTTTGCCAGATGTTTCTCGATGGCCTTCTCCGTGATGCCGATATCATCTGCCAGCTTTTTGGCTGTGTATTGCGGGTGATTCCGGAGCAGTGAGAGAATTATCTCCCTACTTTTTGGCTTTTTCTCCCCCCCTTTTAACAGTTTCTCCCCGCTTTCCTCGGTAAATTTGAGGTACGTCTCAATGTCGGAGGAGATGGTTTTTGTCATTTCATCAGCCATAAAATTCTGGAAAATACTGATATTGCCAGATTCTCTGGTGGCAATGAGAGCGTTGATGTAGTCACCTTTGTCTTCCTTGAGCACCTTGGCAGGGACCAGGCCAAATTCGAACTGAATGTGGTTCATGATGAGCCTGGCCATACGGCCGTTTCCGTCGGCCCAGGGGTGGATGGTCACCAGGCGGTAGTGCGCCTCAAAGCTGAGGTCGTAGCGCTCTGCCATGGTCATCTTCCTGACCCGCTGCGTGTTAAGCCAGTCGCAAAACTCCTGCAATTTGGCCGGGACCTTCTGGTAACTCATGCAAGATTTGCCGCCCACACCGGCCGTCACATTCACCAGACGCAGGTCTCCTTTTGCCGATGAGAATTCACCCAAGGCGGTCTTATAGGAGGAACCGGTGTTCTGCATAACCAGTTTTGACAGGGTTTTCAGAACATCGATGGTAATGAGTGTATTCAGCCTGGCCAGTCTGATGCTTTCCTCATACGCCCGCTTCAGATCCAGGTTCATCATCTGCTCCACGATGGTCTTCCCCTTGGCGGAGATACCCTCATCAAAAAGCATCTGGTTCTCGATTTCCGTTACAGTTGACCCCTCGATAGCGGTGGAGTGCGTAATGATTGAGTACAGATAGAACTTTTCATAGTCTATCTGCGAGTCAATTTCCAGTTCCTTATAGCGGCCGACCAGAGCAATGAGTTCGTCAATCTTTGCCATTTTCACCCTACTTTTTAATGCAAAGTAAATATTATCTCCCTACTTTTCCAAGTTTTCTCCCCACTTTTCATCAAAGAAATCACCCGCGCGGCATCCGGTGCTGCGGCTGACCTACACCGTGCTGAAGTAAAAGAAGAGCGGCCCGCGGGCCGCTCTTTCTATTTCATCTTTTTGTCTTTCAGGAAGTCTCCCGTCTCGGAGACCACCGCCCGTTTGTAGGCTTCACCCAGGCCGGGAACGTCGGGCGATTTGGGAACGAAGTGGTCCTTGCCCTGATAAGCATGCGGGAAGACGACGAAGGAACCGTCGGGGTTCTGCTTCTTGATATTGCCGTCCACATACTTGACCAGCAGGTATTTGTCCAGCTTGTCCCACTTTTCAAAGAGGGCATTCTGCTGCTCCACCGAAAACTTGGTCATATACTTAATGGCCTTCTTTTCCGATTTCTTGAGCAGTTCGAGAGCCTCCCGGTCGGCGGCAGCCACCTTCTCCACCATCTCGGCCTCGTGCGCACGAATCACGTCGTGCACCTCGTTGCCGATATTGCGATAGTTCAGGTAGGCGAACTGCGCAATGCGGTTGCACATCCACCACATGGAAGTCGGGGAGTATTCCACATGAGAACCGTTACCGAAGGCATAGTGGTTGGAGATGGCCTTGGCGCTGGCATAGACCGGCGTCAGCGGCGCGGTGCCCGGATCGTCGACGGCGAACCAGATGACGCCGCCCACCTCACGCGGCAGCCAGCCGCGGCACTGGCTGATGAACCAGAAGCCGGCCTGCTGCATGGCGATGGCGCGCTCGTTGCGGTACTTGACGCCGTCCACCGTCCAGTCGTTGTCGCGGAAGCGGTACGGAGTTTCCTGCGGACCGGCGGCAATGCCCTTGCGCATGTCAAAGATGGTTCCCTCGTAGTGGTCGCGCATCATCTCTGCGAGCATCTGCACGGAGATTTTTTCCTTGGCCTTGACGTAGAGAGGCATGCGGTGCGTGGGGTCCTCGCCCGTCACGTAGTCGATATACTGGTTCATGTCCAGGTCGCCGTAGCGATTGAAGAAGCTCCAGACACGGAGTTCGCAGGAACGCAGCAGCGAGTAGCTGGTGATGGGGCAATAGACGTCGGTGAAGCTGAATTCCTCATCCGGACCCTCGTACCAGCCCAGTTCGCGGGCCATCGAGATGACATCCTTGGAATAGAGGCAGTTCTCCGGGTCATTCAGCGGGAAGGTGGTGATGCGGGCGCAGTTGGCGTGCGCGCAGATGTAGCCGTCCGGAATGCGGACCGCTACATAGACGATACCCTTGTTGGTATTGACGCCGTTTGCGTCATATTTGGGTTTGCGGGGCATCACCTCCATGATCCAGGCCTCGTTGGCGTCGGCCACGGAGAGCGATTCACCGGTGGAATCGTAGCCATAGGCATCGGTCAGCGCCGCGAAGTTCAGGATGGCCTCGCGGGCCGTCTTGCTGCGCTGCAGGCAAATGTTCATGATGGAACCGTAGTCCAGGATGGCGGTGGTGTCCTGCAACTCCTTATAGCGGCCGTTGTAGGTGGTTTCGCCGATGGTCACCTGGTACTCGTTCATGTTGCTCATCACGTTGTAGGTATAAGGAGCCTCCGGAATGGAGCCGCAGTAGCGGAACGGGCCGCGGGAGTCGCTGCCCCACTGATAAACTTCGCGCAGGGAGCCCGGTTTGTGACGGGCGGCGAGCTTAAAGTCGAGCACGCCGTAGCGGTTGTGGGAATCGGCCACGTCGCTGACCAGGACGGAGCCGTCGGTCGTCGCCCCCTTGGTGACGATCAAATTGGTGCAGGCAAACCCCGCCGTTACGCTGAACAGCAGGGCAGCCGAAACGATGAATTGCTTCATGGTATTCGTTAAATAGCTTTCTATACGAGGCAGGCGTTCTGGCCGCCGAAGCCGAAATTGTTATTGAGGGCAACCCGTACCGTGCGGTGCTGAGGGCCCGAGAGCGACAAGTTCAGCTTGTAATCGATTTCGGGATCTTCCTCCTTGAAATTGATGGTGGGAGGAATGATTCCGTCGCGCAACGCGTGGATGCAGGCGAGGGTTTCGATGGCGCCGGCAGCACCCAGCAGGTGGCCGGTCATCGATTTGGTGGAGCTGATGACCGTCTTGTAGGCGGCATCGCCGAAGACCTGTTTGATAGCGCCCAGTTCGGCGATATCACCCAGATGCGTGGAGGTTCCGTGCGCGTTGATGTAATCCACCTCGGCCGGGGTTACACCTGCATCCTTAAGGGCCAGTTCCATGGCTTTGGCAGCCCCCTTCCCCTCCGGATCCGGAGCGGTGATGTGGTGCGCGTCGTCGGTAAAACCGAAGCCGGCAAGTTCCGCGTAAATGGTAGCACCGCGCTTCTTGGCATGCTCATACTCTTCGAGTACCACGACGCCGGCGCCCTCGCCCATCACGAAGCCGTCACGCGTAGCGTCGAAAGGACGCGAAGCGGTCTTGTATTCGTCATTGCGGGACGAGAGGGCCTGGGCCGAATTGAATCCGCCGATGCCGGGAACCGTAATCGGGGCCTCGGAGCCGCCGGCCACGATGATATCCGCCTTGTCGGTCTGAATGTAAGACATTGCTACGCCAATGGCATGCGTTCCCGTGGCACAAGCCGACGAAACGGAGTGATTAGGGCCGCGGAAGCCATGCTTGATGGCAATCACGCCCGGGGCGATGTTGGTGATCAGCTTGGGGATAAAGATGGGGCTGAAACGGGGAATCGTGCCGGGGGTATATTCCAGCATTTCCGCGGTAATCGTCTCCACGCCGCCGATACCGGAACCGACAACCACGCCGACCCGGTAGGGATCTTCTTCCTCCATATTGATTTTCGCATCCTTGACAGCCTGGTCGGCCGCAATGATGGCGAAGTGCGCATAATGGTCGTTCTTTCGGGCTTCCTTGCGATCGAAGCCGAACTCCTCGGGGTTGTACCCCTCTATCTGGCAGGCGAACTTCGTCTTAAAAAGGGAGACATCGAAGCGGTCGATCAGACCGGCTCCGCTGACTCCCTCATCAAGGTTCTTGAAATAAGACGCGATGTCGTTGCCAAGAGGGTTGATCGTCCCGAGACCGGTGACAACAACTCTTTTCACGACAACTTATTTATTGTTTACTGCTTTCTCGATATTGTCGATTGCGTCTTTGACCGTGGAGATTTTTTCTGCCACTTCTTCAGGGATCTGGATGTCAAACACCTTCTCGAACTCCATGATGAGCTCTACGGTATCCAGAGAATCTGCACCGAGGTCGTTGGTAAAGCTTGCTGAATCAACGACTTCGCTTTCGTCCACACCAAGTTTGTCTACGATGATGGCCTTAACTTTTGCAGTGATATCTTCCATAGTGAATCTATTTATTAAGTTATATTTACTCAAATTTTTTCATTCGCTTTTCCGCGGTTTAAGTTGCGAAGTTATATTATTTTTTTGAAATGTCCAAGTTTTGCCGGGTTCCTCTGGTAAAAACACACCCCCGTATTTGCTTTTTAATAAATCGGTTGGCACAAGTACCCGAGATGAGTGGAAAGAGCCGGAATTCATCCCTCAAACGAGCTTTTTTCCAAGAATCGATTAATAGTCAAAAACGGTGATATAAGCTGCTACAACCGCTGTTTTGGCCCACTACTTTTGCGGCAAAACAACGCCTATGAAACGCTTTTTCGCAACCCCACTGATTCTGCTGGCCGCCCTCCTGGCGAATGCCTGCCACAACCCCGTCAACCCCGAAGAAGGGGAAATCTCCGCCTCGCTCTACATCACAGTCGATGTGACGTGTGAAGCGGGCAGCACGCGCGGCTTCATCGATGCCGATGAGACAGCCCTCTCCAACCTCAATATCTTTATCTACGACGAAGCCTCCGGACTGATACACAGTACCGGATACTTTACCTCCTATCATGCGCTTCACTTCGACAATCTGATTGAGGGACGGCGCTATCGGATTCTCGCTCTGGCCAATAACGGCCGAAGAAACGCCCCCGCGCATCTCGCACAGGCACTGCAGACCAGGGTCTATATGGACGACCCGGGATCGATTGCCGAGGAGGGCATCCCCATGGCCTGTGACACCGTCATCACATTCGGCAGTGCCGGAGACGGTTATTCCCTGTGTCTGGGGCTGAAGCGGCTCATGGCACGCTACTCGCTCCGGCTGGATCTGAGCCAAATGCGCGGCGAGCTGGAGCTCCGTTCCGCCGAGGTGTTCAACGTGTCGGGAAGCGTTACTCCCTGGCAGGAGGAATCGCGGGCCATGATTGATGAAATGTGCGATGGAGACGCCCTGACGGATGAAGAGCTGGAGGGTCTGGTAGATAACGAGACGGTTCGCCTGCTGGTTCCCGAAAACATGCAGGGCGACCTGCTCGAGGAGAACGACGATCCCTGGCAAAAGAACCCGTCAGAGATTGGCGAAGAGGGTGATTGCTGCACCTATCTTGAAATCCTAGCCCGTTACCGGTTCGAAGGCATCACCATCAACGACCTCCGCTATCGCATTTATCTGGGCGAAGACAATATCCGAAACTTTGACATCCGGCGAAACACCTCCTATGTGCTCACGTTGTCGCTCACCGATACGAATGCCGTGGTTGCCTCCTCCTGGAAGGTGACGCGGGGCGATGTGGAGGACAGCCGGGTGCTCGTATTTGACCGAAACCGTGACACCCTTCTTCAACACGCCTCCCTCGTCCGCAACCTTTTGCGGCAACCGACTCCCTTCGGATACCGGTTTGTTGCGGGCGAGGGCTTTGCGGAGGCGGGTCTTTCGTTCACCGACGACGGGACGGGCGGCTGCCGCGTGAGCAGCGGCGCAATCGACGGGCACTCCCGGACGGGCCGGCTCTGGGCCGTCAGCTGGGATGGCGCCAAACGCGACTATTGCGATATCACCATCATGAATTGGGATACCCTCCTGACCGTGCACAGCACCCGGCCCGTCATGTGGGCGGGCGATACAGCCCGGCTGACCGCCACGATGTTCTTTGAGAACGACGGATCTACCCGCGATGTGACCCGGTATGCCCAGTGGAGCGTCAGCGGCAGTTCGGCGGCCTGGCTTGCAGGCAGTGCGGTCGGACAGGACATCATCAAAGTCTATGGAGGTTCCGTCGGGGCCGTATCCGTAACGGCAAACTACCTGCGACGAAACTGTTCGCTCCGGGAAGTGGTCTCCACCCACGTGAGCGTGGGGCACAGCGGACCCGACACCCTGTATGTGCACGTTGGAGATACCATCCACATGGACTGCTTCACCGTCTTTGCCAGCGGCGATACGCTGCATGACAACAATGAGTTCCTCTGGAGATCGGTCGGAACGGGGAGCGAGATTCCGTTCCTGACGCTATCCGATGGACGATTCATTCCAACCGGCACGGGAAACGGTGGTATCGAGTTTACGCTCAAGCGCGATCTGACGAAGAAAACCAGACAGAACCTGATTGTTTTACCCTAAACCCATGAAATCCCGAGTCATCCTGGCTGCCGCACTGTTGCTTGCCGCAGCCCGTCCCCTGAACGCCCAACAGGTCAGCGTGGCCACCAATGCCGTTGACTATCTGAATCTGGGTGCGCTGAACGGCGAAGTGGCCGTATCGCTGGGGCGACACCTTTCGCTCGCGGCCGGAGCCGTTTACAATCCCTGGAGCTATGGTTCCGAGGAGAAGGGCTATCTCCAAAACCGGCAGCGAAACTTTTCGCTGGGGATGCGGTACTGGCCCTGGCACACCTACTCCGGCTGGTGGGTCGCCCTCAAGGGGCAGTATCGCGAATACAACCGCGGCGGCCTCTTCGGCAACCAGAAGTCCGAAGAGGGCGATGCCTGGGGAAGCGGGCTTGCGGTCGGTTACGCCCTGATGCTCTCCCGCCACCTCAACCTGGACTTCGGACTCGGCGCCTGGGCGGGAACCACTGCCTATACCACCTATGCCTGCCCGCGCTGCGGCCGGATTCTGGAGAGCGGGAACAAGGTTTTCCTGCAACCCGACGAAATGCGTGCCGCCATCGTTTACCTATTCTGATTCAAGTTATTAGATATCATGAAGCGTCCTACCCTTCTCTTCGCAGTGTTGATGATCTCTCTGGCAAGCTGCTCCACCCAGCAGAAGTTGCAGCACGTCCGGCAGGCCGGGCTGAAGGCTTCGCTGGCAGTAAGCCCCCTGCCGGACCGCTCCCCGTATGCCATCGACACCACTTCACAAGGCAGTGATACCCTGGTTGTCAAGAATGCCGAGGGTAAAGATATCTTCATCATGAAGGCCATCCGCGACGAGGCCACGGGAGAGATGGTGGCCACCGACGTAATCAACGCCGCCGTGGTATCCGCCACCTTCCGGAACGTCGCGGAGCGGGACGGGCACATCGTGATTGATTTCCGCATCACCGTGCCGGCCGTGATGACCGACAGTCGCTGGCAGATGCGGCTTCAGCCGGTGGCGCTGCTGCCCGGCGAACGGATTCCGCTGGACGAAGTGGTGGTGACCGGCGAAAGTTTTCGCAGGGAGCAACTACGCGGTTACCGACAGTACGAGCGCTACCTGGGCAGTCTGATCCACGATCCGGAACAGTTCGTCCGGCAAGGACAACTTGCTCTTTTTGAGGAACGTTACGGCAATGAGGACAATGGCCTGACCCCCTATGATATGAGGGAGCATTACACGGACAAAGCCCGGCGGAAACGCAACGACCGGCGCGTGGCCAACCGCGACAAGGTCTTTGCCCGCTATGTCAAAATGCCGCTGAACGAGGCCGGAGAACGGATTGATACGCTCTTCAATGGCGCTTCCGAATTCTTCACCTACGACTACTCCCAGGAGATTCTCTCGCGGCCGGGACTGCGCAAACTCCACGTGGTCGTTTCCGGCGGCATCTATGACGGCGACCGTCAATGCTACGCCATCCCGGAGGGGGACTCCATCGCCTTCTACGTCAGTACGCTCGGCACACTGGTGGACAGCGAGGAGCACTACCTGACACGGATCGTTTCACGCCGCGTGGAGACCGGCGCCTCCTGCCGGGTGGTCTTTCCGGGGGGAAGCAGTGAATTGAAGCGCGACCTGGAAGGCAACGGCGCGGAGCTCGACAGCATCCAGGAAACCGTCACCCGGCTGCTGGCAGAAGAGGATTTCGTGATGGATTCCATCGTCTGCACGGCGGCTGCATCGCCCGAAGGGAGCTGGTCGCTCAACGAACGGCTCTCCCGTACCCGCGGGGCCCGGGTCAACGAGTATCTCCGAGACGTGCTGACCGGCCAGACCGATTCCATCCGCTTTATCTCACGCAGTTGCGCGGAAGACTGGCCACGGCTTGCCCAACTGGTGGCGGAAGATTCTACCCTCACGCCACGCGACAAGCGGCTCTTTGCCAAGCGCCTGGAAATCCCGGACCCGGACCGGAGGGAAGCCGCCCTGCAACGCGAACCGTTCTACCGCTACCTGCGGAGCGAACTCTATCCGAAACTGCGGACCGTACGGTTCGATTTTCACCTGCACCGACGCGGCATGCTGCAGGACACCCTGCTCACCTCCGTGGTGGACAGCAACTATATGGCCGGCGTACAGGCCATCCGTGACGGGGCCTACCAGCTGGCGGCCGAACGGCTCGGCCGATACCGGGACTACAACACCGCGGTCGCCTTCTGCTCGCTGGGCAAGAACCACTCCGCCAAAGCCATACTGGAGCAGCTCGAACCCACGCCCAAGGTGGAATATATGCTTGCCATCATCGATTCGAGGCTCGGCCACGAGCGGGCCGCCATCCAACACTACGTGCTGGCCTGCGAGAAGAATCCCGCCTACCTCCACCGTGGCAACCTGGATCCCGAGATATCGTCGCTCATCCGCAAATATTCATTCATTATCAACCAAACAAAACTTTTTCAGCTATGAAGAAAAACCTTCTTTTGGGATGGGCTGCCGCAACGGCAGTTCTCCTCACCGGCGCCTGCAACAAGGCACCTCAACCCTCCACGGAAACTGAAACCGGAACTGTTGTCATCAAGCCTGTCCTTGACGGTCACGAACTGGTCACGCGCGCCGCCGATACCGACAACTACGATCACGAAGCCAGCATCTACGACATGCAGCTTCTGGTCTTTGACGCCAGCGGCTACCTGGAGCACTATTCTTCTGTCAATCATGAGATGACAGACTTTCTCTTTGATTTGCGCGTCGGCAATATGAAGGCATGGATCGTGGCCAACGGACCGAACCTCTCCGCCGTCAAGACGGAATCCGCACTTACGGGCATGATGATCAATCTGGCTTCCTACAACAACCCGTCCGAGGACTTCATCATGGCAGGCACCCAGAGCTTTGAGGTGACCGCCGGCGACAATCTGGAGTGTACGATTCCCATCAGCCGTCTGGTCTCACGAATCACGCTCAAGAGCGTAACCAGTCTGCTTCCAGCCGCTTACGGAACCGTCACCATCGATTATGCCATGCTTGAGAACGGTGTCAGTTCTTATTCCCTGAACGGCAATGCCGGCACTACGGGCTGGTACAACCCGATGGGTCGTATCTCGGAATCCACGCTGGTACAGAGCCACATCGTCAATCCGCCGACCTACACGGCCGATCAACCCCAGCTCACCTTCCGCACCCTGACCGGAAGCACCGGCTTCACGAATGGTACGACCTACAACACCCCGCAGCGTTTCTATGCCTACCCGAATGCCACCGCTACCGATCATACCGGATTTGCCTCTACATTCACACCCCGCTACACGCGACTGGTGCTGAAAGCCAACATCGACGGAGGAACCTACTATTATCCGGTTTCCCTGCCCAACCTGGCCCGCAACAAGAGCTACGACGTACATGTGACGCTCATCGGTCTGGGCTCTTCAGATCCGGACCAGCCCGTCCAAAAGGGTATGCTGGACCTCATGGTACAGGTAACTCCCTGGGCTGAGGGTAGCGTAATCAATGAATCCATCTAACAGAATTTCCATTTGCTATGAATAAACCGTTTTTGCTGCTGGCCTTCGGCCTGATGCTTTCGGCCTGCTCCGTCAAGGAAGATCGGGAAGCCTGTCCCTGCCTGCTCAGCGTCATCCCTGCAAAAGCCTTTGAAGAACCGATGGAAGACGACCCTGACACCGAATGGAGACTGACTTTGACCGGATATGCCGAAGAGGGGATGATTGTAGAAGAAAGCTTCGGTATGGAGAGAGTGCGGGATACGCTGGAGTACCCGGTCAAAAAGGGAAATGTGGTGGTAACAGCGTGGCTGGCCGGTGCGCAGGCGCAAGTTTCGGGAAGCTGTTGCCGGATTCCTGTCGGAGAAGAGGCGTTGCCCCTTTACGCCTGTCGGGAAGCGCTGGATGCCGGCGGCGAAACGGTTTGTTGCACATTGCATCCGCGCAAACAGTATTCAACCCTCCTGCTGCTGGATGAATGCAGCACGGAGATTCCTTTCGAAGGACGGACCCTGAAGGTTCGGGGCCATTCCTGTGGGTTGGACATGGCTACGATGCAGCCGATTGAGGGAGACTTTGAATGCACAGCGCAACTTGCGCAGCATCTTTCCGGACGGGGATTCCAGGTACGGATTCCCCGTCAGGGAGACGCCTCTCTGGAATTGGAACTGGAGCCGGCCGCTCCCGGCGACGAGGCTTTGCGATTTCCGCTGGGAGAAGCGCTCTTCGCGCAGGAGTATACGCCGGCCCATGAAGAGATGCCCGACTATATCGTTTGGCTCTCCGCCGGCAGCGCCATCATTCGGGTATCATCCATCATTACGATTCGACCGTGGAAATAAAAGATTATCTTTGCGGAATCGTACTGAACTTGCTTATGCTTAAGAACGAATCCACACTGGTAAATGCCGAAGAAATCATCGCGCGCGCCGTGGGCGGAAAGAAACTGCCCAAGCCCATCCTGAAGATGGCGAAAAGGCTGCTGCACGAAGATGATTTCAACGAATATTTCACGACGGACACACTGGGTTATGAATTTGCCGAAGGCTTTCTGAAGCACATCGGTGTGACTTGTGAGGTGATCGGAGCGGAAAACATTCCCGCCGACGGCCGCTTCACCTTTGCCTTCAACCATCCCTACGGCATGCTCGACGCCATCCAGTCGCTGGCCTTCCTGGGACGGAGATATGACGGCAACATCGTGCTCCCCGCCAACGACCTGATGATGATCTTCAAGCAGGAGCAGGAGTATTTCGTGCCGGTCAACAAGATCGGTGGCCAGGCACGTGAATTGGGCCGGCTGCTCGACGAAGCCTTTGAAAGCGCCCGTCAGATGCTGATCTTCCCAGCCGGTGGCTGCTCGCGCAGGATTGACGGCATCATTCAGGATTATCCGTGGACCAAAACCTTCATTGCCAAATCACGCAAAGCGATGCGTGACATTATCCCCGTTTGGTTCTCCGGCCAGAATTCCAAGCGTTTCTACCGGATTGACTGGTGGTTCACCAAGCTTCACATCAAGTTCAACCTAGCCATGTTCACCCTGGCCAGCGAGCTCTTCAAGCAGCGCGGCAACCACTTCAAGATGGTCTTTGGCAAACCCATCCCCTGGCAGACCTTCACCAAAGACCGCAAAGATGTCGAGTGGGCCGCCTGGGTCCGTGACAAAGTCTACGCCTTGAAGCAGTGAATCTTGAAAAATAAAAGCAGCAACCGTAATGGCTGCTGCTTTTGTTTTGAGCGGAAAACGAGACTCGAACTCGCGACCCCGACCTTGGCAAGGTCGTGCTCTACCAACTGAGCTATTTCCGCGATTGGGACTGCAAAGATACGGCGAAAATTGAAAACTCCAAATTTTTTTATCGAATTTGGTTGACCTCCATCGAGAGGGTGACGCCGAAGCGGGCGGAAACATCGGCGATGATGGCATTGGCCAGGGCAAGGATGTCGCTGCCCGAGGCACCGCCCCGGTTGACCAGGACGAGCGGCTGCTTCTCGTAAACGCCGGCAGGGCCCATCGTGCGGCCTTTCCAGCCGGACTGGTCTATCAGCCAAGCGGCGGAAAGCTTGACAAAGCCCTCACCGGCATCGTAGTGCGGCATGCCCGGATAACGCGGGGCGAGTTCCGCATAGACGGGCTCCGGCACCACCGGATTCATAAAGAAACTGCCCGCGTTGCCCAGTACGGCCGGATTCGGGAGCTTTTCGCCGCGCATCGCTACCACCTCGCGCCGGATGTCAGCAGCGCCGAAAGCCGGGCGCAAACCGCCCATACGGCCGGCAAAGCGGTCCGCCAGCGCCTTGTAGGAGAGATTCGGGGTAAAAGCAGTCTGCAAGCGATAGGTCACGTAGGTGATGATGTATTTCTTGTTTTCCGGACGTTTGAAGATGCTGTCGCGATAGGCGTAACCGCATTCTTCGGCCGTAAAAACGCGCTTCTCGCAGGTCTCCGAATTGATGGCCTCCACCTTGACCACCAGGTCCTTGATCTCGGAGCCATAAGCCCCGATGTTCTGCACGGCGGAAGCGCCGACATCCCCCGGAATCCCCGAAAGGTTTTCAGCCCCATACCAGCCATTTTCCAGCGCGCGCGCCACGAAGGCGTCCCAGTTATGGCCGGAGCCCACGCGCACGCAGAGCGATCCGTCATCCGCCACCGTGCGGGAATGGGAGACCGCACGCGGCTGCACCGTCACCGAATCGATGGCGCTGCGCAGCACAGCACCGTGAAAGTCGTCGCAGAAAAGCAGGTTGGAACCGCCGCCGATATTCAGCAAGCGGTCGCACCCCCGGGACCGAAGTTCTCCGAGAGCGGCAACCAGCTCCGCTTCACTGTGATACTCCACAAAAAGGTCGGCCCGCACATCCATCCCGAAGGTATTGTGCGCAAGCAGCGGGTAGTCGGATTCGATTCGCAGGGCCATCAGTCTACGCGGGTGATGTGTGCGCCGAGCGCACGGAGACGGTTTTCGATATCCTCGTATCCACGGTCGATCTGCTGGATATTGTTGATGCGGCTGGTGCCGACGGCGCCCAGGGCTGCGATCAGCAGTGCGATACCGGCACGGATATCGGGCGAAGTCATGGTGCGGCCCCTCAGGTCGCGGGCATGGTTATGACCGACCACCACGGCGCGGTGCGGGTCGCAGAGGATGATCTGCGCGCCCATGTCAATCAGGTTATCCACGAAGAAGAGTCGGCTTTCGAACATCTTCTGATGAATCAGCACGGAACCCTTGGACTGGGTGGCCACCACCAGCATCACGCTGATCAAGTCCGGGGTCAGGCCCGGCCACGGGGCGTCGGCCACCGTCATGATGGAGCCGTCCAGATAGGTATCGATGCAGTATTCTTCCTGTGCCGGAACAAAGATATCGTCGCCGCGCTGCTCCAGCTTGATGCCCAAGCGGCGGAAACTCTCCGGAATGATGCCGAGGTTATCCCACGATACGTTCTTGATGGTGATGGCGCTGCGGGTCATGGCGGCCATGCCGATGAACGAACCGATTTCAATCATGTCCGGCAGGATGGTGTGCTCCGTACCGTGAAGTTCCTCAACTCCCTCGATGGTCAGCAGGTTGGAGCCGATGCCGCTGATGCGGGCACCCATCGCGCACAGCATCTTGCAGAGCTGCTGCAGATAGGGCTCGCAGGCCGCGTTGTAGATCACGGTGGTACCCTCGGCCAGGACGGCGGCCATCACGATGGTTGCGGTGCCGGTGACCGAGGCCTCGTCAAGCAGCATCTTGCAGCCTTTCAGCCGCTTGGCCTGCAATTCATAGGTAGCTTTCTCCTTGCAATAGACAAACTCTGCACCCAGGTTTTTCATCCCCTCGAAATGGGTGTCGAGCCGGCGGCGGCCAATCTTGTCGCCGCCCGGTTTGGAGGTCTGCGCCCAGCCGAAACGGGTGAGCAGCGGACCCACGAGCATGATGGAGCCGCGCAGGGCTTCGTTGCGGCGCAGATAATCGGCACTGTGGAGATAATCGAGGTTCACCTCGTCGGCCTGGAAGGAGTACTCTCCTTTGCCCAGGCGGGTGACCTTCACCCCCATCTCGCCGAGCATCGCGATCAGGTTGCCCACATCCACGATATCGGGGATATTGCGGACCGTCACCTTTTCGCGGGTGAGCAGCGTTGCACAAAGTATCTGGAGCGCTTCATTTTTGGCGCCCTGCGGACGGATTTCACCCGAAAGAGTGTGTCCGCCTTCTATGATGAATGATGCCATATTATTAGTTATCAGTGTTTTCAATCGTATGGGTAGCGGTGAACGGCCGTCCGTCGCGCGTCAGACCGTTAATCTGCACAATATAGGGATAATCCTGCTGGTCCGTGTCGCAGAATTCGATGAGCGAACGGCCGTTCTCCGTGGTGACGGAAGACTGCCACCAGAGGGTGTTGCGGTGGTCGAACTCTTCCGCCTTATCGCCCTGGTCGTAGCGCGGCGCGTAAAAGGCGCGCGGCTTCTGGTAGCCCAGCGGCACGAAATAGAGGCGGGAAGGCTTGGTCTCGCGGGTACTTTCGATCGTGCGGCCGGATTTGAGCTTGATGGCCACATATCCGCCGGCTGCCGCATAGAACGGGTCGGCGTGGTTGGAAATCTCCAGCTTCTCGATATCCTCCAACCGCAGGTGTTCGAACATCCACCACTCCTCCACCACGTCGTCCACAATCAGTTTGACCTCATGATGGTTGATCTTGTCCGTCTCATTCTCAGAGCCGAGCATCGATGTCGTATGACCGGTGGCTGTATTGAGGATGGTTTCCGTATCGTAGATGAAGCGGCCCTCTTTGTTCAGGACATATTCGATCAGGGTAGACTGGGCATATTGCTCCAGATCACGGTTGAAGCGGTCGCCATTGAAGAAGTCGCCGAAGGGATTGGAGGCGCTGGCCGTCACCACGGCAGCCTCCAGCGTATCAATCAGCGGGCCGTCCAGCGCCAGCGGAATCCGCTCCTGCTCTTTGACCTCCGGCCGCTCAAAGAGCCATTTGGGCGTCTTGTAGCGGTGCTTCGGAGCAAACGAATCGCCATCCCAGGTAGGAATATATTCCAGTCCCGCCCGCATCCGGTCAATCTCAATAAAGAAGCCGGTATTCTTTTCAAAATCCAGGCTGTCTATCAGGAAGCGCTTGCCCTCCCCGATTTCTTCTACGCGCTGCGCCTTGAGTTTGGGGGAAAAGACCGTGAAATAGAACTTTTTAGGCATCCTTTCCGAGAAAGCCCTGGAGACCTTGCCGGAGATGGACTGCCAGTATTCTTTGGCGTAATGGATGTGCGGCACATAACTCGCGTCGCCGAATACCTTCTCCAGGTCGTAGTAGCGCCACCCCTGAATCATCAGCAACAGATCCAGCCGGGCACGGCGCTTTTCCAGCGGAACCGACGGATCGAAATACCACCCCGGATTGTCAATCCGGCCGCGCAACTCTCCGGCGAGTTTCATCCAGGAGACGATGTCCGAACTCTGGCGATAACCGCCGAACGAACCGCGCACCACCGAAAGCGAAAAGACGCCATCTACCGGCGTCGTGCCATCGGCCGCCGTCAGAGAGACCTGCGAACGGATCAGCTCACGCGGCTGGTAGCTCTTCTTTTCCGGTGTAAACGAGCAGGTTATGCTCGATGTTTCGTCATCGTAGACATAGAAGAGCCGCTCGGCACGGATCTGCCCCTGAGCGTCGAGCAGTAGTAACTGGTTGATACCCGGATCAAAGTTCTCCGTGGCGATCTTCAGGCTGATTTCCGCTGTTTCCGGGCCGGCCGTATAAAGTTGGCGCAAGTTGGAAGCATCTCGCACATAGAGCGTTACCGGCCCTGCAGCATGATTCTGCAGCGTCACGCGGATGAAGTGTGGGATAACCACCAAACTGATGGCGGCTCCCTCCGAAGCGGGATCGGGCAGCGGGTAGCTGCCTGCCCCATCCACCTCAAAACGGTATTGCTCACCCGCCTGCGGGGTAAAGAAGATCAGTCCCATGCCTTCGTGCAGCGTGGCGACCTCCGTCACGGTAGAACCGTCTCCCTTCACCAACCTGCCCTGCAGATTCAGGTTGCGCCCCTCGCGATCCTGTGCCTTGAAACCCAGACGGGTCGGCGCACCGGCAAAGTACCGGCCGCTCTCGGGATAAAAACTGAGGTCGATGGAATCCGCAGCGGCCTTGCGGGCGGGTCGGCTCTTCTTGGCAGGGGCCTCGGGATAACCCAGAATGCGGATGGGTTCATGGAACAGATACTCCGGCTCGCCATTCAGCTGCCAGAGGGTATAGGCGCGCAGCGTGTAGATTCCGCTCGTCAGGTTGTCCGGAATCTCCAACTGGCCCGGGAAATCCCCGTGCCCGTTGCGCTTGATTTTGACGCGCGCCTTGTTCTCCCCCTTCGCATCCTGCAGCTCCACATAGAGATAGCGGCTCAGCGGCAGGATGGAACGGGGGGTGGCGTTCTGAAGATATCCGTCAAAATAGATGGTTTCGCCGATTGCGAAATAGGTCCGATCAATGTGCAGGAACAGCTTTTCCGGTGCGCAACGGGTTACAAAATCCGCATAGCGGCTCTCCAGCGAATCAGGAGCGGATAGCGACTGTGCCCGAAGGGACGCTGCTGTCAGTATCAGGGCCAAAAGGCCACATGCACAGAGTCGGGAACCAGTCATTACTTGCCGGAACGAAGCTTTTCTGCGTAACGGTCAATCTTGCGCATCTGCTGCGGGATGTTGATCCGCTGCGGGCAGGCATCCACGCAGTGGCCGCAACCGATACATTGCTCTGCCTGACGCAGGCGCGGCACGCTCCGGTCGTAGCCCACCAGGAAGGCACGGCGGGCACGGCGATAGTTCGGGTCGCCCTTGTCTTCGGTGATGTTACCCTCGTTGATGCATTTGTTGTAGTGTGCAAAGATGCCGGGAATATCCAGACCGTATGGGCACGGCATGCAGTACTGGCAGGCGTTACAGTTCACAAGCGGGTATTTCTTTTACTCTGCAACGATCTCGTTCAGCATCTCGATCTCCTCTTCCGTGAGCGGCTTGAGCGGGCAGAACGACTTGAGGTTGTCCTGCAGGTGCTCCATGTAGGTCATACCACTCAGCACCGTCAGAATCTGGGGGAAGGTACCGCAGTAACGGAATGCCCAGGAAGCGATGCTGCGCTCCGGTTCACGCGCCAACAGCTGTTCGTTGAGATGGTCGTTGAGCGAAGCCAGACGGCCACCCAGCAGCGGCTCCATGATCACGATGGGGATGTTCCGCTTGGCGAGTTCGTTGTACATATACTCCGCCTCATTGTTGTCGCGGCGGGAAGCCTGCTTCCAGTCGGCGTAGTTCATCTGGATCTGGACGAAGTCCCAGTGATACTTGTCGTGGAGCGAGAGCACGTAATCGAAGGTCTCGCGGTCGCAGTGCACGGAATAGCCCAGGTTGCGGATGCGGCCGGCCTCACGCTCCTTGAGCAGGTAGTCCAGCACGCCGTTCTTGACGAAGCGGGTGTCGAACCGCTGGGGACCGGTCTCGCCGTCACGCGGTACGCCGATATTGTGCAACAGATAGTAGTCGATGTAATCCACCTGCAGGCGGCGGCGCGAAGCCTGATACATCTCCAGCGCGGCGGCCTTGGTGAAAGGCGGACGGGAATTGGAGAGTTTGGTGGCCACATAGAACGACTCGCGGGGATGACGCTTCAGCGCGATGCCGGTAGCCGTCTCCGAGCGGCCTTTCTGGTATGCCGGAGCGGTGTCGAAATAGTTGACGCCGTGCTCGATGGCGTAATCTATCAGGTGATTGATGGTCTCCTGGTCCAGCTCCGGCTCGCCGCCGTCCTTGGCGGGAAGCGTAGGCCAGCGCATGCAGCCGTATCCGAGGAGGGAAACGCGATCGCCGCGAGGGCCCTCGCGATAGGTCATTGCGTTGTCTTCAGCGGCCTGTGGAGCAATTGCGGCGCGGGCCGTTGCGGGAATCGAGGTAGCAGCGGTTACGACAGCTGCACCTGCGCCCAGACGCTGAAGGAATTCACGACGGTTGATGGTATTCTCTTTCTGTTTCATGGCAGGTTCCTCCTTAGATTTCCGAATGAACTTCATGACCGACGACATAGATGGCACTGTGCGGACGAGCCGGGCAGTGGTATTCGCAGGCACCGCAGCCGATACAGCGCTCCGTATCGATAGCCGGTACCTTGTGGTTGCTTCCGAATCCGGCGGGCACCATGCGGATGGCGCCGGCAGGACAGTGGCGCGCGCAGTTGCCGCAGGAATCGTCATTGGTGGTAACCACGCAGTTTTCACGAATCCATACGGCATGACCGATGCGGATGGAACTCTTCTGCTCAGCCGTCACCGGGGTGATGGCACCGGCCGGGCAGACCTCCGAGCAGGTAGTACATTCCGGACGGCAGAAGCCCTTCTGATACGAGATCTCCGGCTGCATCAGGGTCTTGAGGTCCGTAGAGGGCCGCAAAATGTGCGACGGGCACTTAGTGACGCACAACTGACAAGCGACGCACTTATCTGAGAAGTTTTTGAGGCTCAACGATCCGGCCGGCTTGAGCGGGGTCTCGCGATCCGGCGCGACCTTGTCTTCCAGCGTGGCCATCGCCACTTCCGCCTTGCGCTTCTTGGCCTCTACCGTGGTAGCGGCAGCCAGCATCGCGCCGGCAGCCAGGAAGCCGCGGCGGGTTTTATCCACCGTCTCCGGCTCGGGGGCAGGCTCGGTCTTCTTGCAGGATTTCTTGCACCAACCCACGAACTTGTAGTCGATGGCGCCCTGCTTGCAGTTTTCAAGGCAGTCCATGCAGACCACGCAGCGCGAATAGTCGATCTCGTGCTCCTGCGGATTGATGCAACGCGCCTTGCACTTGCGGGCGCAGGCGGTGCAACCGTTGCATTTGTTTGTATCGATTACCGGCTTGAAGAGCGACCAGTTCGAGATCCGGCCGCGCAGCGTACCCACCGGGCAGACATTGTTGCACCAGGAGCGGCCGTAGCGCCAAGCCAGAACGAAGATCAGCACGAAGAGCGCGGCCGCTGTGATAAAGGTCGGCAGACTCTTGATATAGACGTCGGTCGGATAGAATGCATAACTGTTCCAATGCTCGGCGAGCAGGGCCAGCAGGTTGTTCACGCCACCATAGATGGGCGCGAAGAGTTCGGTGGTCACGCGGCCGAAGGTGCTGTAGGGCTCAATGAGCGCCGCGATAGATGCCAGACCGCAGGCCATCAGCACGATGAAGATAAACATCAGACTGTAGCGCAGCCAGTTGTGGCCCTTCTTGAAGCCATAGCGGGCTTTTTTCTGCTTGCGGGAGAACCAGCCGATGATGTCCTGCGCAATGCCCAGCGGGCAGAGAATCGAACAATAGACACGGCCGAAGATGAGGGTCAGCAGCACCAGCGCCACGATGACGCCTACGTTGAGCGCCAGGATGGCCGGTACGAACTGGACCTTGGCCAACACGCCGAACCAGGCATGGAAGGTTCCTGTAAAATCCAGGAACAGAAGGGTCAGCATGGCAAAGACCACTGCCGCCAGGATAACACGTATTTTCTTGAGCATAGGCTGAGAATTGATTCGTAGGACGTAAAGGACAAATATAGAATATTTGCCCGGAATCTCAATGATTTTTTCTACCTTTGGCCCCACAATCGCCTTGGTGGTGGAATGGTAGACACGAGGGACTTAGACACGTTCTTTGAAATAATT
>JAFSWO010000071.1 GCA_017450165.1 Bacteroidales bacterium | reverse complement strand
GGCTACCTACCAGGCTGACCGCGAGATGCCGATCCGCAAGTCGCACGAGAACCCGGAGATCATCTCCATCTACAAAGAGTTCTTCGGTGCTCCTTGCTCTGAGAAGTCGCATCACCTGCTTCACACTCACTATTTCGACAAGAAGATGAAGTTTGACATTGAAAAATAATTGAATATGTGCGGATCCAAAGTTAAAATCTCGGAAGCCAATTACCTTAAAGTCAAGGAAATCTGCGCTTCGTTCAACAATAATCCGGGCGAACTGATCAACGTCCTTCATAAGACGCAGGGTCACTTTGGCTACCTCCCGCAGGAAGTGCAGGAAGTGGTGGCTGAGTGCCTGGGAATTCCTGTCGGAAGAGTCTATGGCGTGGTCTCCTTCTACAGCTTCTTCACCATGAAGCCGAAGGGCAAATATGCCATCTCCGTCTGCCTCGGTACCGCTTGCTATGTCAAGGGCGCCGAGAAGGTCCTCGATGCACTCCGCAGCGAGCTGAAGATCTCCGAGGGTGACGTCACCCCGGACGGCAAGTTCTCGCTGGACGTCCTGCGTTGCGTGGGCGCCTGCGGTCTGGCTCCGGTCATGACCATCAACGGCAAGACCTACGGCCGTCTCGTCCCCGAGCAGATCAAAGGCATCCTCGCCGAGTACGCTGAATAAGCCCTACCGAACATTTTGAAAGAAGGCTGTCCGAACTTCGGGCGGCCTTCTTTCTTTTACTGTTTCTTTTTCCTATATTTGCATGATACACAAAAAGTGCAGACTATGAAAGTCAAAGAAATCGTTTCCCTGGTCGCCGGAGAGTTGGTAGGGGCGGCCATTGATCCTGAGTATGAGATAACCAAGGCCTTCGCGTCGGACCTGATGAGCGACGTACTCCGCTTCTCGATGGATGACACCATCCTCATCACGGGCCTGTGCAACAACCAGACGCTCCGCACCGCCGAGATGGCGGATCTGCGGGTGGTGCTCATCGGCCGCGACAAGCAGCCCGACGAGGACATGATCGAGCTGGCCGAGGAGTCGGACATCACTCTCATCAAATCCAAGTACAGCCTTTTCAAACTCAGCGGCATTCTCTACGATGCCGGGCTCAAGCCGCTTTATTGATACGCCATGCACTATACCTTTACCATCGAACAAGGCAACTTTACCGACGCCGGACAGGCTTCGAGCAGCGTGAAGCGCACGCTCAAGCAGTTGGGCGTGGATCCGGCCAACATCAAGCGCACGGTGGTCGCCCTCTTTGAGGCGGAGATCAACGCAGTGGCGCACGCCTACGGCGGCACGATCGACGTCGATATCGACGACGGCAAGATCGTGATGGTGGTGGCCGACCAGGGTCCCGGTATCCCGAATATTGACCTGGCCATGCAGGAGGGATGGTCCACCGCTTCAGCCAAGGTCCGCGAGATGGGCTACGGCGCCGGCATGGGCCTTCCGAACATCAAGAAGAACACGGACGATCTGAAGATCGACACCAAAATCGGCGTCGGCACCACGCTGACCATGACCGTCAACCTCGTATAAACCTCACTTATGGCACCCACCGACACCTATTTCCGCCACTCCCTGAAGGTCAACGACTACCTGTGCTCCGGCTGCACGACCTGTATGCGCATCTGCCCGACGGCCGCCATCCGTATCCGCGGGGGCAAGGCCGTCATCTCCGACAACAAATGCGTCGATTGCGGCGAGTGCCTCAAGAGCTGCCCGCGCAAGGCCATCTATATCAAGCAAGACGACTTCAACCTCATTGAAAACTACGGCTGCCGCGTGGCGCTGGTTCCGGCTGTCTTTATCGGTCAGTTCGAGGAGAAGTACAAGACCAAGGATATCTACGCCTGCCTCAAGAAGCTGGGCTTTACCCATATCTATGAGGTGGAGCACAGCGTGGAATTCCTCGTGGATCTTTATAAGGAATACATGGCCAACCATCCGGAGATCCGCACCTTCATTTCCCCTTACTGCCCGGCTGTGATCCGGTTGGTGCAGGTGCGCTATCCTTCGCTGGTGGACAACATCATCCGCCTGAAGTCCCCGCTCGATGTGGCGGCCCGCGCCATTTTGAAGAAACTGCTTGACCAGGGCATCCGCCGTGAGGCCATCGGTATCTTCTACGTCACCCCGTGCGCAGCCAAGATCGCCTCGGTCAAGTATCCGGTCAGTAACCAGGATACCCACATCGCCGGGGTTATCAACATGGACTTCCTATATAATAAAGTGAAGCTGATGCTCAGCAATTCCGACAAGGATGCCGAGGCCATCAACCATACCCTCACGCCGGCCGACGTACTGTGGCCCCTCAGCCGCGGCGAAGCGGCCAACTTCCCGGGCTCGCCCTATGCGGTGGACGGTCTTCAGAATGTCATCCAGTTCCTGGACCGGCTGGAAGACGACAAGGTGGATGCCCCCGGCCTGGTGGAACTGCGCGTCTGTGAAGAGGGTTGCGTGGGCGGCGTGCTCACCACCCAGAACTGCTTCGTGGCCCGCAAGCGGATGGAGAACCGCGCCAAACTGCTGGCCCGCCTCCATCACGACCAGCAGGAGCTGACCTACGACCACACCGAATTCTCCGAGCAGATTGCCGAACAGATGGTGATTCCCGAGATCAAGCCCCGTTCGCTCTACCAGCTCGACGAAAACTTCGGTACTGCCTTCAAGATGGCCGAACAGATGAAAAAGATTGAAAAGGAGCTGCCCGGCATCAACTGTTCCGCCTGCGGCGCCCCCTCCTGCGCAGCCCTGGCCGAGGATATCGTTCGCGGCGACGCCGACGTGAACAGCTGCATCTTCATCAACCGCCACTCGGAGGCCTCCGAGGCCGCTATCCGGCGCGTCTGGGGCGACTGCGTAAAATCTGAAACAAAATAGCATTCTATATGACTGTCAAAGAAATTATCGAGAAACTCGACCTGAAGTGCCTCAATGAGGCCAATCTTGACGCTGAAATCAAAGGCGCCTACTCCTCCGATCTGCTCAGCGACGTGATGGGCAACGCCCGCAGCGGCCAGATGTGGATCACGATGCAGACCCACAAGAACGTCACCGCCATCGCGGCTCTCAAGGACATTCCGGCCGTGATCATCGTCCGCGGCAACCAGCCCGACGAAGACATGCTCGCTCACGCGAAGGAAGAGGATATCTGCATCCTCGTGAGCAACGAGCCCACCTTCATCGTCTGCGGCAAGCTCTACGAACTGATCAAATAGCGCGAGGCCCGCGCAGTGCCCCGTGAAGTTCAACGCCGATATGCACATTCATTCGGTGCTCTCCCCCTGTGGAGACATCGAAATGAGTCCCTCCGCCATCGTGGCTACGGCCAGGGAGCGGGGGCTGGACATCATCGGCCTGACGGACCACAACTCCACCCTGAATGCCAATGTGACGCGCATCCTGGGCGAGAAGGTCGGCCTGCATGTGCTGATGGGGGCGGAGGTCACCACCAAGGAGGAGGTCCACTGCCTGGGCTTCATGCCCACGGTGGAGAAACTTGCCGAATTCCAGGCTTTCCTGGACTCCCGCGTCATCTTCTTCGAAAACGACGTGGACAAGTTCGGCTACCAGCTGGTGGTGGATGAGGAAGAGAACGTGCTGGACGAGGTGCCGCACCTGCTCATCAACGCGCTGGATCTGCCGATGCTCGAACTCCAGCAGAAGGTCTATGAGTTGGGCGGTATCTTCATCCCGGCCCATGTGGACCGCCCCACCTTTTCCATCAGTTCGCAGTTGGGCTTCGTGCCCGACAAACTCAAGTTTCACGCGCTGGAGCTGAGCTACTACTGCAAGCGGGACAACTACAAGTTCCTGGAGGAGTGCCCCTGGTTCAGCGACTTCAACTACATCCAGAGCAGCGACGCCCACTTCATTCCCGATATCGGCAAGATCCACAGCGTGCTGGAGATGCCCTACTTCAGTTTTGAAAACTTCCGCGACGCCCTCCATCAGGGCGAACCCATCATCCTTTAAGCCATGAAAAGTCTCGACCTCCATATCATCGACATCACCCACAACTCCATCCGGGCCGGCG
>JAFSWO010000070.1 GCA_017450165.1 Bacteroidales bacterium | reverse complement strand
GGCAAGAAGAATATCACTCTTTATATTATTAATGCGACCAAGATTGCGGCTGAAATCGGTCTGGGCGGAAGGACCAACACCATCCTCCAGAGCGCCTTCTTCAAGATTACGGGCATCATTCCTTACGAGGAGGCGGTGACCTATATGAAGAAAGCCATCGACAAGAGTTATGGCAAGAAGGGTGAGAACGTGGTCAAGATGAACTATGCGGCCGTGGACCGTGGCGGTGAGTACCAGAAAGTGGAAATTCCGGCCGACTGGGCTCAGATTTCCGCGAAGTTCGAGAACCCCAACGCCGGCCGTATGGCTCCCGCGTTCGTGAAGAACATCGCCGACGTGGTGAATGCCCAGCAGGGTGACAAACTCCCCGTGAGCGCGTTCGTGGGTATGGCCGACGGTACGATTCCCAGCGGCACTTCCGCCTATGAGAAACGCGGTGTGGCCGTGAAGGTTCCTTCCTGGAAATCCGATGCTTGTATCCAGTGCAACACCTGTGCGTTCGTCTGCCCGCACGCCGCTATTCGTCCGTTCTTGATGACGGCCGACGAAGCGGCTGCCGCTCCTGCTTCCATCAAGAAGGCGCAGGGCAAGGCGATGCTCAAGGAATATGTCTTCACGATGCAGGTCTCTCCCGCCGACTGTACGGGTTGCGGCAACTGCGTCGATGTCTGTCCTGCCAAGGAAAAGGCCCTCGCAATGGTGCCTTACGACAGCGATACGGTCGAGCAGGCCAATTTCGCCTATCTTAACAACAAGATTGGTTACAAGGATACGATTGTGCCGAAGGCGGCCAATGTCAAGAACAGCCAGTTCTCCCAGCCGCTCTTCGAGTTCAGCGGTGCTTGCGCGGGTTGCGGCGAGACGCCTTATGTCAAGGCCATTACCCAGCTCTTCGGCGACCATATGATGATTGCCAATGCGACGGGCTGCTCCTCTATCTATGGCGCTTCCTTCCCGGCTTCTCCTTACTGCACCAACGCCGACGGACACGGCCCCGCTTGGGCGAACTCCTTGTTCGAGGACAACGCCGAGTTCGGTCTGGGTATGAAACTCGGTTCTGACCGGGCCCGCCAGACGGTGGCCAACCTGATGGAGAAGGGTCTTGCCTGCGACTGCTGCTCTTCTGAAATCAAAGCGCTCTTCACCCAGTGGCTGGAGAACCGCAACAATCCGGCCGTGACGCGTGAAGTTGCGGACGCGCTCGTTCCTAAGATGGAAGAGTGCCGTTGCGATATTTGCAGCGCGCTGCTTGAGTACAAAGGCTTCCTGCCGGCTCGCAGCCAGTGGATCTTCGGCGGCGACGGTTGGGCCTATGACATCGGTTACGGCGGTTTGGACCACGTGCTGGCCAGCGGCGAGAATGTCAATGTGCTCGTGCTTGACACCGAGGTGTATTCCAATACGGGCGGTCAGTCTTCCAAGTCCACCCCTGCGGGCGCCATTGCCAAGTTTGCGGCTTCCGGTAAGAAGATTCGCAAGAAGGACCTCGGCATGATGGCGATGAGCTACGGCTACGTATATGTCGCCCAGGTGGCGATGGGTTCTTCTCCCGCCCAGTTCCTCAATGTCTTGAAAGAGGCCGAGGCGTATGACGGACCGTCCCTCATCATTGCCTACGCTCCTTGTATCAACCACGGTTTGAAGGCCGGTATGGGGCTCAGCCAGAAAGAGGAGAAACTGGCGGTCGAGTGCGGCTACTGGCTTCTGTATCGCTACAACCCCGCTCTCGAGGGTACGGACAAGAATCCGTTCTCGCTGGATTCCAAGGAGCCGGATTGGAGCAAGTTCCAGGACTTCCTCAAAGGTGAGGTGCGTTTCGCTTCGCTCTACAAGATGTTCCCGGACCGTGCGGC
>JAFSWO010000069.1 GCA_017450165.1 Bacteroidales bacterium | reverse complement strand
CGGGTGTTCTGCGTATTGCGACAGGCGACACTGCAGTACGTCTGCCTCGGGATGTCCGTGGTAAACGTGTTGCCGCAGCAAGAGCAGGTCTTTGTCACAATGTGCATACTTTTTACAATAATTTGGCAGAGATGGGGCCGAGAACCTTCATCGTGCCGTTTGACCCTTCTAATTGGGTACAAGTTTGTAAATCTACGTAAACCTATGTAAAGGGATGGTATTCGGCCGATGCCCTCCATAGTCTTGAACCACGCGTGGTTCAAATGTGGTTCAAATATAGCAAAAAAATCCCGAATTAGCCCAAACTAATCCGGAAAAGTTTTCAACATTTTATCGTTGACTATGTGAGAGTTAGGAGGTTTTGTGCGGGGCGCGTAGAGGGTGGTTCGGTGTATTTATTTTCCGATGCAAAACCGCTCGAATATATGTCCCAGAAGGGTCTCGGCATCGATGAGGTTTTCGCCGAAGATGGAGTTGAGTGATGAGATCGCGGCGCGAAGGTCTTCGGCGAGCAGGTCGGGCGGAAGGGCGGAGCCGGCGGCGGCGCTTCCGGAGCCAAGCAAAGAGCCGCTCCCGGTGCCGAGCAGGGAGGCGCGGACGGCGTTAAGGGAATCGAGGGCGGTGCGAAGCGCTTCGTAATGGCGTAGGTTGGTGACCATGCCGTCGTCACTGCCGCTGAAGCGGGCCCGGCCGATTTCGATGATACGGGAGCGCAGTTCATCGAGTCCTGTGCCCCGCAGCGCAGAAATATCCAGCAGCGGAAAACCTTCGGCAATGCCGTCCCCGCAGCCAGCCACAGATCCGCCAGCCAGGTCAACTTTGTTTCGGAGCAATATGAGCGTCTGCCGCGCAGGATCGACGCGTTCGATCAAGGAACGGGTGTCATCTTCAATAGAAGGAGAGCACGCGTCCAGCACACCCAGGACCAAGTCTGCGGAAGCGAGCTTCTCCAGAGACCGTTCGATGCCCATCTTCTCAACCGTCGCCGAAGTCTCCCGAATCCCGGCCGTATCTATAAAACGATACAATATCCCGTCCAGGGTCAATGTCTCTTCGACCGTGTCGCGCGTCGTTCCGGGCTCATCCGAGACCAGGGCACGGCTTTCCCCGAGCAACGCGTTCAGCAGTGTACTTTTACCGCTGTTCGGAGCGCCCACAATTGCCACCGGTACACCTGAGCGCAGCGCATTGCCATCCCGAAACGAAGCGGCGAGCCGTCCTACACGTGCGATCGTCTCATCCAGCAGTTGGAGCATCCTGTCTCGGCTGGCGAACTCCACATCCTCCTCGCTGAAATCCAGCTCCAGTTCCAGCAGGGCGGCGATTTCCACCAGCGAGTCGCGAAGCTCACGCAGTTTACCGGAATACTCGCCCCGCAGCTGACGCAGTGCAAGCGAATGGGAAACGGCAGAGTTTGAGGCAATAAGGTCGGCGACCGCCTCGGCCTGTGCGAGGTCCATCTTGCCGTTGAGGAAGGCCCTGCGCGTAAACTCACCCGGCTCTGCCATCCTGGCTCCGGCGGCCACCAGCAGTTCGAGAATACGCTGAACCACGAACGCAGAAGCATGGCAGGAAAGCTCCACGGCATCCTCCCCGGTGTAGGAGTGCGGCGCGCGGAACACGCTGACCATCACGTCATCCACACCCGGAACCGATCCGAAATGAAGCGTATAGCCCCCGGCCTCTGACACACTGCCGGAGCGCAGCGTCACCACGGATCCGACCGTCTCCAGGGCCTGCGGTCCGCTGACACGGATCACAGATATTGCCCCGGAACCCACGGTGGTCGCGGGTGCGCAGATCGTATCACCGCTCATGTACATCGGGTCAATACTTAAAACTGCTTCCGCCGACGAACTCGCGCAACAGGGAAGTGGGCGGAATCTCCCGGTCCGAAACCGGAATGAAATACGATAGGTAGTTCAGCAAGCGGTGAGCCTCGCTGTATTCAGGGCAATTCTTGGGCACGGTATACAGGATCTGCTCCGCATGCGTACGGATGACCGCGAATTCCACCAGGTAAGAGGAATTGAACAGCACGTCCGCATCCTCCTGATAAGGGTAGATCCACTTAACCTCGGAACGGCGCACGTTAGGCCAGTTGCGTATGGTTTCCCGGGCGGAGAAAGCGCCTTTGTTATAGTCGCGGACGATTCGTCTGAGCAGCCTGTAGTCGCTGGTCGGAATGCAGTTATGGTCGTCCAGCGAAGTGCTGATGATGGTATTGATAAAAATCTTGAACTTCAGCGACTCGTCGATCAGGTCCGTCAGTTTCGGATTCAGGGCGTGTATGCCCTCGATTACCAGTAACGAGCCGGGAGTCATCTTCAGCGTCTTGCCGTTGTATTCGCGGATACCGGTAACGAAATTGAACTCCGGTACTTGAATCTCTTCTCCGGCAAGTATCCGGAGAACATCCTTCTGCAAGGCGTCGTGATCCACGGTGTCGAAATTGTCAAAATCATAGCTCCCGTCTGGCAGCAGGGGAGTCTTCACCCTGTCCACGAAGTAATCGTCCGTAGAGAAGGAAATGGGCCGGATTCCGCAGGCCTTAAGCTGGATCAGCAGTTTCTTGCTGAAAGTCGTCTTACCGCTGCTGCTGGGGCCCGTAATCAGCACAATCTTAATAGGATCGGGACCCTGAGCCCTGGCATTGATCTGTTCGGCAATCTGGACGATTTTCTTATCCTGCAACGCCTCGGAGACTTGTATCAATTCGCTGGCCTGACCGTTCTGGCAGGCCACATTGACATCACCCACATTCGAGAGCCCCATGATGCTGTTCCAGCGCAGAGCCTCACGGAACACCTCCACCGTCTTTGGCTGTTCGCGGAACGGAGCCAGCTGGGTCGGGTTGTGCCGGTCCGGAACGCGCAGAAGCATGCCGCCCTTATAGAAGGACAGACCCCAGACTTTCAGAAGACCGCATGAGGGCAATAAGGTATCGTAGTAGTAGTCGACCGTATCGCCTAGCGTGTAGTATGACAGGTACACGCGG
>JAFSWO010000068.1 GCA_017450165.1 Bacteroidales bacterium | reverse complement strand
TCAGCAGGTACTGCGCCCAGTTCTGAAAAACGGCGCCGTTGCCGCCATAGGTACTCAGTTCGTGGGGGTGCTGGGCCACGCGCGGGTCCGGGTTGTTCTGGAGCATGGCCAGGATGGCCGCCGCCTGACGGCACTTTGCGGGGTATTCGTCAATGGGGCGGGCATACATCTCATAGGTCGGGCGGAACCGGTACATATAGATGCGGCCATACTGCTCCAGTTCGGCGGCGAACTCCGGTGCCAGCGTAGCATGATGCCTGGCCGGGAAGTAGCGCAGGGCGTTTTTCAGCGCAAGCACCTTCTCCTCGTCGGAGAGTATCTCTTTTCGCTTGGGAGCGTGGTTGATTTCCGGGTCATAGGGACGCGGCTCCGGCAGAATCTCCGGAATGCCGGCCAGGATGGCTTCTTGGAAAGCTTTATTCATACGTTTACTTACGTTTACGTGCACTTATGCGTCAATATGTCCATTTACAGCTTCGAGGACTTCTCCCTGAAGGACGGCGGCCTCGCGCACGATCTCTGCAGCGCGATCAATCAGCGGCAGGGCAGGGGTTTTGTCCTTCAGTCCGGAGGCGTTGATGCGCACATTGAGTTCGGCGCCCCGAATGCCTGCAACGGCGGCCAGCGCAGCTACGCCGGCATCCGATGCGGAAGCGGGATTGCCCTTCTCGGCCATCTCTTTGGCCAGCGGCAGCGCCTTCAGGCAGGCTTCCATCGTGCGGAGCGGAACCGATGCGGCGTAGAGCGTCGCCTCTTCCAGTGCAGCGGCACGGGCGGCTTTCTCCTCCTCCGTATTCTTGGGCATGGAGAAGCAGTCCATGATGCGGTCAAAGGCAGCGGTGTCTTCGTCCACCAGATCCAGCAGCTCTTTCATCAGCGCCTGGCCCTTCTCGGCCACTACGGAAAACGCTTCCCAGCGGTCGTCCCAGCCGCGCTTGTGGCTCGAGAGGTTGGCAACCATCGTGGCGAGTGCAGCGGCCAGCGCACCCATGTACGCGGAGATGGAGCCGCCGCCCGGCGCGGGCGATTCGGAAGCGGTCTCCTTGGCAAAACCCTCCGCGGTCATGCGGATCAGGCGGTGCCTGCGGGCCTCCTCGGCCTCGTCCTGCATCAGGTATTCAATGACTTTCTCCTTGGGATTGAAGGGTTTGAGGTCGTCCAGCGACATGGACTTCACGGCGATCTTCATAATCTCCTCGTCGTCGATACCCAGCGAACGCTGCTGGCGGGACAGGTAGAACCGGCCGGCATCCATCAGCACCTTCTTGGGTACGAGGCCGACAATCTCGGCACCCGTCACCCGCAGTCCGCGGGCAGCGGCAGCGCGGCTTACCTCTTCGTAAGCCACGTGGAGCGGGGTTGCATCGATATCCGTGATATTCATCGACACCTGTGCGATGCCGTATTCATCGATATACCAGCCGATTGCCTTGCAGCCCTTGAGCGTTCCGGGAATCCAGATCTGCTCACCGTTCTCGTCTTTGAGCAGTTTGCCGGTCAGCGAGCCGCCCTCGCGGGCCTTGCGCCCCTTTTCGCGTACGTCGAAGGCTATAGCCATGGCACGACGCGTTGAGGTGGTGTTGAGGTTGTAGTTGACCGCTACCAAGAAGTTGCGGGCACCCACGTTGGTGGCACCGCTGCGGGCAGCGACCTCGTTCCAGCTCTCCGGCGAGAAATCCGGACGACGCTCGGGATCGGCAATCTTTTCAGGAAGGGCCTCGTATTCTCCGGCGCGGCAGACGGCCAGGTTCTTCCGTTCCGGCTTGTATGCGGCCGCCTCGTAGCAGTAGCAGGGGATACCCAATTCAACAAAAAGGCGCTTCGCAAGCTCTCTGGCCAATGAAGCGCACTCTTCGAGCGTGATGCCCGACACCGGAATCAACGGGAGAACATCGGTGGCTCCCGAACGGGGATGGGCGCCGTGATGAACGCGCATATCGATGAGTTCCTGTGCTTTGGCTGCACCGCGGAATGCGGCTTCGCAGACATCTTCCGGTGTTCCGACGAAGGTGACGACCGTCCGGTTGGTGGCCTCGCCCGGGTCTACGTCAAGCACTTTGACGCCCTTGACGGTGGCGATGGCGGCGACAATCTTGTCAATCACCGCGCGGTCGCGCCCCTCGCTATAATTGGGGACACATTCGATCAACTTTTTCATATACGTTTCTTTTCGTTTATAATCGTTTTTAAACGTTTAATAACGTTTATTGCAATCGGTAAAGGTACGAATTTTTTTGTGAATTCCGGGCTCCGGACAATTAAATGTTTAACTTTGTAGAAAAGATAATTAAAAGACCGCCATGACAAAGATGAAAACCACCTACGTGGGCAACCTTCACTGCGAGGCTGTCCACCTCGATTCGGGCGCAAAAATCGTGACCTCCGCACCCAAAGACAACAACGGCGAAGGCGACTGCTTTTCGCCCACTGATCTCTTTGCTACCTCACTGGGTTGCTGTATGTTAACCATTATGGGAATTGCGGCGCGGACGCACGGATTCAGCATCGACGGCACCACCGTCACTACGGAAAAAGTGATGGCTGCCAACCCGCGCCGGGTCGCCGAGATTCACCTCGAATTCAACTTTCCCGCCGGGAACGGTTATACGGACAAAGAGAAGGCCATCATCGAGCATGCGGCACACACCTGTCCGGTCGGAAACAGTCTGCATCCCGACCTCAAGGAGGTGATCGTCTTCAATTATTAGGATCAGCGCCGGTCCG
>JAFSWO010000067.1 GCA_017450165.1 Bacteroidales bacterium | reverse complement strand
CTTCATCACCGAGGGTGACTCCGCATCGGGCTCCATCACCAAGAGCCGCGATGCCAACACCCAGGCCGTCTTCAGCCTGATGGGCAAGCCCTTCAACTGCGCAAAGGCCTCCAAGAAAGATCTTTACGTTGACAAGAACGTGGAGCTCTGCCTGCTGCAGTCCGCCCTCAATATAGAAGAGGGGGTGGACGGCCTGCGCTACAACAACATCGTCATCGCGACCGATGCCGACGTGGACGGCATGCACATCCGCCTGCTGATGCTGACCTTCTTCCTGAAGTTTTATCCCGACGTGGTTCGCGCCGGCCATCTCTATATTCTCCAGACCCCGCTCTTCCGCGTCCGTGACAAGAAAAACAACTTCTACTGCTACAACAGCGCGGAAAAGGAAGAGGCCCTCAAGAAGCTGGGACGCAATGCGGAAATCACCCGATTCAAAGGCCTCGGTGAAATCTCGCCGGACGAATTCAAGGGATTCATCGGCAAGGACATCCGCCTGGAGATGGTCCGCCTGACCGGCGAAGACAAGATTGCCGATCTGATCGAGTTCTACATGGGAAACAACACCCCTACCCGTCAGAAGTTCATCCGCAACAATCTCCGCAGCGAGATTGAAAACACGGAGGAAGACCAATAATGCGTGCCAAGACAGCCAAAGTAGTGCTTCGCCTCATGGGCTGGAAGGGCGTTGGAGGCCCTGCGCCGGACAAGAAGTGCATCTTTCTGGGGGTTCCCCACACCAGTATCGCCGATTTTTTCGTGGCTTGGGTCTACTGCCGCTCGGTAGGCATGAAGACCGCCATCATCGTCAAGGACGCATTTTACCGCTGGCCCTTCCGCCGACTGCTGGATCGCGTGGGCGTCATCCACATTGACCGCACGCATCCCACCGGTACGATCAAGAGCGTGATCGACGCCTTCAACAGCCGCGACGAGATGGTTCTGGGTCTGGCCCCCGAAGGGACCCGTGACGCCGTCAAGAACTGGAAGACCGGTTTCCATACCATCGCCCGCGAAGCCGGCGTTCCGGTCTATATCTCCTTCATTGACTGGGGTACTCGGCGCGTAGGAATCGGCGAACGGTTCGAGTGCACGGCGGATGCCCGCGCCGATCTGGTAACCATCCAGAAGATGTACAAAAAAATGGGTGTCGTGGCACGGCACCCAAAGAATTTCGTCTATCTGGACGAAGTGGAAAAATCGGAGTAATTCCTACTTCACACGCTCGCCATAGGAACGGTCCACGGTATTGACGCGGATCAGTTCGTCTGTCTGGATAAAGAGCGGAACCATGATCTTAGCACCCGTCTCCAACGTAGCCTCTTTCAGCGCGTTGGTGGATGCGGTATCGCCCTTGACAGCCGGTTCCGTGTAGGTGACGCGGAGTTCTACATAGGTAGGAAGCTCGCAGGTAAGGCACTTCTCATCATCACCGTCAACGTGGAAAACCATCTGGACGACCTGACCCTCTTTCATGAGGTCCGAGTTCTCTACGAGATCCTTGGAGATGGGAATCTGGTCAAAGGTTTCCGTATTCATGAAGTTGAACACATCGTCTTCTGCATAGAGGAACTGATACTCGCGGTGCTCGACGGTAATCACATCAATCTTCTCGCCCGCGTTCCAGGTCTTCTCCAGAATACGGCCGTTCTCGAGGTTGCGCAGTTTGGATTTGACAAAGGCGGGACCCTTGCCCGGTTTGACATGCTGGAACCATACGATCGAGCAGGGTTTTCCTTCGAAATCGAGGTAGAGTCCGTTCTTGAAATCAGCTGTTGTTGCCATAAAAAAGTGAATAATATCTGTTAGTTACTTTGTTTCGAGGTTGCAAAAATAGGAAAAATCAGCAAAATAGCGAAGAAACTTTGGCGGCCGTCTCTTCCAGTTGCCACTTGGGGGTGGAGGTGGCGCCGCAAACGCCCACCGTATCGCCCTCCAGGAACCAGGAAGGGTCAATCTGCGAGGCATCTTCCAGCCAGCGGGAGCGAGGGTTCTCACTGAGACACAGGTCAAAGAGGACCTTTCCGTTGGAGCTCTCCTTTCCGCTCACGAAGAGAATAATGGAGTGCGTGCGGGCAAAAGCTACGAGGGATTTGTGACGCGAGGCCACCTGGCGGCAGATGGTGTCGAAGACCACCGTGTGGTTGCACCGCTGCTCCACGGCCCGGCAGATCTGCGCGTATTCGTCGGGGTCCTTGGTGGTCTGCGAGAAGAGGGCGACCAGCCGCGCGGGGTCGATCCGTTCCACCTCCTCCAGGCTGCCGATTACCAGAGCCGTACCTTCCGTCTGGCCTACCAGGCCATTGACCTCGGCGTGCCCCCGTTTTCCGAAGATGACCACCTGTCCGGCAGAATCCTTCATCCCCTGGTAAACCTCCTTGACCTTCTGCTGAAGCTGCAGTACGACCGGGCAGGTACAGTCGATGATGCGAATGCCGTTCGCCTCTGCCAGCGCGTAGGTTGCCGGCGGCTCTCCGTGCGCCCGGATCAGCAGGGTTTCATTGTGCAACCGGCGGACATCCTCCAGTTCGAGGATCTCCAGCCCTTTGGCTTTCAGCCGCTCCAGCTCCAACGAGTTGTGTACGATGGCGCCCAGCGAATAGAGCCGCTTCTCCCGGGAGAGGTACTCTTCCGCCTGCCGGACAGCCCGTACAACGCCGTTGCAGAAGCCGCTGCCGGGATCGATTTCAACGGAAAGATTCATCTTAGAAGTCAATACCGAAACGCTCCTTCAGCACGCCGCCGAGCCACTTCATCTGATCGTCAAAGGTCATGTGGCTGTTGTCCAGTTCCAATGCGTCATCCGCCTTGCGGAGGGGATTCATGGCGCGGTGGGAATCGATATAGTCGCGCTCCTTGACATTCTGGAGCACCTCCTCGAAGCTGGCCGTTTCACCCTTGGCCTTCATCTCGTCCAGACGGCGCTGCGCACGGATGGCGGGATCTGCCGTCATGTAGATCTTCAGGTCCGCGTTGGGGAAGACAGCGGTACCGATATCACGACCGTCCATGATGCAGCCATTCTCGCCGTAGCGGTGCAGCAGATTGTCCACGAAATTCCGCACGAAGGGGATGACGGCGATATAGCTCACATTGCCGGAGATATCCAGCTGGCGGATGCGCGTCTCCGCGTCCGCTCCGTTCAGCGTGATGCCGTACTTGCCGGTTTCTTCATTGCGGACAAAGGCGATTTCCACCTTGCCGGCATCCAGATCCGCCTTCAGGGCTGCTTCATCGATCGTATGATCTGCAGTGATATAGCCACTGTTGAGTGCGTAGAGGGTAACTGCGCGGTACATCGCACCCGAATCCAGGTAGAGAATGCCCAGGCGGGCCGCAATCAGTTTGGCAAAGGAACTCTTTCCGGTGGAGGAAAAACCGTCAATGGCAATGATGATGTTGTGCATAGGGTTGCGTTCTAATCGGTCCACAAATTTAGCCAAAAATCGCTATCTTTGCAAACCAATCCTCAGGTAAGAGACTATGAAGATTCTGATTATCGACGACGCCGAACCTATCCGGATGATTCTCAAGGAAGACCTCGAGACGCTCGAGGGATGCGAGGTCGCCACGGCCGCCAACGGTCGCGAAGGGGTGGATCTGGCGCTCGCAGGAGATTTCGACGCCATCTT
>JAFSWO010000066.1 GCA_017450165.1 Bacteroidales bacterium | reverse complement strand
GCCATGGTGGAGAGGATGGAACCGCAGTAAGACTCATAGAGGTCTGCGCCCATGCCGGCCACGTCACCTACGTTGTCACCCACGTTGTCGGCGATGGTAGCCGGGTTGCGGGGATCGTCTTCCGGAAGGTCAGCTTCCACTTTACCCACGAGGTCAGCACCCACATCGGCAGCCTTGGTGTAGATACCACCACCCACACGGGCGAATAGAGCCTGCGTAGAAGCACCCATACCGAAGGTCAGCATCGTGGTCGTGATGGTGACAAGTTTCTGGGCTTCAGTAGCTTCAGCCACAAATGCATTCAGGATGATGTACCAAAGGGCGATGTCCAACAGACCCAGACCCACGACGGTCAGACCCTTCACGGCGCCGGAACGGAACTCCACCTTCAGGCCGGCATTCAGGCTGCGGCGTGCCGCATTGGCCGTACGGCCCGAAGCGTAGGTAGCCGTCCGCATGCCGATGAAACCGGCCAGACCGGAGAAGAAACCGCCGGTCAGGAAAGCGAAGGGAACCCAGGGGTTCTGAACGTTGAAACCATAGGCCAGAATCGCAAAGAAAATGGCCAGCACCACGAAGACGATGACCACCACTTTATACTGCTGCTTCAGGTAAGCCATGGCTCCCTGGCGCACATAAAGGGCAATCTGTTTCATTGTCGGGGTACCTTCGTCCTCTTTCTTCATCTGACGATAGAAGAGGAATGCGAAGAGCAGCGCAATGACGGAGGCTGCAGGTACCGCATAGAATAGTAGATTCATACTGTATTATAATTGTATTGTTGAATCACTGTAGTGGGGTGCAAAGGTAAGAAAAAAACTCCCTTTCGGAAAAAATTGTTAACTTTGATAAAATTTACAAGCCTCTCCTATGAGTTCCATCCTTCTCAAACAGACAACCTTGAACGGTGCCAAGGCCGACCTCCTCATCGAGGGGAACCGGATTGCGCGCATCGCTCCGGATCTCGGCGAACGGGTGGGTGCCGACCGCGAAATCGACGGCCGCCACTACACCGTGGTCCCCGGATTCGTCAACATGCATACCCATGCCGCCATGACCCTCACGCGCGGCGTCCGCAAAGATACCACGCTGCAGAAATGGCTGGACAACATCTGGCAGATTGAGAAGAATCTGGACGAAGAGGCCGTCTACTGGGGCTCCAAGCTCGCCATCCTGGAGATGCTCAAGACCGGCACCACCGCCTTTCTGGACATGTACTGGTTCCCGAAGGCCGTGGCCCGTGCGGCAGAAGAGATGGGCATCCGCGGCGTGATTACCTATGTCTTTCTGGACAACTTTGACAAGAACAAGGCAGCGGCGCAGCGGCGCGAGTGTTTGGAGATATTCTCCGCCTCGCGCGAATGGTCGGACCGCGTCCGTTTCGGCGTCTCCATCCACGCGGATTACACCACCTCGGAAGAGACCATGGCCTGGGCCGGCAAGTTCGCGCAAGAAAACGACCTGCTGCTCAACCTCCACCTCTCCGAGACCGAACTCGAGACCCGCAAGGATGTGGAGAAGCTCGGCCTCACCCCTACGCAGCACTTCGACAAGTTCGGACTGCTCGGTCCCCGCACCGTGGCGGCCCACTGCATCTGGCTGAACGATGAAGATATCGAGATTCTGGGCAGCCGCCACGTGAATGTGGCGCACAACATCAACTCGAACCTGCTGCTCAGTTCGGGTTACAAGTTCAAATTCAACGAGTTGGAAGATGCAGGCTGCAACGTCTGTATCGGCACCGACGGCGCCGGATCGTCCGACAACCTGGATATCCGCGAGAGCCTCAAGACCGTTGCGATGGTCCAGAAGGCTTGGCGCAAGGAGCCCAAATCGCTGCCCTTCAGCACCCTGATGGAGGCCTCTTCGCTGCGTGGCGCCCGTGCGCTCGGGTTCGACGCCGGCCGCATTGAAGAGGGGGCCCTGGCCGACCTGCTGCTGGTCAACACCCACTGCGAGGCCTTTACCCCCAACTACGATTTTACCAGTAATTTCATCCTTTCCGCCAACAGCTCCTGCATCGATACGGTCATCGTGGATGGCCGGATTCTGATGGAGAAGCGCAAGGTCGCCGGCGAAGACGAGATTCTCGACCGCGCGGACGCCCTGGCCTGGAAAATAATGAGACGATAAACCATGGACGAAAGAATGCGAAAGATCAGCGAAGCAGCTGATTATCTGAAGAAACGCCTCGGCATCTTTGTGCCGAAGGTCGGCATCGTGCTCGGCAGCGGACTCGGCCGCCTGGCCGATGCCATCGAACCGGTTGACATCATACCTTATAAGGATATTCCCCACTTTGCCGTCTCCACGGCCATCGGCCACAAGGGCAACCTGATCTTCGGCCGCCTCGCCGGGAAGAACGTCTGCGCCATGCAGGGCCGGTTCCACTACTACGAAGGCTGGCCTATGTCGCAGGTCACGATGCCCGTGCGCGTGATGCGCGTGCTCGGAATCCAATATCTCTTTGTCTCCAATGCGGCAGGCGGCGTCAATTTCGACTACAAGCTGGGCGACCTGATGATCATCCGCGACCATATCAACCTGCTGCCCAACCCGTTGATCGGTCCGAACCTGGACGAGTTCGGTCCCCGGTTCCCGGATATGACGCGGCCCTACGATCTGGAACTGATCGCCCGCGCGGAGAAGATTGCGGCGGAAGAGGGCATTCCGGTGCACAAGGGTGTCTACCTGGCCGGTACGGGACCTTCTTATGAGACGCCGGCGGAGTACAACTATTTCCGCATGATCGGCGCCGACGTGGTGGGTATGTCCACCATTCCCGAGGTCATCACCGCCCGCCACTGCGGCATCCCGGTATTCGGCATGTCGTGCATCACCAACGAGGCCCACGGCGATTTCGCGGAAGATTACGAGAACAATGGCGAGGATGTGATTGTGGCCGCCGACGCAGCCGCCGGCAAGATGCAGCGCATCTTCACCCGTCTGATCGCAACCCTTTGATTCCGCAGCAGCGATGACGCAATTCGTCAGTCTCTCCAGCGGAAGCAACGGTAACTGCTACTACATCGGTAACGAAACTTGCGGCATCCTGATCGATGCCGGTATCGGCACGCGCACCATCAAGAAGCGGATGAGCGAGGTCGGCCTGTCGGTTGACCGCGTCCGCTGCGTGCTGGTCTCGCACGATCACTTCGACCATATCCGGTCGCTGGGGACCTTTGCGGCGCGGTTTCAGAAGCCGGTCTATGCCACGGCGCCCTGTATCGCCGCTTTCCGCCGCCACTACTGCACCCGCGACTTTCTGGACGCCAGCTGCTGCCATCCCCTGGTCCCCGGAGAGTGGCTACGACTGGACGGAAAATGTTTCGATTCGGTTGAACCGTCCTTGTTCGACGCCAAAGAGAATCGCTCTTGCGAGAAAGCGGCAGATCGTCGTCACTACTCTCACGGCAATGGCATCTGGGTACTGCCTTTTTCCGTTCCACATGATGCGACGGATACGGTGGGGTTCTTTATCGATTTCTTTGGAGAAACCTTTACGTTCTTGACGGACGTCGGCGACGTTACCGACGATGCCGTCCGCTTTGCAGCACGGGCACGCCACCTGATCGTGGAGGCCAACTACGATCCCGAGATGCTCCGTACCGGCGGCTACCCGGCTGACCTCCAGCGACGTATCCGCGGCGGCCACGGCCATCTCGCCAACGCCCAGACCGCCGAACTCATCCGCCGCGCCCTGGACCTGAACGGCGCCGACTCCGGTTGCGTTCTCAGCGGCGACTCCGGCCTCGACTCCGGCGTGAACTCCTGTGACTGCTTCGACTCCAACACCAGCGGTGACGCCAGCGTCTCTCCTCTCCAGGACGTTTTCCTGTGTCACCTCAGTGAAAACAACAACACCCCGGAGCTGGCCCTCTCCACCATCACCGACGCCCTCCGCTCCCATCCCCGCTTCGCTGCGCTCCGCTTCACCGCCCTCCCCCGCCGCGAAGCCTCCGACCTATTCGTTTGGGAATAAAGATTCCGGCGCGCGGCACGCGCGTCGGGTTTAAATGGCTGCGCCTCATCTGCCAACAGTTGTGCCGCTGCGCTCAGTCCTCGCGCAGCGGCGCTGCCGGCCCTCAGCTGTGCCCGGTATATCCCTATGAATCATCGATATACAAAAAATAACTAAATCGGCTAAAATAATATACTTTCCGTATACATCTGATAGTGAGCTATTTAACAGGCACGGCATTTAATCTTAATCATCAAGATGTAGATATTTCTTTATCTGCCTTCTCGATGCTTTTGTTCTTAGCAAAAGAGTGTTGCCAATAACGATTCTCTTCTCTTGAGGCATGGAAAGGACTTCTCGGATATCAGTTATCTTAAACACTTTATAAAGGAAGTTCGTCAGTGCCGCATAGACTCGATCAGATCCTGGAGTATAATCCTCATTGATGTCATATTCGCTTCCGGTGTTCGATTTAAAAGCAAGGAGCATCAAATCCAACGATTCATAAAAAGAGAGTAAATCCTTATAATCGATACAGTTATAGGTCTGAACAATTGAATCAACCCATACTTTTACTTCATCCGGCGTGAGGTCAGAGGAAAGATTCTCCATCATCATGTATGGGATTATCTTCCCTGAATTGAAATAAAACGGTATGACTGATAAAGCACGTCTCAATGCCTTTCTAGTTTTCCTGAGAGGCAGTTTTTCAGAAAAAGGGTACTGTCTGTTAGCATAAGAGAGGAAGTTCCATTGATATAGCTCCGCCCTACTGCTCAGTCTCTTTTCGACTGGATTATTGTATACATAGGCAGCAGCTGTTCTTATCTTTTGGATGGCTGAACAATTGGCTTTGTCTGCCATACCAGGCATTATAGACTCGAGCAAAACACCTGGTTGATTCCTTCATGAAAGACGACAATTTGCTTAAAGGGACCGGACGTATCAGCATATGAAAATGATCCGGCATAATGCATATGCCCAGTATCGATACCCCGAATTTTCTTGCCATCAGACATAGTGTCATGAAGAAAATCAGGTGATCTTTAACCGAATAAAAAACCACATAACCATTATATGATCGTTGGTAGATGTGGATTGCAGCGGACTCGCTGGCATATTGATACTGGCTCCTCATATCTCTCGCCTCGAAATAATATGTTACGACGAGGAATCATTCCTCATCACTTACAAAGATGAGGAATCTCGTTGAAAACGGCAAGAGGAGAAACTAGAAAATAGATTGTTGGTCGTCGGCGGACTGATAGCCGGGATCCGGGAGGAGGTTCGGGGAAGCGGCGGCGGCGACGGCAAGGGCGTCGCAGCGTTCGTTCTCGGGGTGGCCGTTGTGGCCGCGAATCCAGTGGAAACGAACGTGATGGCGACGATAGACGGCGAGAAAACGCATCCAGAGATCGGCATTCGCCTTCTTGGCGAAGTGCTTCTTTTCCCAACCGAATACCCACTCCTTCTCGACGGCGTCCACCACATAGGAGGAGTCGCTCCAGACCTCGACCTCGGCCCGCTCCCAGCGGATCGCTTCCAGTCCGGTAATGACCGCCAGCAGTTCCATCCGGTTATTGGTGGTATTGGCGTAGCCCTGCGAAATCTCCCGCTCCAGCTCGCCACAACGCAGAATCACGCCGTAGCCACCCGGGCCGGGATTGCCTGAGCAGGCACCGTCGGTGTAGAGATAGATGGGCGGGCGTTTCATGAGCAGAGACGGTCGCTGTGACTATTCAGGCGCAAAGGTCTTCTCGTACTTCGGCCCCTCGAAATGCTTAATCTCCATGGGATTGGCCGTCATCTCATCGTATTGGTGACGATTGTTGGCAATATCGATTGCGCAGTAGATGGCTGCCATCATCGGGCCGGGATTCGCTTTGTTCTTGCCGGCGATATCGTAAGCGGTACCGTGATCCGGAGAGGTACGGACACCGGGCAGTCCGGCCGTAAAGTTGACGCCGTCGTCGAAGACCAGCGCCTTGAACGGAATCAGTCCCTGGTCGTGATACATCGCCAGCACGGCGTCGTACTTGGAGAAGATGCCGGATCCGAAGAAACCGTCGGCGGAGAAGGGGCCAAATGCCAGGATATTCTCTGCATTCGCTGCTTCTACAGCCGGCTGGATTACGTCCGTCTCTTCCGAACCGATGGAGCCGCCGTCGCCCGCGTGCGGGTTCAGGCCGAGCACGGCAATCTTGGGACGGATATAACCGAAGTCACGCTTGAGGGTAGAGTTCATCAAGCGCAGCTTGCTCAAAATCAAATCTTTGGTCAAGGCGGAAGAAACCTTGCCGATAGGCAGGTGGTTCGTCGCCACACCTACGCGCATCGTGTGGCTGCAGAGCAGCATCAGACTGTCCTTGGCGCCGAACTCTTTGGTGAGGTATTCCGTATGGCCGGGATAGCCGAAGTTGGCCTGCGACATGGTGTGCTTGTTGAAGGGAGCCGTGACCAGCGCGTCAATCTTTCCCTCTTTCAGGTCCTTGACGCCTGCGCTCAGCGACAGCATGGCTGCTTTTGCACCATCCAATGTGGGTTGACCGATCTCGATGCCGAGGTTGTCCGGCACGGCGTTGATGATGTTGATGCGCTTGGGACGGGCATCGGATGCCGAGTTGATGACATTGGTTACGAGCTGTTCCGTCTCGGGAATCTCGCGTTTGTAGATACCGAAGAATCGGGAAGATCCGTAAATCACTGGAATGCAGGCATCCAGCATGCGTGCGTCTGAGAGTGCCTTGATGATGGTTTCGTAACCGATGCCGTTGGTGTCGCCTTGGGTGATGCCGACTACCGTTGTATGTTTCATAAGTCGAATTCGTTGGTCCAAATATTCGGCAAATATAATAAAAATGGTAAATTTGCGGAGCGATGAGCACCATTCTGGACAGTGAGATCAAATTCCTGCCGGGCGTCGGCCCGCGCAGGGCGGAGCTTTTGCAAAAAGAGCTGGGTATCACAACCTTCCGGGATATGCTCTACACATTTCCGTTCCGCTATGTAGACCGCTCCAAGTTCTATTCGGTCCGCGAAATCGACTCCACCAACACCTATATCCAGTTGCGCGGCCATGTGACCTCCATCCAGGAGGTTGGTGCGCAGCGGGCAAAGCGGCTCGTAGCCACCTTCACGGACGGCACCGGAACCATCGACCTGGTCTTCTTCAAGGGTATCAAGTGGATGCAGGACAAACTGAAGGTGGGCGGCGAGTATATCGTCTTTGGCAAACCGAGCCTCTTCAACCACGAATACAATCTGGTACACCCGGAGGTGGATCTCGCCACTGAGGAGAAACTGCAGCAATCCACGGGTCACTTCCTGGGCGTGTACAACGGAACCGAGAACCTCCGCAGCGGCGGATTGGGCAACAAGGCAATCGCCAAACTGCAGGCCGCGCTGCTGGCCAAGGTGCTACCCGAGATTCGCGAGACGCTGCCTGAATACCTGCTGCTCCAGCGCCGCCTCTGCCCGCTGAAATTTGCGCTGCAAAACATTCATTTTCCGCAGGATATCCACTCGCTGGCCAAGGCGCAGGAACGGCTCAAGTTTGAAGAGCTTTTCTTCCTTCAACTCTCGATGCTCAAGCAGAAGAGTATCCGGATGCGCGGGGCGGCCGGAGCCGTATTTAAACGGATAGGTACGGCTTTCAACCAGACTTACAACAACATACCGTTCCCGCTGACCGGCGCTCAAAAACGGGTTTTGCACGAAATCCGTGACGACGTGGGCAGCGGCCGGCAGATGAACCGCCTCCTGCAGGGCGATGTGGGCAGCGGCAAAACGTTGGTGGCCATTCTCGCCGCCATGATGGCGGTGGACAACGGTTACCAGGCCTGCATCATGGCCCCGACGGAAGTTCTGGCCGTTCAGCATTATAATGGTGTCTTCAAATACCTGAAAGACACCGGCGTAGAGGTCGCTCTGCTGACCGGTAATACCAAGACGGCCGAACGGCGGCGCATCCACGCCGGGCTCGAGGATGGCTCTATCCATATCATCTTCGGCACGCACGCGCTGATAGAAGATACCGTGCAGTTCAAGAACCTGGGACTCGCCGTAATCGACGAGCAGCATCGCTTCGGCGTGGAGCAGCGTGCGCGGCTCTGGAACAAGTCCGATCTGGCGCCGCACATCCTCGTGATGACGGCCACGCCGATTCCCCGCACATTGGCCATGACGCTCTATGGCGATCTGGACGTCTCCGTTCTCGACGAACTTCCGCCGGGCCGCAAACCCATCCAGACCGTGCACTGGACGGAGACGCAACGCGGTGATCTTTACCGCTTTATGCGCGAGCAGATTGCACTCGGCCGGCAGATTTTTATCGTCTATCCGCTCATCAAGGAGTCCGAAAAGATGGACTACAAGAACCTGATTGACGGCTACGTGACCATCACGGAAGAGTTCCCGCAACCGCAATATATCACGGCCGTAGTCCACGGCAAGCAGAAGCCGGAAGACAAGGCCTTCGACATGGAGCTCTTTGTCAAGGGGAAGGCCAACATTCTGGTAGCCACCTCGGTGATTGAGGTCGGCGTAGACGTTCCCAACGCCTCGGTGATGGTGATTGAGAGCGCCGAACGCTTCGGTCTTTCACAGTTGCACCAGCTGCGCGGCCGCGTGGGCCGGGGGGCCGACAAGTCCTATTGCATCCTGATGACGGACTACAAGATGAGCGACGACGCCCGCAAGCGCATCGACATGATGTGCCAGACCAACGACGGGTTCGAACTGGCCGAGGCCGACATGCGGATGCGCGGTCCGGGTGATTTCGAAGGCACGCGACAGAGCGGTCTGGCCATCGACCTGCATATTGCCGACCTGGCCAAGGACTCTCCGGTATTGGAACTTGCCCGTTCTACGGCGGCCGCCATTTTGGAGGCGGACCCCTTGCTGGAAGCGCCCCAGAATGCGATTCTCGTGACCGGGCTGAAGAACCTGAAAATAGAAACCAAAGATTTCTCAAATATCTCCTAGCGATGAAATACATCGGTGCTCATATCAGTGCCAGCGGCGGCGTGGAGAACGCGCCCCTCAATGCACAGGCCATCGGCGCGACCGGTTTTGCGCTCTTTACCAAGAATCAGCGGCAGTGGGTCTCGGCGCCCCTGACAGCGGCATCCATCGCTCTCTTCAAGGAGCGCTGCGCCGCACTGGGCTTCGTGCCCGATTCGATTCTGCCGCACGACAGCTATCTAATCAACCTGGGCCATCCGGAAGACGAAGGTCTGGGCCGCTCCCGGGCCGCTTTCCTGGACGAGATGCAACGCTGCGAACAGCTGGGACTCAATCGGTTGAACTTTCATCCGGGCAGCCATTTGAACCAGATTTCCGAGTCGGAATGCCTGCGTCGAATCGCCGTATCCATCAACCTGGCTTTATCCAAGACCCATGGCGTCTGCGCGGTACTGGAGAACACCGCCGGACAAGGTTCCAATATGGGCTACCGCTTTGAGCAACTGGCAGAAATCATTGATCAGGTGGAAGATAAAACCCGCGTGGGTGTCTGCATCGACACCTGCCACGCCTTCGCCGCCGGCTATGACTTGAAAGGGAGCTTCGATGCAGTCATCGATGAGTTCGACCGCGTCGTCGGACTGAAATATCTCAAGGGTATGCACCTGAACGATGCCAAGAAACCGGTCGGCTCCCACGTGGATAGGCACGAGAGCCTCGGCGCCGGTGAAATCGGCTTCGACTGCTTTGACCGCATCGCCGCAGACCCGCGCTTCGACGGCATCCCGCTCATCCTCGAGACCCCGGTTCCGGACCTCTGGCCCGCCGAAATCGCCCGCCTCAAACAACTCGCATAAAGAATACGGCCGCCGATTGGCGACCGTATTCTTTCATAATCAAATCCTTACTTAGATTTGTCCGGAGCAGCCGGGGTGCCAGGCAGGGGTTTGTAGGATTTGAGTTCTTCCTTGAGGACGGCGATGGCCATGTCGAGTTGGGCGTCGCGGCCGAGGTAGTCATCGAAGGGGTTGATATCCACGTCGATATCAGGATCCACACCGTGGCCCTCAATAATCCACTTCCCTTCCGTTGAGTAGGAGGTGAAGAACGGGGTGCGCATATCCTGTCCGTCGATAAAGCGTTTGGAGGAGGAGATGCCCACGATACCGCCCCAGGAACGTTTACCGATGAGTTTGCCGAGGCCGAGTTTCCGGAAGCCGTACGGGAAGAGGTCGCCGTCGGAGGAGGAGTACTTGTCAATCAGACAGACCTTGGG
>JAFSWO010000065.1 GCA_017450165.1 Bacteroidales bacterium | reverse complement strand
CTTTCGTCATGCCCGACTTGATCGGGCATCTATACAATCATCGGATTAATCGACATATTATCATACAAATCGATCCACTCTGGATTAACCCTTTGAATCAATTCATCTTTCCATTCCCGCTTGAAATGTTTCAACTGCTTTTCTCTGGCAATCGCTTGCTCAATATCGGAAAAACACTCAAAATAGACGAGTTTACAGCAATGGTACTTTCTAGTAAATGCAGAGGCGGATCCTTCTTTATGTTCTGCTATCCTACGCTTCAAATCACTCGTTACGCCAATGTATAAAACCTTGTTTGAGACATTGGTCATGAAGTAAATATAACCACCGTACATAACACTGTTTAAGATTCCCGGTCAAGCCGGGAATGACGCCTTAATACCTTCCTATTCATCTTCGTCATGCCCAACCTCCTTTCGTCATGCCCGACCTCCTTTCGTCATGCCCGACTTGATCGGGCATCTAGACTAAATGGAAGCGATGTTCTTTTCGTTCAGGAGTTGTTTGCCTTCGGGTGTGTAGGCGTAGGCAATGCGATCGGCGTAGTGCTCTTCGACCTTTCCGCGGACAATCTTCATCGTCGAGTTCATCATCCGGTTGCCGATGGTGAACGCCTCGTCGCAGATCACAACCGCGGCCGGAAGCCAGCGCTCCGGGAACAGCCCGTAGTGCGCACCGCCACGACGATACGAGTCAATCTCCGCCTGGATCTGCTGCAACATCGCGACCTTGCCTTCGCGACTTTCCGGATCCAGCCCCTGCTTCTTCACGAACTCTCTGAGCGCTTCCTTTTCCGGCACGATGAGCACCATCGTGTACGGATTCTGGTTGTTGTGCAACACCACCTGCGACACGAATTTCGACACCTCCGGCAGACTGTCCTCAAAACCCTCCGGCGAATACTTCTCGCCGTCCGACGAGATCAGCAAACTCTTGAAACGGCCCACCACATAGAGGAAATCCGTATCCCACGGGCAAATATAGCCCATATCACCGGTGTGCAGCCAGCCATCCACCACCGTTTCGGCCGTCGATTTCGGATTCTTCCAGTAGCCAGCCATCACGTTCTCGCCGCGGATGACGATCTCGCCTTTCTGACCGATGGCCACCTCGTTGCCCTGCTCATCGCAGATCTTGCAGTCCATCGGACGGACGATCCGGCCAGAAGAGCCGAAGATGGCGTGGCCGGCCGAGTTGGCGCAGATGATCGGCGTGGCTTCCGTCAGGCCATAACCTTGGAACATCGGCATTCCCACCGCACAGAAGAAGCGCTGCAGCTCGATGTCGAGCAGCGCGCCACCCCCCACGAAGAACTTCATCCGTCCGCCGAAACTCTCGCGTACATTCTTGAAAATGAGCTTGTCGAAGAGCCACATCAGCGGCTTGCGCCAGCAGTCCTTCAGCCCGCCGCGGTTATAGTATTCCTTATTATAGGCAATCGCATTCTTCACCGCAAAATTGAACAGTTTCTCGACCTTCGGGCCCTTGGCCTTGATGCCCGCTTCAATATTTTTCTTGAAATTGCGGGCGAGTGCCGGCACGGAGAGCATCACGTGCGGCCGCGTCTCGCGAATGGCCATAGGTACATTCTTGAGCGTAGCCAGCGCATTGCGTCCGATCGGCACGAAAGCGATGGAACCGCCGTAGTACATCATCGTGTACATACCGGCCACGTGGGCAAAGCAGTGGTCGAGCGGCAGGATGATGAGCATCACCTCGTTCTCCCCGATAGAGATCACGGAATGACCCTGCTCCACGTTGGCCGTATAGTTGCGATGTGTCAGCAGAATGCCCTTCGGATCAGCCGTCGTCCCGGAAGTGTAGCTGATATTGGCATAATCATCAGGCCCGATGGATTTGTACCGGTCTTCGAAAAGCTTTCGGTTGTTCGCGAGAAACGCGTCACCGAGTTGCTGGACTTCCGACATCCGGATCTCGTTTTCCCGGAGGCCGTCCACATTGAAGGCGGTATCGTCGAAAACGATGACTTTGCGGACGTCCGGGCACTCGCCGATAATGGCACGAATCTTCGTCAACTGGTTAGCTGACACGAGAATCCATTTCGTTTCAGAGTGGTGGATCCGGAAGAGCAGGTCCTGGCCTTCGCCGAGATTGACCGAAAGCGGCACATCGACTGCGCCGGCATATAGTGCGCCGAGTTCTGCAAGGATCCACATCGCGCGACTTTCCGAGAGAAGCGCAATTTTCTCCCCTTTCTGCAAGCCGAGCGCCATCAGGCCAGCACCGATGCGGTACGCCTCATTGCGCGTCTGCTCCTGGGTGATTTCCTTCCAGACACCATCCACCTTCTCGCGAAGATAGACATTGCCGGCAAACTGGTGGGTGTACTTTTCGACGAAGTCGATGATCGTCGGACGATTCTTTTCCATAGGGATTATATCTATTACTTTAATGACTATTCGCTAACCTTATCACAACCATTCAATTCGTAGTTTCAATAAGTTCAATCTTCAAATATACAAAAAAAACAACAACCCCGCCAAATTCACCCCACTTTCAGTCATCCCCTTCCCTCCCGCTATCCGGTATGACGAATACTCCGAGCCGGACAACCACGCCTCCAGCCACCACCGCACGGCATCACCCCCGGCTCGCACCATAAGATCGGTTATCTCCTGCCACGGCAGGGATAACCGAAAGATCAGCAAACGGTTATCTCCCGGCCGGGCATCGGGGAGTTGAGAAGGACTCCCCTTGCCCGGCCGAGGATAACCGCTCGTTAATCGACCAAGACTATGTACTATTAGTTTTAGACGATTATACAAATCGCTGAATCTCCGACATCGGAAGTTCAGTCAACTTAGCCAATTGTCGGAAAGACAGTTTGTATCTGGACCGCAGCGCCTGCGCCAGCTGCACCCGTTGACGACCATCCAGCACCCGTACGATGTTAACCTGGAACATCTCCCGACAAAGATCCCTGCAATAGCCAGACGCTTCCGCATCATCCAATGTCACACCGAGATAATTCGCTTCCCGCATTTGGATTTCACGATCCTTCTGCTTATTGGAAGACATGAATACCCGAAAGCTATTGTGCGTGCGGTAGATTGTTTCGAAGAGCGCCACATCAACATAGCTCTCCGGCTGAACCAGGCCGTTACATATTAGCCAGTCATCAGGAACCCGACGCTTGGAACACACCAATGAACGCACGACTGAGTAGCTAAGTGAACCCACCGGAACGGGATGATGAAGCACTCCCTCTTCATCGTAACGCCAAATCGGAATATGGTTCTTAGTACGGAAATACATAGATGCGATAATCTTGCGGCAATACCGGTTTGCCATCTTTGGTTGGCTGGGCAATAACATAAGTACCGATATCCAACAAATGGTTTTCCTCCAGGATGGGAATGACATCGAGATCAATCTTGGCGCCATTCAGTGTCCCGCGCGTTTTGGTAACGTGGCGGATATAACTGCGTTCGAACATGATCTTGAAGGCCTCACATTCCGATCGGCGCCCTTCAAGCAGGACATGAATATGCGTTTCTTCGATAGAAAAGGCGACCACACGTGCTTTACAATAGGCAGCACATACCGCGATCAAGTTGAAAGCGGCACGGTAATCCATCGGTAAAGAAATCAATTTCGGCGTCAGGGCACCGTCAGATGTCAAATGATAGAATTCTAATCTGTACATCACATTTTCTTGCGCCTCAATCTCCCGCCACCAACAGGATGACAACAGTTGATTCGACAATACAAAGATAATACGTGAAAGAGGAGTTGTCAAGTGTATTCTTCATTCCGAAGCACATTTTTCTTCAAAAATGAGCTTTCAAGCGTATGAGCCCGCGAGATGATCGCCGAAGGACGGCACACGATCCGGGACTTCACTGTCAGTTTTTTATTAATCCTTTTCCACGCCAGAGTGCTGAAGATACGCGTCTTGGTGTCATTCAGCCGCAGTGGGCTTTGATGGCCTGTGCGGTCTGGGACTGACCGCACAGGAAGGCGGAGCGCGGATCAAGGCCCGCCGAGAGAAGAAAAGACATCGCGACGCCACCCAGAAGCGGGCTCTGCCCCACGCGCCCCGCCACCTCCCGCGCGGCACACCTCATATCCGCATATCTGCGAGCCCGCGAAGATGGCCCCAGAGGGGCCTCGCGCCAAGGAGCGACGGGCTCGCGGGCCCCAAAACGGGGTGCGAGCCGGAAGAGAAGGACGCAGAGGGGCGCCGGAGGCAGGAACGGCGGGCTCGCCGGCACGAAAGACGGGGGCGAGCCGGAAGAGAAGGACGCAGAGGGG
>JAFSWO010000064.1 GCA_017450165.1 Bacteroidales bacterium | reverse complement strand
CGAGAGCAAGAAACTCGACATCATCGGTGAACCGCTTCCGAGCGAAAAAGAGGAGAAGAACGACTGGGACAACCCCGATACTTTCAGCTTCAGCTTTGATATCGCTCTCGCCCCGAAGTTGGAATTCACCGTTTCGGCCGAGGACAAGATCCCTTACTATCAGGTCAATGCAACCGCCAAGGCCCTGAAGGACTACAAAGCTTCGCTGCTCAAGCAGTACGGCACCCACGAGACCGGCAAGACGGCCAAGGCCGATGACTTCGTGATTGCTGACTTCGAGGCCGGCGACCACAAGGTCGAGGCCGCTTACGTGGCTGTCCGCAGCATCCAGGACGAAGAGATCAAGAAGAGCTTCGTGGGCCTCAAGGCCGGTGATGTCCGCGACATTGACATTGTGAAGACTTTCGTCAACGAAACCGACCGCGCCGCCATGTTCAAGGTCAAGAAGGAAGAGCTCTCCGAGCTGCCCGCAGACTGGAAGATGACCGTGAAGGAGATCAAGACCTTCGTGGATGCAAAACCGGTGCAGGCGACCTTCGACCAGATCTTCGGCAAAGACACCGTCAAGACGGAAGAGGAGTTCGACGCCAAGGTGAAGGAGCGCCTCGAGGCCGAGTATGTGCAGGAGGGAGACTTCCGCTTCAGCACAGACGCCAAGGAGTATTTCCTCAAGAAGACCAACATCAAGTTGCCGGACGCTTTCATGAAGCGTTGGATCTTCACCGCCAACGACGGCAAGTACACCAAGGAGGAGATTGAGAAGGAGTACGACCTCTTTGCAAAGGATTTCCGCTGGGACATGATTCGCAACCAGATCATCAAGGACCAGAAACTCAAGACCTCCCGCGAGGATCTGCTCGCCGAGGCCAAGAAGCTGGCCGCTTACCAGTTCGCCATGTACGGCATGAACCAGGTTCCCGAGGAGACGCTGACGCAGTTTGCTGAGCGCACCCTCGCCGACGAGCAGCAGGCCCGCCGCATCTTCGAGAAGGTGCAGGACGACCACGCACTCGCCTATATCCGCAAGACCGTGACCCTCGACACCAAGAAGGTCTCGATTGAAAAAATGCGTGAACTGACCGCTTAATAATCAGAATAATATGGCTACCGAATTCGAAAAGTTCGCCGTCAGCAATTGCGGCGTAAGTTCCTCGGCGCTCAGCCGCCTCTCTTCCATCTATGCGGGTTACATCAACCCGACCATCGTGGAGGAGCGCAAGCTCAATGTGGCGCAGATGGATGTCTTCTCCCGCCTGATGGTGGATCGCATCATCTTCCTCGGATGCCCGATCGACGATGATGTGGCCAACATTATCCAGGCGCAGCTGCTCTTCCTCGATTCGAACGGTTCGGATTCGGATATCACCCTCTATATCAACTCTCCGGGCGGCGTGGTCTATGCCGGATTGGGCATCTACGATACGATGCAGACCATTCGCAGCGACGTGAAGACCATCTGCACCGGCATGGCCGCTTCGATGGCTTCCGTACTGCTGGCGGCCGGCGCCAAGGGCAAACGCTCGATACTGCCGCACTCCCGCGTAATGATCCATCAGCCGATGGGCGGTGCGCAGGGACAGGCGTCCGATATCGAGATTACGGCTCGCGAGATTGTCAAGCTCAAGGGGGAACTTCACCAGATTCTGGCGCACCACACCGGGAAGCCGGTGAAAGAGATCGCCCGCGATGCGGACCGCGATTTCTGGATGACCGCGCCCGAGGCCCTTGCCTACGGAATGGTGGATGAAATCATAGCACCGCGCAAGTAATGGCCGGATCGGGCGACAACACGCGTTGCAGCTTCTGTGGCCGCACGCAAGACCAGGTAGAACTGCTCGTCCGGGTGGGCGATCACGCCATCTGCTCGGACTGCATCCGCAGCCTGGACGATTATCTGCGTGAGGTGCTGGGCGAACCGCAGCCTAAGAAACCGGCCAAAAAGGCGCCCGCAGGGGAGAGACCGCTTCTCAAGCCCCGCGAAATCAAGGCATTCCTGGACGAATATGTCATTGGTCAGGACGAGGCCAAAAAGACCCTGGCCGTTGCGGTCTACAACCACTACAAGCGTATCAGCCGCAAGGCGGACGACGATTTGATTGAAAAATCCAATATCCTGATGGTGGGCCCGACCGGCACCGGCAAGACGCTGCTGGCCAGGACTATCGCCAAGATGCTGGGCGTCCCGTTCGCTATCGTGGATGCCACCGTGCTGACCGAGGCCGGCTATGTGGGTGAGGATGTCGAGAGCATTCTAACGCGCTTGCTGCAGGATGCGGACTACGACGTGGCACAAGCCGAGCGAGGTATCGTCTTTATCGACGAAATCGACAAGATCGCCCGCAAGAGCGACAACCCTTCCATCACCCGGGACGTGTCGGGCGAAGGCGTGCAGCAGGCCCTGCTCAAAATCCTGGAAGGCAACATCGTAAACGTTCCGCCCCAGGGCGGCCGCAAGCATCCTGAGCAGCGGATGATTGCCGTCAATACGGAGAACATCCTCTTCATCTGTGGCGGTGCCTTCGAGGGGATCGAGCACCACATTTCGCAGCGGCTCAACATGCAGGTAATCGGTTTCAATGCCCAGAAGGAGCGTGAGAAGGTCGATAAGAACAACCTGATTCAGTACGTGGCGCCGCAGGATCTGCGCTCCTATGGCCTGATTCCGGAAATCATCGGCCGCCTGCCGGTGGTGACGCACCTGGATCCGCTGGACCGCGCAAGCCTGCTCTCCATCCTGACCGAGCCCAAGAATGCGCTCATCAAGCAGTACAAGGCGATCTTCGCGATGGACGGCATCAAACTCACCGTCCGCCCGGACGTGCTGGAGTTTATCGTCGATACCGCTATCTCCTTCAAACTCGGCGCCCGCGGCCTCCGCTCCCTCTGCGAGGCCATCATGACCGACGCCATGTTCGAGGCCCCCACCAGCGGCCGCAAATCCCTGACCATCTCCCTGGCCTACGCCAAGGAGAAGATCGGGAAATATGCTTCAAAACTGAATTAAATCCTACTTGAGCGAGTCGCCGTTCATCTCGATGAGGAACTGCGCGTTGTTGGTCGTCTTCTCGAGACGGCTCTTGAGGAATTCCATGGCCTCGATGGAGTTCATGTCGGCCAGGTAGTTGCGCAGGAGCCAGATGCGGTTGATGTACTCCGGATCGTAGAGCAGGTCGTCGCGGCGGGTGGAACTGAGGGTGACGTCCACGGCCGGGAAGATGCGCTTGTTGGAGAGCTTCCGGTCGAGCTGCAGCTCGAGGTTGCCTGTGCCCTTGAATTCCTCGAAGATCACGTCGTCCATCTTGGAACCGGTCTCGGTGAGGGCGGTAGCCAGAATGGTGAGCGAACCGCCGTTTTCAATTTTCCGGGCGGCACCGAAGAATCGTTTGGGGCGCTGCAAAGCGTTGGCATCCACACCACCGGAGAGAATCTTGCCGGAAGCGGGCTGCACCGTGTTGAATGCACGCGCGAGGCGCGTGATGGAATCGAGCAGGATTACCACGTCGTGGCCACACTCCACCAGACGTTTTGCCTTCTCGAGCACCATATTGGAGACCTTCACGTGGCGCTCTGCCGGTTCGTCGAAGGTCGATGCGATGACCTCCGCCTTGACGCTGCGCTCCATGTCGGTGACCTCCTCCGGGCGCTCGTCGATGAGCAGCACGATCATGTAGACCTCCGGATGGTTGTCTGCGATGGCATTTGCGATATCCTTGAGCAGCACGGTTTTACCGGTCTTGGGCTGCGCCACGATCAAGCCGCGCTGACCCTTTCCGATCGGGGTGAAGAGATCCACCACGCGTACCGAGATATTGTTGTTGTGGCCATGGCCGGTCAGGTTGAACTTCTCCTCCGGGAAAAGCGGGGTGAGGAAGTCGAACGGCACGCGGTCGCGGATGGATTCCGGAGTACGGCCGTTGATCAGACGGACCTTGATGAGCGGGAAGTACTTCTCGCCCTCACGCGGAGGACGGATCTCGCCGAGCACCGTGTCGCCGGTCTTGAGTGCGTATGATTTGATCTGTGCCTGAGAGACATAGATATCATCCGGGGAGTTGAGGTAGTTATAGTCTGACGAACGCAGGAAGCCATAGCCGTCGGGTACGATTTCCAGCACGCCGGTGGCCTCTACCGTGCCTTCGAACTCAAAGCGGGGCTGTTTGGGTTGCTGTTGCTGATTCTGCTGGTTTTGCGGACGCTGCTGCTGGCCATGCTGCTGATTCTGTCCGTTCTGCTGCTTGCGCTCGGCCGGTTTTGCCTCGGGTTTAGTCTCAGCTTTTGCCTCATCCTTAGGCTGTTCCAGCGGAAGCTCTGGATCTTTGGCGCCCTCTTCCTTGCGCGGTTTGCGGCCGCGTTTGGGCTTTTCAGCGGTTTCCTGTGCCGGCGCGGATTTCACCTCGGCGGCAGGCTGTGCAGCGGGTGCTGCCTCAGGAGCGGGTTGTGCGGGATTCTCCGCCTTCGGGGCCTCTTTCTTGGGACGTCCACGACGTTTGGCAGGAGCTTCCGCAGCAGCGGGCTGCGCTTCCGGAGCCTTCTTGGCCTCGGGTTGCGCTTTCTGCTGTTTCTGTGCTGCGGCCGGACCTTTGCGGCGCGGTCTCAGTTGAATTTTTTCGCTGGATTGATTGGCCTGCTCATCCAAAATGGCATAGACCAGATCGGTTGCATCGAGGGACTCGGGTTTACGAATATTGTACCCCTTTGCGAGTGCCAACAAGTCTTCACGACTTTTGGCTTCAAGTTCGTCTTTTGTGATCATAATGTGTGGAGTAGAATGGACCGCAGATGGGGCGGATCATCCTTTAAGTGACTGCAAAGATAAGCAAAAAACAGAAACAAGCAAAAAAACGGGAGCGCCTAATCAATCTCTCCCGCTTTTTCCTTTTTCTCATAATCTTTCAGGGCGCGTATAGCCTGTGGACAGAGAATCAAGATGACGATGACGTTGATCCAGGTGGTGAGTCCCACGCCGATATCGCCCATCTGCCAGGCCACGTTGGCCTCCCGCTCGGCACCGAAGATGACGGCGGCTGCAATCAGGATCCGGTAGATCCAAACCACCACCTTCTCCAGCTTCCAGCGGTGCTTGCCACCCGTGGAGCAGAGATACGCGATGCTGGATTCCGCGTAGAAGTAGTAGGCAATGATAGTCGTGAAGACAAAGAAGAAGAGGGCGATCGAAACGAAGGCGCTGCCGAATCCGTGGAAAACCTTGTCCACGGCCGCCTGGGTGAAACCTACGTAATTATTGCCCAGTTCCGGCGCGCCGGACATGATCGTCCCGCCGGCTGCATCGAACACGTTATAGGTGCCCGAGCTGAGAATCATCAGGGCCGTGGCGGTACAGACCAGCAGGGTGTCGATATAGACGGAGAAGGCCTGGACCAGACCCTGCTTGGCCGGATGCGATACATCCGCGCTGGCCGATGCGATGGCTCCGCCACCCTGGCCGGCCTCATTGGAGTAGAGTCCGCGCTTGACGCCGAAGGCGACGGCGCTGCCCAGGATGCCGCCGAAGACGGCGTTGGTACCAAAGGCGCTGGTGAAAATCAGGTTGAACATTCCTGGAATGGCCTTGTAGTTCAAGCCCACGATAATCAGCGAGAAAAGAATATAGACGACGGCCATCAGTGGAGTGATGGTGGCTGCTACCTTGGCGATGCGCTTGACGCCGCCCGCTACGACCAACAGCAACAGACTTGCGAGGATAATACCGCCAAAGAGCGGCGGGATGTGGAAGGAGTTGTAGGCGGCCGAAGCGGCACCGTTGGCCTGCACCGTAACGCTCAGCAGTCCGTAGCCGAGAATGGTAAAGACCGCGAAGATGATACCCAGCCAGCGCTGTTTGAGGCCATTGTCAATATAGGTAGTAGGTCCGCCGCGCCATCCGGTATGGTGCGGGAATTTATAAATCTGTGCGAGAGTGGACTCCACAAAGGCGGTGGAGGCGCCGAAGAAGGCAATGATCCACATCCAGAAGATGGCACCCGGACCGCCCATCGCGATAGCGGTGGCCACGCCCACGATATTGCCGGTTCCCACGCGTCCCGAGAGGGCCATACAGAAGGCCTGGAAAGAGGAGACGCCTTTGGCCTTTGGCGGATCAGCCTCTGCGGACTCGCCCGACACTTCAACCGGGACCGGCTCTTTCTTGCGCGAGAAGAGCAGTTTGACCATCAGTTTCAGGCGGCGTATCTGAACGAACCGCGTACGGATGCTGAAGTAAAATCCGGCGGCAATCAGCAGAATGACCAGTGCGGGGCTCCAGACAATGTCGTTGACGATGGAGACGATCTTTTCAAACATAACGATATCAGTTGTCCCAGTAGCTGGATGTTTTCTTGAATTTGAGAATGTCCGCCAGGGCGGAAGCCTTGGCCGCAAATCGGAAACTCCAGCTCTCCCACTGACCGTTCGGCACCCAGGAGACGGACATCGTGAAGCAGTGCAGGTCGTAGGTGGCGCTGACCTGCGTGGTGGACATCTTCATCTTGGTCAGGTCAAATCCGGTATTGAAGTTCATGTCGAGCGCCTTGGTAAGCCGCAGGCTGCCGGAGAGGGAGACGGTCTGCGTATGGTTGTCCTTCACCTGAAGCCGTTCATTGGAATACTGATATGAGCGGGAGAAGGAGTAGTTGTAACCCACGCGGAGTGACCAGGGGATATTCGGATTCATATAGTAGCACCAGCCGCCCGGAATGTACTCTCCGGTAATCGGATGGTAGTAGATGAAGGCGTAATCGCTGTTCCCGCCGTGGTGATGCCCGTCACCGTCGCCGTCGCCGCCACCGCCCGGCGAGCCGTGGTGACCGTCGTTGCCCTGATACTTTCCACCGCCCGAGATGGAGTAGGAGAGGGAAGCGCCCGCATTGGTCATACGCGCCAGGTGGCCCGTCTTGAGCACGTTGAACTTATTGATGATCTGCCCTCGTTCGTTGATGGCGTAGGGGTTGAGGGTCATGTTACCGTTGATACCCAGTTTGCCGAACACGGTGGTGCTTCCGCTGATGGAGATATTGGACAGCTTTAGGGAATCGGCCAGGAAGTTGTAGGAACCGCT
>JAFSWO010000063.1 GCA_017450165.1 Bacteroidales bacterium | reverse complement strand
TTGCAAACTTTTTTTCTGCCTAGCGCTCGGAAAGACGTTTGTATGTGTTGTAGCGCCACTTGGCGAATTCTTCCGTCTTTGCGAAGAGCTCTGCAGCGTTCTCCGGGAAGGACTTCATCAGGGAAGCGTAACGGACCTCACCCTTGAGGAAATCCTGGAAGAGGCTCCAATCGGGCTCCTTGCTGTCCAGCGTGAAGGGGTTCTTGCCTTCAGCCTCGAGAACCGGGTTGTAGCGGTAGAGATGCCAGTAACCGCACTCCACTGCCTTCTTCTCTTCCAGCTGGCTGTGACCCATACCCACCTTCAAGCCGTGGTTGATACACGGTGCGTAGGCGATGATGAGCGACGGGCCGTCGTAAGCTTCAGCCTCTTTGAGGGCGTTGAGCGTCTGGGCGTGGTTGGCACCCATTGCGATCTGGGCTACATAGACGTAGCCATAGCTCATGGCCATCATGCCCAGGTCCTTCTTGCGGATGCGCTTGCCGGAAGTAGCGAACTTGGCCACTGCACCGGCCGGGGTAGCCTTGGAGGACTGTCCGCCGGTATTGGAGTAAACCTCGGTGTCGATCACCATCACATTGACATTCTCGCCGGAAGCCAGGACATGGTCCAGTCCGCCGTAGCCGATATCGTAGCCCCAACCGTCGCCGCCAAAGATCCACTGGCTGCGGACGGGGATGTAGCTCTTGAGCTCGAGCAGTTTCTTGCAGGTGTCGCAACCGCACACCTCCATCAGCGGGACGAGCTTGTCGGCAATCTCGCGGGTGAGCGGGCCATTGCTGCGGTTGTTGAGCCATTTCTCGAAAAGTTCCTTCATCTCAGCGGTGCAGCAGGTGCACTCGAGGCCCTTCCGCATCAGGTCAGCGACCGTCTCGCGGATGCGCTCGGAACCCAGGTGCATACCCAGACCGAACTCGGCGTTGTCCTCGAAGAGAGAGTTCTGCCAAGCCGGGCCGCGGCCCTTTGCATTCTGGCAATACGGCGTGGAGCCGTAAGCGGCACTGTAAATGGAGGAGCAACCCGTTGCATTGGCTACCATCATGCGCTCACCGAAGAGCTGGGAGATGGTCTTGATGTACGGCGTTTCGCCGCAGCCCGCGCAGGCGCCGGAGAACTCAAAGAGCGGCTGTGCGAACTGCAGGTTCTTCACATTCTGCTCCTTGGGAGCGACCTCCTTGTAACCCACTTTGCTGTGCATATAGTCGAAGTTTGCCTGCTCGCCCTTCTGGGATTCGCAGGAAACCATCGTGAGGGCCTTGGTCTTGGCCGGGCAGATGTCGGCGCAGTTGCCGCAACCGGTACAGTCGGCCGGCGATACCTGCATCGTGAAGTAGTAATCCTTGAAGGTACCGTTTGCACGGACTCGCTTGACGGATGCGGGAGCCGCAGCGGCTTCAGCCTCGGTCATCAGGAACGGGCGGATGGCTGCGTGCGGGCAGACATAGGCGCACTGGTTGCACTGGATACAGTTGTCAGGATTCCAGGTAGGAACCTCAACTGCGATACCGCGTTTCTCATAAGCGGCGGTGCCATTGGGAATGGTACCGTCTACCATGTCACCGGTGAAGGTGCTGACCGGGAGATCATTACCGTTCTGGGCGGCAATCACGTCGGCCACTTCGCGGATGAACTTGGGCGCCATGCGATCGTGGTTTGCATTGACGAACTTGCCGGCAGCCTTCTTCCAGTCTGCAGGGATTTCCACCTCAACGTATTCAGCACCGCGGTCTACAGCGGCATAGTTCATCTTGACGACGTTCTCGCCCTTCTTGCCGTAGGACTTGTCGATGGCCTTCTTCATGTAGGCGACAGCCTCTTCAAACGGGATGATGCCCGTGATCTTGAAGAATGCGGACTGCAGGATGGTGTTGGTACGGCCACCCAGACCGATTTCAGCGGCAATCTTGGTAGCGTTGATAATGTAGAGCTTCACCTTCTTCTCCACGATGGTCTTCTTGACGAAGTCGGGAATGTGGTGCGCGAGGGTCTCCTCTACATCCCAAAGGCTGTTGAGCAGCAGCGAGCCACCCTCCTTGATGCCCTTGAGCACATCATACTTATAAAGGTAGGACGGAACATGGCATGCCACGAAGTCAGGAGTGGAAACCAGGTACGGTGCGTGAATCGGCTGGTCGCCGAAACGTAGGTGCGAGCAGGTAAAACCGCCGGACTTCTTGGAGTCGTAGTCGAAATAGCCCTGGCAATACTTCGGGGTATGGTCACCGATTATCTTGATGGTGTTCTTGTTGGCGCCCACCGTACCGTCAGAACCCAGACCGTAGAACTTGCACTCGGTCGTGCCCGGTTTGACGATGGAGACCTCTTCCTTGACGGGCAGGGACTTGAAGGTGACGTCGTCCACGATACCGATCGTGAAGCCGTCCTTCGGTTCCTTGCGCTTGAGGTTTTCGTATACGGCGATGATCTGCGCCGGGCTGGTATCCTTGGAGGAGAGACCGTAGCGGCCGCCGACAATCAGCGGAGCTGCTGCGCCCTTGTCCGCCAGGACGCTCTTGACATCGAGGAAGAGCGGTTCGCCCACGGCGCCCGGTTCCTTGGTGCGGTCGAGCACAGCGATGCGCTTGACGGTCTTGGGCAGGGCGC
>JAFSWO010000062.1 GCA_017450165.1 Bacteroidales bacterium | reverse complement strand
TTATTGCATTGTCCCTTGCAATCACATTTGTTGCAGGATGCGAACTGATGACGGACGAGAAAAAGATTTCGACCGACACCCCTATTCACCTGAGCGTTTCCGCTGTCATGGGTGATCTTTATGATGGCGCTACCCGCGTAGTTTTCAATCCGGAAGATTCTACCAAACTCCAGTGGGAAGGCAACGAAACCCTGGGTATCATGATTGGTGATAACAATAGCAAAACAGGAAGCCCCTCCACCTACAGCACTCAGCCCCTGGCTACCGTCAGCGGAAAGAAAGGCGTCTTTGAAGGCGAAGTTACGCTGGGTTCCTGGACGACGGATAATATCAAAGGTATCGTCTGCCCTTGTACCGAGCAAGCCTGGATCCGTTATAACAGCGATTTGCGTATTGTTTGCCGCGTCGGCTCGGAGAAGCAGATTCAGCTTCACAACAACGTGCTCAACAGCCAGTATGCTCCGGTCTTCGCTGAGGTTTCGCTGGCAGACTTCAATGTGAGCGGTAACTCCTACTCGATTGAAGACAAGCAGCTCCAGTGGGCATGTTCCATGTTCCGCTACAACATCTATGGACAGCATCCGCAGATGAATGCGAACGAGATCTTCAAGTCGATCACCCTTACCTGTGTTTCCAGCTGGCACCTCTCCGGCACCTATGAGTGGAAGATCGGCCAGGGTAAAGCCGTGTACAATGGTTTTGCTTCCTACATCGAAACCGAACTGCAGGAAGAGTGCACTATCGCCGACAAGACCCAGGCTACCGGTATCAAGGTATTCGGCGTTCTCCTTCCGAGAAACACCACATTTATCGGCCTGAAGGTGGTGACCGACAAGGCTACCTACACCAAGACCATCAACTACACTTCAACGGCCCTCAACGTTCCGGGTACCGTTCTTCCTGTCAATGTTGATCTTGCAACCTTCGATACGCGCATTGCTTCCTCGGCTGAACCCTACTCGATTGACGGTGGCAATACCTGGTCCGCTACCAAACCGACGGCATCCGACAACTTTACTTCACTGATTGTCAAAGGCGCTGAACTTACGCTTGATGACCTGAATGACCTGGCAACTGCAATCAACGCACAGACGGAAACTGTGGCGCTTGACCTCAGTCAGAGCACTTATGCTACCGGTATCTGGCCTGCATCTGTCTTTACTGCCGCCGATGCAACCGCTGGCGCAAATATTAAACTCAAATCCATCAAGTTCCCGAACAATATCCTCGCGATTGATGCTTCTGCATTCGCTTACAATGGCAACCTGAAGGAGGTCTGCCTGGATGGTATTCAGGAAATCGGCAATACCGCTTTCCGTAATACTCATCTGGAGACACTGGTGGTTCCGAAATCGATCACGAAGCTGGGCGGGCAGGTATGGCGCTGGAATTTCTACCTGGATTCGGTTTATTACAATTCCCCGGCTCCTTCTGCTTCCGTCGGTACCTATCCGCTGGCACAGAACGATGCAACGATGAATGATAACCCTGAGAGTAAGAAAGAGGTGATCGTCTTTGGACCCGATGTTATCGAGATCCCGCAGTACTGCATGCGTTCGAACGCGTTGCTGAACAAGGTTGTCTTCGAGGGTAATCCGAAGTGGAATATCCAGATGTTCTCCAACAGTCAGTACATCACGACCATCGTCTGCAAGAGCACGACGCCTCCGGCATTCCTCGATGGCGTGACCTCCTGTTGCAACACTACTACGGGTTCGAAGATTGCTGCAGGCGAGAAGAAGATCTTCGTTCCTTCCGGCTGCAAGGATGCTTATGAGGCTGCCGGCCCGATTGCCGAGCTGATGAGCAAGGGCGGTTTCGTCGTAGTAGAAGCTGACTAATTCGTTTAAAGAAAAGGTCCGGACCCTGTGGCCCGGACCATTTCTCTTTATAATTAATCCGACGCTTTCTTATATGAAAACGCTCAAATTCTTGATTGTCTGCGCTGCAGCTTTCCTCTTCGGAAATCTGACAGCTTCTGCTCAGGAGGGATACGACGGCCTGCAAATGGGTCTCGGGAACCTGTATATGCTTTCCAATGCCGAAACCCGCTCCATCTCTGCCGAAAATTACACGGGCGAGAAGGGGAAGGGGGGTATGGCCATTCCTTCCGATCCGCTGAAACTCAACGTCAATAACGCCTCCAAGGCGGCCAGGGAACTTGGCCAGGGCTGGAAAGTGAATCCCATGATCCGCATCCAGCCGGGTACGACCTTCACGCTCGCCGAGATCGATGGCCCGGGCGCCATTCAGCACATGTGGTTCACCACCTCCAAAGTAGTCTGGCGCTGGCTGATTCTCCGCATCTATTGGGACGGGGAGGAGACCCCTTCCGTGGAATGCCCGCTCGCCGACTTTTTCTGCATGGGCTGGAACCAGTATACGCAGATCTCTTCGCTGCCCATTTGCGTCAACACGCGTGGCGGCTTCAACAGCTACTGGCCGATGCCCTTCCGCAAGAAGGCCCGCATCACCATTGAAAACATCGACCCCGTCAACCGGGCTACGGTTTATTATCAGATCAACTACTGTCTGACCAAGGTCCCGAAGGATGCCGCCTACTTCCACGCGCAGTACCGTCACACCCGCTACAACGAGACTTCAGATTTTACGGTTCTGGACGGTGTGAAGGGTAAGGGTCACTTCGTAGGCATTTACATGGCACTCGGCGTCCGCAATGACGGCTGGTGGGGTGAAGGCGAAGCCAAGTTCTTTATCGACGGCGACACCAAGTTCCCGACCATTTGTACGACTGGCCTCGAAGACTATTTCTGCGGCGCATACTGCTTCGATATCAACGGTACGTATGTTCCGTTTGTCACTCCGTACAGCGGATTCCTGATCTATATGCCCGACGGACGTAAAGTTACGCAGGAGCGTTTCAGTATGTACCGCTGGCATATCCAGGATCCGATCCGGTTCAAGAAAGACTTCCGGATGACCTTCCAGGATCTGGGCTGGTGGGGTGATGGCCGCTATCTGCCGCAGCACTCTGAAATCGCGACGACTGCCTTCTGGTATCAGACCGAGCCGCACGCTCCGTTCCCTGCATTCCCTTCCCGCGATGATCTCGAAATCCGATGAAAATCAAATCAATAACGTTACTTGCCGCTCTCTCCCTGATGATGATTGGCTGCTCCGGAGGAAATAATTCTATGGATCAATACGGATACGCACTCGACTTTTTTGCAAAGCACAAGATACAAACCTGCGAGTTGGTTACGGGCGGCGGAAAGTCCCGCGTACTGCTCGTCCCCGCTTACCAGGGCCGCGTGATGACCTCTACGACCGGCGGCGTCAAGGCACCCGGTTACGGCTGGATCAACTATGGATTCATAGAGAAGGGCGAAGTCAACCCTTCGTTCAATCCCTTTGGAGGGGAGGAGCGTTTCTGGATCGGTCCGGAAGGCGGTCCTTTCTCCTATTACTTCAAGAAAGGGGCGGAGCAGGTCTATGAGAACTGGGTCGTTCCGAGCGTCATCGATACAGAGGCTTTCGATATCGAATCGCAGGATGAGAACCAGGTCACCTTCGTCAAGGAGACGGAGCTCTGCAATGCTTCCGACAACCTTTTCAAGATTGGAATCCGCCGCCAGGTTGCACTGGTAGCCGAATCGGATCTAACGGCGCTGCTGGGTACGGAATTGCCCGCAGGTGTCCGTACCATTGCCTACAAGACCGAGAACACTCTGACCAATCAAGGCGATGTGGACTGGACCCCCGTCACGGGCCTTCCGTCCGTATGGCTGCTGGGTACCTTCAACCCGACGCCCACCACCACGGTTTTCATCCCGTACAACAAGGATTGCCAGGGCAAGGTGGTCAACGACGAGTACTTCGGCAAAGTACCTGCCGACCGCCTGATCGCGGAAGATGGCATGATCTACTTCAAGATCGACGGTGAATACCGTTCGAAGATTGGCCTGCCTCCGGGAAGCGCCAAGGATATCTGCGGTAGCTACGACAGCGAACGGCATGTGCTCAATATCTTGAAGTACACGGTTCCTGCCGGCAATCAGCGCTACGTGAACGGGCAGTGGGGCCCGCAGGACGACCCGTTCTGCGGCGATGTCATCAACTCCTACAACGACGGTCCTACCGAGACCGGTTACGTGCAGGGGCCCTTCTATGAGATCGAAACCTCTTCACCCGGAGCGCAGCTTGCTCCCGGCGAGTCGTTGACGCATACCCAGTATACGATTCATATCGAAGGAACGGAGGAGCAACTCGCCGGGATCGTAAAGGCGGTCTTCGGCGCCGATCTCAACCGTATCGCAACCCGATTCAACGCTGACCATGAATAGCAAAGTCAGAACCATTCCGAAGGGGATCGTATGGCCTTTCGCGCTGCTTACGATCCTCTTCTTTGCATGGGCTGTCCCGAACAACATGACGGACACCATGCTTGCTGCCTTCAAGCGCATCATGAGCCTCTCGGATGCCAAGACGGCCTGGATTCAGGTGGTTTGTTACCTGCTGGGCTACGGCTGTTTCGCCATTCCGGGCGCCCTCTTCATCACGCGCCATACCTATAAGCATGGTGTGATGCTGGGCCTGGGCGTCTATGCGGTGGGCGCACTCCTATTTTTCCCGGCCATGAAGATCTCCGCGCTTAACGTGAATGTGGGATTCTTCATCTACCTGCTGGCCCTGTTTATCCTCTTTGCCGGACTCTCTATTCTGGAGACCTCGACCAATTCCTTCGTCTGTGCTATCGGCCCGGAAGAGACGGCTACGCGGCGATTGAACTTCGCCCAGTCATTCAACCCCTTCGGCGCCATCACGGGCGTGGTGGTTTCGCAGGTGTTCGTCCTCTCGCAACTCAATACGATGTCCGCATCGGAACGGGCGGCGCTCTCGGAGACGGAACTCTCTATGATTCAGGCTGGTGAATTGAATGCGGTGACCACCGCCTATGTCGTCCTGGGTATCCTGATGGCCATTCTGCTGTTGGCCATCGCATTGACCCGGATGCCGGCCATCAAGGAGGATGCAGCGCTGGATATCAAGGGCTCTTCCCGCCGCCTGATCCGCAACCGGAACTATGTCTGGGGCGTCGTCGCACAGTTTTTCTATGTCGGCGCGCAGATCGCCGTCTGGTCGTATGTGATCCGCTACGCGATGCATGCCATGGATTTTGACGGTATCATCGCTTCGCTGGGACCGGAGGCTACCTCCGACCAGATTATCGGAGCACTGCGGGGTGTCGAGCCGTTGGGAGCCGGCTTCTACGGCTTCTGCTCGTGGCTGGGCATTGACGCACTGCTTCCGCGCACGGCCGAGCAGGCAGGCGCCACCTATTACATCCTCTCGCTCGTCCTCTTCGTGGTGATGCGCTTCGTATGTACCTTCCTGATGAAGTACTTCAAGCCGCGCAAGTTGCTGGCCGTTATTTCCGCACTGGCAGTGGCCTGCACCCTGGGTGTCATCTATGGCCACGGCGCGTTCGGTATTTACTGCCTGATTGCCATCTCCGGCTGTATGTCGCTGATGTTCCCCACGATCTACGGCCTGGGTACCCGCAATCTGGGCGAGGATATGAAGCTGGGTGGTGCCGGCATGATCATGGCCATTGCGGGCGCAGCGGTCCTGACGCAGATCGAGGGCATCGTCTCCGACCAGTCTGGCAGTATTGCCACGGCCTACTGGATCCCGGCGATCGCCTTCCTGGTAATTCTGTTCTACAGCGCCTTCGTTTGCAGAAAATACGAGGTATGATTACCTTTGTGAGAAAAAGATAACCATTGAAAATATGAAAAGAATTGTCATTGCACTGATTGCCCTGATGCTTTTGGGAAATCTTCCGCTCAGCGCGCAGAAACACAGTTTTCAGCAACAAGACCGCAAGACTGAGGCGTTGCTACTCTTCGAGCGGCTCGGCGATGTGGCCATCATCGATATCGTTCGTCTGGCCGGCCCGCCGAAGCAGTATCAGAAGCGCGTGCCCGAATGCGCCTTCAATGATTCGCTTCGCGGCATCCCCAACAAGTTCTACAGCTATATCTTCTTCCCGAAGAAGACCAAGCAGAACAAGAAGTATCCGTTGGTGGTCATGCCGCACGGCGGCGTCCATGCCAACTTCTCTTCAGGTTCCACCCACATTGTCAGGGAGTTGCTGGCGCAGGGCTATATCGTCGTTGCGCCGGATTACCGTGGAAGTACCGGTTATGGTCAGAGCTTCTATGAGGCTATCGACTATGGCGGACTGGAGAACGAAGATGTCCTGACGGCACGTGACTATATGGTCCGCAACTACTCGATCGTCGACTCCACCCGCGTCGGTATCGTTGGCTGGAGCCACGGCGGTATGATCGCCTTGATGAACATTCTGCGCTATCCGGACAGCTATGCGGCTGCCTATGCCGGTGTTCCTGTCAGCGATGTCGGTTACCGTCTTTCGTATCAGCATCCTTCCTATGCCGACAACTTCACTCCGGTCTTCCACGTAGGCGGCACACCGCAGGAGAAACCGGAAGAGTATGCCCGCAGATCCCCTGTCACCTATGCGAAGAATCTTCGCAAGCCGCTTTATATCAAGACGTGCGCAAACGACGAGGATGTGGCTCAGAAGGAGGTTATGCGCATGATCGATTCTTTGAAGTTCTACGGCAAGGAGTTCGGTTATGAGGTTTTCCCCGATATGCCGGGTGCACACCACTTCGAGCGAATCGATACGGAAGAGTCGACGGACGTCCGTTACGCTACATACAAATGGCTTGAGAAGTACCTGAAACCGCCGTTCCCGTTCAAATCCAAGAAGGACATGCGGAAGGCAGGTTATTTCTTCTACTAGCCGTAAAGAGTTTGGTATGACCAAACGACAGGTGACCATAAAGGATATAGCCCGTGAGGTCGGCGTTTCACCGGCACTCGTCTCGTTCGTGATGAGTAACGTGGTTGCCGGTGAACCGGTCTACCGTGTAAGTCGCGAAACCAGTAAACGGATTCTGGAGGTGGCGGCACGGCTGAACTATAAGCCGAACAACTCCGCCCGCGCCCTCCGCTCCGGCCGTACCGGCACCATCGGGGTCGTCCTTTCCGATATTGCCAACCCCTTCTTCGCTGAGATTGCCCGCTATTTGGAAGATCATGCATACAAGTATGACTACAACGTCATTTTCGGCAGCTCCGATGAAAATCCGGAGAAGTTCGCCCGCGTTGTAAGCGTGCTTCTGAACAAGGGTGTAGACGGTTTGATCCTCGTGCCCTGTGACGGATCGGAAAAAACCATTCGAGAAGTGGTCGAATCGGGCGTCAATACCGTGTTGCTGGACCGCGTTGTCCCGGATCTAGAAGTCAGCAGTGTCGTTCTCGATAACCGGGAAGCGGCCCGCTGCCTTACTGAAAAGATTCTGGCCCGCGGCGCCAAACGGATTGATATGGTCTCCTATTCCATGAATATCTCCAACACCCGCGACCGCGAACGGGGATATCTCGACGCGATGGCGGCCGCCGGATTGGAGCAAAATACCCATATTGAGCGCGTGGGGCACAACAACTATGGCAGCCTCCCCGAGTACGTGCATATCGCGAGAAAGCGGGGCGTAGATGGCTTTATGATTGCAACCAATACGCTTGCTTCTTTGGTTATCACAGAAATCAACAAGGGACGCTTCCGAATTCCCGGAGATTTCCAGGTCGCCTGTTTCGACCGAAATCCGCTGTTCGACATCTACGAGTCGGGCATTATCTATGCCAGCCAGCCAGTCGACATGTTCGCTTCGAAGGCCTTGGAGATTGTGATGTCACACATTCGGGGAAAATCTTCGAATACGGCACTCACCGCGGAGAGAGTTGTTCTCTCTTCAGAAATTAATGAATAACGTTCTGTTTTATGAATAAGAAGCCCAGAATTCTCGTCGTCGGTAGTTTTATGATGGACCTTGTCGCCACGGCTGACAGGGCTCCGGATTTGGGCGAAACAGTTATCGGTACAGGATTCAGAACCGCTCCGGGCGGAAAAGGGGCCAATCAGGCGGTCCAGGCCGCACGGCTCGGTGCCGATACGCACATGGCCGGCTGTGTTGGAAATGACTCTTTCGGAAAGGAGATGATTCAGGCCCTGAAGACTGCGGGCGTGGATATCAGTCACGTCAAAATCAGCGATGCGCATCCTTCGGGAGTCGGCCATATCGAAGTCCAGACGGGTGCACTGGGCGTTCAGAATCGCATTATTGTAGCTCCTGGAGCCAACTATGATCTCAAGCCTGCCGATCTGGATTGGTTGAAGAAAGAGATCAAGTCGTATGATATTGTAATCATGCAGCTTGAGTTGGAGATGACGACCATCGAGTATGTAGCCTCTTTGGCACACGATGCTGGTGTCCCGGTAATGTTGAACCCGGCTCCTGCCGCACCTCTGCCGGACAAGCTGCTTTCTTGTGTCACCTTCCTTTCACCGAACGAAACCGAGGCTGCGCTCCTTTCCGGCGTGAAGATCGATGCCGGCGGACGTCTATCTGAAGATACCCTGAAGAGGGCCTCTGAGGTATTGATGAAAAAGGGCGTTCCCAATGTCATGATTACCCTGGGCGATCAAGGCGCCGCCAACTGTACGGCAGAGGGGGTGAAACGGGTTCCTTGCGTGAAGATGACAGAGGTCAAGGATCCTACTGCTGCCGGAGATTCCTTCGTGGGTGCCTTCTGTGCCGGATATGCTGCAGGCCTGTCGATTGCGGAGGCAATGACACTTGCCGTGCATGCGGCTGCTATCACGGTCTGTGGTTTTGGCGCCATTCCCTCGCTGCCCACTCTGGACCGGGTGGAGGCGTTACTGAAAGAACGGGGTGCCGATGCACTCATTGCTAAACTCGATCATCTGAAATGATACAGGAAAAGAGCATCAAGGCTGTGGAGATTTTCCTCCGTTCAGCCAAAGAGAGTTTTACCGCTTACGCAGACAGCATAGACCTGGACGCGTGCCGTGCGGCTGCCGAACTGATTCTCGCTTCACAGGCGGCCGGCGGCCGGATTCACGTGACGGGTATCGGCAAACCGGGGCATGTGGCAGCCTATGCGGCTTCGCTGCTTGCCTCCACCGGCAATCCCGCCGTCTTCCTGCATGGTACGGAGGCGGTACACGGCTCCTGCGGCCAGCTGGTGGCGGGTGACGTGGTCATCGCCATCTCCAATTCCGGAGAAACCGCAGAGTTGAAGGCTACCGTTAATGCCGTCCATATGAATGGATGCAAGGTAATTGCCGTGACTGGTAATCCAGACAGCTGGCTGGCCGCCCATTCCGATTGTACGCTGCTCGCCGGTGTCCGGAAAGAGGGGGGACCCCTCAACCGCGCGCCGCGCAACTCGGTGAATGCTGAGATGCTGATTCTCCAGGCTCTCAGTGTCCTTCTTCAGGTTGAAAAGGACTGGACCCCGGAAAAATATGTCAGATGTCACCCGGGCGGAAAACTGGGTGAAAGAAAAGACGATTTATAAACCAACCCTGAATTATGCGAAGAATCTTGCTGTGCGGCGTTCTGGCTGCGCTTTGCTGCGCCCTGTCCGCTCATGATTTCAACGGTTCCTACAAGGGAGCCGAACTGGATCGCCTGGCTATGCCGGTGGGCGGCATAGGTACCGGAATGTTCTGTTTTGAAGGCACCGGTGCCATTTCTCACATGTCCGTCCGTCACAATCCGGAGTTGTTCAATGAGCCCTGCATGTTTGCCGTGCTCAGCATCAAGGGCCGGGACGATGGGGCCAGGGTATTGGAGACTCGGGTGCCAACCTACAAGATATTTGGCCGCCACAACGGTGGGTTGGGCGTAGGTGAAACGACCTGGGGATTACCCCGTTTTGACGAGGGAGCCTTCACATTTCGCTTTCCTTTCGGCACTTTGAATCTGCACGATCAGGCATTTCCACTGGATGTGGCCGTTACGGTGTGGAATCCTTTCATTCCGGGTGATCCGGATGATTCCGGCCTTCCCGTAGCGGGATTCGAATACACCTTTACCAATACCTCTGCGGAACCGGTTGAGGCCGTCTTCTCGTTCAATACCCGGAACTTCCTCAACAAGAATCAGAAAACAGCGCCTGCCGGTGTGCGGGAGATGCGCAACGGATTTATCCTTAGTCAAGAAGCCACGCCCAAGAACCCCGAGTTCGGTACTTGTTTCGCCATCTATACGGAGGAGCAAGCCTTCGTGGACTACTGCTGGTTCCGAGGCGGCTGGTTCGACCCGCTGACCATGGCGTGGAACCACGCTTCGGACGGTCAGCTGCATAGCGGGCCCGTTGGAAAGGATGCTCCCGGCGCCTCCCTTTATGTGCCGATTTCCCTTGCGCCAGGCGCTTCGCACACCATCCATCTCAAGATGGCATGGTATACACCTAAATCTTCCCTCCGCAACGGCTCGGATGCCAAAGTGGAAAGCGACTATGGCGTCCGATACAATCCCGAAGAGTGGAAGGATCTCCCGGATTGCTATGAACCGTATTACAGCCGGCGTTTTGCCTCTATAGAAGAGGTGTCTGCCTACTGGGATGCCAACTACGACTCCCTGCGCGAGCGCACCGCCCTCTTCACAAAGACCTTCTACGATACCACGCTTCCGGATGAAGTGACGGAGGCGGTTGCCGCCAATCTCACCATCTTGAAGTCTCCCACCGTGATGCGGCAGAGTGACGGCCGTTTCTGGACTTGGGAGGGATGTGGCGACAACAGAGGCAGTTGCCGGGGGTCCTGTACACACGTATGGAACTATGCCCAGGCTGTCCCGCATCTTTTCCCGTCGCTGGAGCGATCCCTGCGGGAAACGGAGTTCCTCGTGGACCAGAATGCCGAAGGCCACCAGGCTTTCCGGGCTGGCCTTCCTATCAGACCGATTCGCCATAATTTCCATTCCGCCTGCGACGGACAGTTGGGCGGAATCATCAAGGCTTATCGGGACTGGCGAATCAGCGGAGATAATGCCTGGATTAGGAATCTGTATCCGCAGATCAAGCAGAGTATGGATTACTGCATCCGCACCTGGGATCCGGATGAGGTGGGTGCGCTGGTGGAACCGCATCATAACACTTACGACATTGAATTTTGGGGTCCGGACGGAATGTGCACCAGTTTCTATGCGGGGGCGCTGAAGGCTATTGTGGAAATGGGCAGTTACCTCAAACAGGATGTGAAGCGCTACAAGGCCCTTCTGGCCAAGGCGCAGAACTATATGGCGGACAACCTCTGGAACGGGGATTATTTCTACCAGCAGGTCCGTTGGAAAGGACTCCGCGCCGGTGATCCTACGACCGCTCAGATGTTCCACAGCGGGTACAGCCCCGAGGCGCGTGCCATCCTGGAGAAGGAGGGACCGAAGTATCAGTACGGCACCGGCTGTATTTCAGACGGCGTTATCGGTTGCTGGATGTCCCTTGTCGCGGGTCTGGATGAACCCATCGACCGGGAGAAGGTCACCTCGCACCTGATGAGCGTTTACAGCAATAACCTCAAACACGACCTCAGCCGTCATGCCAATCCCCAGCGTCCCGGTTATGCGGTCGGTCACGAAGGCGGCCTGCTGCTCTGCACCTGGCCCCGCGGAGGAAAGCCCAGCCTTCCTTTCGTCTACAGCGATGAAGTCTGGACCGGCATCGAGTATCAGGTTGCCGCGCATCTGATCTTCGAAGGCAAGGTCGAAGAGGGGCTGGATATCGTCCGCACCTGCCGCCGTCGCTACGACGGGTACGTGCGCAATCCGCTCAACGAATATGAATGCGGCTCCTGGTATGCCCGCGCCATGTCGAGCTACAGCCTGCTGCAGGCCCTTACCGGCGTCCGTTACGATGCGGTCACGAAAACACTGTACATCGATTCCCGGATCGGCGACTTCCGCAGTTTCCTCTCCACGGCCACAGGGTATGCAACCGTCTCCCTCAAAGACGGTCAGCCTTCCGTCAACGTAGTCAGCGGCCAGATAGAAATCAAGAAATGTTTGGTTTCCGGCCGTAAAACTAAACTGAATTAATTACCTTTGCACCCGTAAGCGGGTGTGTTGTAATTGGTAGCCAAGCCAGACTTAGGATCTGGTGCCGAAAGGCGTAAGGGTTCGAGTCCCTTCACCCGTACTGGTTTTACTGGGGCATGCCCCAGACCCCTCGCTCCGCGCTGGCTGTTCGTTTCGCCAAAGTCGCGGAGGACAACCTTTGTTCTGGGGGCCTGTAAGGGATGTCGCTCTCCGCGACAGCCTGATTTCGGCCCCTCGCGGAGGCTGATGTGCGCTCTGGGGCCTTGTAGGGCCTATCGCCCTCCGCGACTTTGGCGAAATCCCGGGAAGGCGGTCCGCACCCCTCGCTCCCGGCCTATTCGACCTTTGCGACGGCGTCTATCTTGAGGGCTTTGCCCTTTTTGTTGCCGTCCGGCACACCGGGTTTCAGAATCTATCGAGCCTGGATCCAGGCAATGATGTCTGCGAGCACTTCGGGAGCGAAGGTCTCTTCAATCGTGGCGTATTGGGTGGGGAGGCCGGTGTCGCAATGCTGGAAAAGGTGGTTGAGATCCGGGTAGAGACGGGTGTCGGCCGCGGGCAAAAGCTGCCGGATCAGTTCCAGGTTATACTCGGGAATGACCTGCGTGTCCTTCCCGCCGTTGAGGGCGAGCACCGGGCACTGAATGGCTGCAATGGCGGTGGAGGGGTCGAGGTTCAGGAAATAGGGGCCCCAGGGTTTCACCTTCTTCGTTTTCTTGAGCGTACTCTTGACCATCAAACCGATGGCCGCCTTGGGGACGCCGGTCAGTTGCAGTTGAAGCCGGGACTGATGGACAAGGGTGCTGTCGCCCCGTTCGGCCATGCCGGCCAGCGAAACGATAAAATCAGGGCGGTTATTGGCCCAAAGGGGATCTCCGGCCAGCAGGAAGGCGATGGTGCCGCCCTCGCTGTGGCCTACAACGCCTACTTTGTTGAATCCCAGCTCATAAAGGTAATGGATTCCGGCGGCGGCATCGTCCGCCAGATCGGCTGTCGTGGCTGCAGAAAAGTCGCCGGTGGATTCAGCAATTCCGCGATCGTCGTACCGCAACGAAGCAATTCCTTCCCGGGCCAGCGCATCCGCAATTACGGCAAAGGGCTTGTGCCCCAACAACTCCTCATCCCGGTTCTGCGGGCCGCTGCCTGAAACAAACAGCACGACAGGGGGATTCTCAATGCCATCCGGCAAGGAAAGGGTCCCGGCCAGCGTGTGGTCGCCGCTTTCAAAAACCACCTCTTTTGTTTGGTAGGGGAAAGGCGGTTGCGGATTCTGCGGCCGCTTGCGCTCAACCCATCCGCGTTGGAGATTCAGCGGGAATTTTTTGCCCATCTGGGAGAACTGTCCCTCAATGGAATCCTCGTGAATCGTTCCCTCGTATGAGGCCATCACCAAGGGAACGCGTACCTTTATTTTCTTATCTGTCAAGGATTTGATCTTGACATTCAGCTTAATGTCGCCTTGATCGGGAGAGGTGGCGTAGCACTCCTCGCCGAAGTGGATGGAGAAGGCCAGGCCCACCCCTTCAATCACACCGCTCCAATCTCCCTCAAGCCACTGGGGAGCTTCTATACCCTTCTTCTGGAACGGGTTGCAGGAAACCGCCAGAAGGCATATCATTACCAGGCAGATATTCTTTTTCATAATATGGTCGATAAATATGTGAAAAACTGCAGACAAAGTTAGAATTATTTTCCACTTTTCGCGCTATCTTTGTCGAAGACAAACGGCGCAATCATTATGGACAGATTTGACCTGGTAAGAGAGGCGTTCGCCCGCAAAGAGGTGACGCCTGAGGTACCCTCGTGCAAAACCTCCGACTATTTCGGAGAACTGGTGTTTGACCGCAAGAAGATGGCTAAATACCTGCAGCCGGACGTCCTTCAAGCCCTGCTTGCCTGTATGGAAGGCGGTAAGGGCCTTGACCGGAAGACGGCCGACGGCGTGGCCCGCGGAATGAAGCAATGGGCCATGGAGCACGGTGTCACGCACGTCACCCACTGGTTCCAGCCCTTGACGGAAGGCACGGCGGAAAAACATGATTCGCTGATTGATTACGACGGAAAAGGCGGTGTCATCGAGACCTTTGACGGGTCGATGCTTGCCCAGCAGGAGCCGGATGCCTCCTCCTTCCCCAGCGGCGGTATCCGCGCCACCTTCGAGGCCCGCGGCTATACGGCGTGGGATCCGACCTCTCCGGTCTTTATCCTGGACGACACCCTCTGTATCCCGACGGTCTTCATTGCCTATACGGGTGATGCCCTGGACTACAAGACGCCGCTCAAACGGTCGCTCAAGGCCGTGAGCGATGCCGCCGTTCCGGTTTGTCGGCTCTTTGATCCGAAGGTGGGCAAGGTGTACGCTTATCTGGGCTGGGAACAGGAGTATTTCCTGGTCGACGAGACCCTCTACGCCGCCCGCACGGACCTGATGATTACCGGCCGCACCCTCTTCGGCCACAACTCCTCCAAGGACCAGCAGCTGGACGACCACTATTTTGCCTCTATTCCGCCGCGGGTCACCGCCTATATGCGGGAGCTGGAAGCGACGGCCTACCGGCTGGGCATTCCCTTGAAGACCCGCCACAACGAGGTGGCGCCCGGCCAGTTCGAGATGGCTCCGATCTATTCGGAAACCAACCTGGCCAACGACCAGAACCAGCTGATCATGAATCTGATGAGCCGTATCTCACGGAAGCATGGATTTGTGGTGTTGCTGCACGAGAAACCCTTTGACGGGGTCAACGGCTCCGGCAAGCACAACAACTGGTCGCTGGGTACCGACACGGGCACGATGCTGCTCGCGCCGGGCCGCGATGCGCTGGGCAACCTGCAGTTCGTGACCTTCTTCGTGAATGTGCTGGCGGCCGTGCAGAAGCACAACGGCCTGCTCAAGGCCTCGATTGCCAGTGCGACCAACGCCTACCGTCTGGGCGGGAATGAGGCTCCGCCTGCCATCGTGTCGGCCTTCCTGGGCGATACCATGACGCGCGTCCTGCAGAAACTGCTCGAGGTTCCCTCCGATACCCCGATCGAAATCGCCGGCAAGAAGGGCCGCAAGCTGGGGCTGGTGGAACTGCCTGAAATCTTCCTGGACAATACGGACCGCAACCGCACCTCTCCCTTCGCCTTCATCGGCAACCGTTTTGAGTTCCGTGCGGTGGGCTCCAGCGCCAACTGTGCCGGTGCCATGACCACCCTCAATGCGGCCGTGGCGGACCAGCTCCTGCTCTTCAAGGCCGACGTAGATCGCCTCCTGGCGGCAGGTAAATCACTGAATGTTGCGGTGATGGATGTGCTCAAACCCATCATTCGCTCGGTGCTGGAGGTTGTTTGTTTCGACGGCAACGGCTATACGGACGCATGGAAGGAGGAGGCCGAACGGCGCGGACTGAACGTGGAGACCAGCGTTCCCCGCATGTTCTGTGAATTCACCAAGCCCGAGTCGGTGGCGATGTTCACCCGCACCGGGGTCTACACGGAACGGGAACTCAAGGCCCGCAATGAGGTCAAGTGGGAGATCTACATCAAGAAGGTTCAGATCGAGGCGCGCGTGATGGAGCGGATGGCCATCAACCACATCGTTCCCGCCGCCCTGGAATATAAGTCAAAACTGCTGCAGGAGACGGCTCTGGCCAAGGAGGTCTATGGAAATACCGACTCCTGCACCACGGAACTCTCGCTGCTGGAGGCCATCTCCGGGCATGTGGAGGAGGTGCGGGTTCGCGCTGCGGCGCTCAAGCGTGCCTGCGCGGCAGCCGACGCGTTGGAAGGTGCTTTTGAGCGGGCCGTCGCCTACCACGACGTGGCAGAAAGTTTCAAGGCGCTCCGCACTCCGATTGACCGGCTGGAAGAGTTGGTAGACAATAAGATGTGGCCTCTGCCGAAGTACAGGGAGCTTCTTTTCATCAATTAGTGGCATTTTTTTTGTACCTTCGCGTCCCGAATCGTTAACTGTTTTTTTAATACAAATACGGAAATGAAAAAGTTTTTTGCATGGGCTCTCGTCCTCGTTATGGGTCTTGGCCTGGCTGCTTGTACCGCTTCCCCGAGTGGCGAAGGTAAAGCAACTTATTCCTTTAAATTTGGTGAAACCATCAACGCTCAGACAGTGACCAAAGTCGCTATCCAGGCTGCCTTCATCGCTGAACTCTCCGCTATTAAAGACGCTAGCACCGTAGGTGTTGACGCCGTGGAACTCACCGGCGACTACGCAACCAACGACGACCTCGCTGTCGCAGCTTGCGAAGCAGCTGAGAAGGTTTGCAAGAAGCTCGATTACGAGAACAACGACTCCTATAAGGTAGTCATTACCGTCACCTACGAGAGTGGCAAGAGCCGCACGCTCTACAAATGCACTCTTAAGGAGATCAAATAAGCGCTGACGCTTATCGCAAACAACAGCGTCGCCTCCGGGCGGCGCTTTTTGTTTCAGCGATAAAATACTACCTTTGCAACAGAAACCTTCCGCCCCATGAACAGGCTCTTCCTCATAGATGGTCATGCGCTGATTTTCAGGATGTATTACGCATTCCTGCGGCGGCCTATGATCAATTCGAAAGGGGAGGATACTTCCATCCTGTTCGGCTTTACCAAGTTCCTGTTGGAGTTGATCCGCCGCGAGCAGCCCACGCACATGGCGGTGATGTTCGATCCGCACGCCAAGACCTTCCGTCACGAGCTCTGCCCGGACTACAAGGCCAACCGGGCTGCCGCACCGGAGTTGGTGCATGCCGCACTGGAGCCGCTGCAGCAGATTGTGGGGGCGCTGAACATCCCCGTGCTGATGAAGCCCGGCTTTGAGGCGGACGACGTGATCGGTTCGGTAGCCACGCGGGAGGCACTGCGCGGCTTTGAGGTATATATGGTGACCCCGGACAAGGACCTGGGGCAGATTATCGACGACCACATCTATCAGTACAAGCCCGGCAAGAGCGGTGCCGATTCCGAAGTCTATGACAAGGCCCGTCTCTGTGAGACCTACGGCATCTCGGATCCCAAGCATATCATTGATATTCTGACCCTTTGGGGTGATGCCTCCGACAATATCAAGGGGGTGCCAGGTGTCGGGGAAATCGGTGCCCGGAAGTTGGTGGGAAAGTACGGCACCGTGGAGAATATCTACGCCCACATCGGGGAACTGACGCCGCGTCTGCAGGAATCCCTGCGCAGCGCGGAACCCTATATCCGGTTGAGCAAGAAACTCGCCACCATCCGCACCGATGTGGAACTGGATTACCAGGAGCAGGACCTGCGCCTGCGGGCCAGCTACAGCCCCGCCGTGGCCGACCTCTTCAACTATTACGAATTCAATTCGCTCAAGGGGTTGCTTCCGACGGCCGAGGGCTTTACTGCGCCCGAGGTGGAGCCGCAGAAGGAGGCGCTGCCCTGCGATGAACTCGCCCCTGAGTCCATGGTGGCAGCCGTTCGGGAAGCCGGTCGCTGCGCCATTTCTGCGCGCAAGCGCTCGCTGGCATTCGAGCCGCTGCAGGTGGCGGTGGGATGTGGCAACAACTATACGGTTTTCGACGCGGAATCGCTCGAATTCCGCCGGTTGATGGCCGATCCCTCTATCATCAAGTGCGGCTTTGACCTCAAGCGTACGCTGCTGCTTTTCCTGGAAAACCACGTAGAGTGGGCCGGGGAGCTGCACGATGTGGAACTGATGCACTATCTGCTCAACCCGGAGCGGCCGCATAAACTGGAGATTCTGGCCGGGTCCTATCTGAATGTGGATTTGGACGTGGCTTCCGCACCGGCCGCAGAAACCCCGGCGCAGCCCGCTCAGCAACTGGATCTCTTCTCTGCGGCGACTGAAACGCCCGTCAGCGCACCTGCGGAGGATCCGCTTCGTCTGCCGCGTGAAGTGGTGGCTCTCTATGCGCTTGCACCGCTGCTGCGCATCGAGTTGCGGGAACAGAACCTCTGGGATCTCTATACCCGGGTGGAGATGCCGCTGATTGAGGTGCTCTCCGATATGGAGCATACCGGCGTCCGCGTGGATCCGCAGCCGCTGAAGGAGTATTCCGCCCAGCTGGGCGTCGAGCTTGCGCAGATCGAGGCGCAGGCCCGCGAGGTGAGTGGCGAGCCGGTCCTGAACCTGGCTTCGCCGCGTCAGGTGGGACAGGTTATCTTTGAGAAACTCTCGCTTGATCCCAAGATCAAGAAGGGGCGTCGCGGTGACTATCCCACCGACGAGGAGACTCTCTCCGATCTGAAGGACCGCCATCCCTTCGTGGGGCTGGTGCTGGAGTACCGTGCGCTCCGCAAACTGATTTCGACCTATCTGGACCCGCTTCCCGCGCTGATCAATCCGCGGACCGGGCGCATCCATACTACTGTCAACCAGGCACTTACTGCTACGGGGAGACTCAGTTCCGTCAAGCCGAATCTGCAGAATATCCCCATCCGCACCGCGCGGGGACGCGAGATCCGCAAGGCCTTCGTAAGTGGTTCGAGTGACGGCTTTATCGTGTCGGCCGACTATTCCCAGATTGAATTGCGGCTGATGGCCGAACTGAGCGGCGATCCGGCACTCGTGGAGGGTTTCAACCACGGTGCGGACATTCATGCCGATACGGCCTCCCGCATCTTCCGCGTGCCCCTCTCCGAAGTTACGCCCGAGCAGCGCCGGCAGGCCAAAGTGGCGAACTTCGGCATTATTTACGGCATATCGGCCTTTGGCCTGGCCCAGCGGATGGAAATCCCGCGCAGCGAGGCAAAAGTCTTTATCGAACAATACTTTACCCACTATCCCAAGGTTCGCGCCTATATGGACCGCGTGGTGGAAGAGGCGCGCAGCAAGGGCTATGTGGAGACCCTTTTCGGCCGCAAGCGCTTCCTGCCCGATCTGAAGTCCAAGAATCCGGCGGTCCGTGCGTTGGCTGAACGCAATGCCATCAACGCCCCTATCCAGGGTACCGCGGCGGATATCATCAAGAAGGCGATGATCAGCGTCTACCGCGAACTCAAGGAGCGCGGCCTGCGCAGCAAGATGGTGCTGCAGGTCCACGACGAATTGGTGCTGGATGTGGCGGCCGACGAACTGCCGGTCGTGATGGAACTGGTCAAACAGGCGATGGAGTCGGTGTGCAGCCTCTCCATCCCGCTTACCGCAGAGTGCAATTATGGAAAAAACTGGCTCGAAGCGCACTAAACTCTCCGACCGCGAACTGATCGCGGCGGCCCTCGAAGGGGACCAGACGGCGCTGACAGCCCTGCTGGAGCGCTACCGCGGACCGCTGATCGCCCACCTGATGGGCTATGTCCGCGTGCTGGAGGATGCCGAGGATATCTGCCAGAAGAGCTTCCTGAAGGTCTATATGAATATCGACAAGTACGATTCCTCGTACGCCTTTTCCACCTGGCTATACAACATCGCCCGCAACGAGGCGGTGGATCACCTGCGCCGCAAGAGTAACTCGATTGCGCCGCTGCTGGTAGAGCAGGAGGGGGATGCGGCCGAGGTGGCCGGCGCTGACAATCCGGAGGAGAAGATCATTCTGGACCAGGCAATCGCCAAGTCGCTCGAGAATCTCTCCCGCCTGCCGGAAACCTACCGGGAAGTGGCGGAACTCCGCTTTCTGCGCGATCTTTCGTATGAGGATATTTCCCGGATTCTCTCTCTCCCGATGGGAACGGTCAAGACGCGCATCCGCCGCGCACGCAAACTGCTGATGGAAGAATGAAAACCCTGGAGCGCTATTTCCCCGACCTGACGGCCTCGCAGCGCGAGCGTTTTGCCGCGCTCGAGCCGCTCTACCGCGACTGGAATGCCAAGATCAACGTCATCTCCCGCAAGGATATGGACGATTTCTACGAGCACCACGTGCTGCACAGCCTGGCCATCGGCAAGGCGGTGGATTTTCCCGCAGGCGCTGCGGTGCTGGATCTGGGCACCGGCGGCGGTTTTCCGGGCATTCCGCTGGCCATCCTCTTTCCGGAGGTGCAGTTCACCCTGTGCGATTCAATCGGAAAGAAGGTGAAGGTGGCCACTGCCGTGGCCGAATCGCTCGCTCTGGAGAATGTCACGACGCTCAACGCGCGGGTGGAGAGCCTGCCGCAGCGCTACGATTATATCGTTTCGCGGGCAGTAGCTCCGCTGAGTGACCTTTACGGCTGGGTGAAGGGACGCTTCGGCCGCTCGCTCATCTGCCTCAAGGGCGGGGAGGTGGAGGGGGAAGCGGATGCCTGCATCGCGCGGCACCGGCTTTCTCCCAACCGATTCACCTTCTGCGATATCACCCTGTGGTATAAAGAACCTTGGTTCGAAGGGAAAAAGTTGGTGATTCTCTCCCAATAAATTTGCAATTTGCGACAAAAGCATTACCTTTGCACTCCCTTTGGAAAAAGTAATACAGCATAAATGAAACGTACATTTCAACCTTCACAGCGCAAGAGACGCAACAAGCACGGCTTCCGTGAGCGTATGTCCACTCCGAACGGACGTCGCGTTCTGGCAGCTCGCCGGCGTCATGGCCGCAAGAAACTGACAGTATCCTCGGAGGATCTCTGGTAGGTTCCTCCGCCACCCAGAATGGCGAATACTTCAAATCATAGAAAGCGTATCTTCTGGTTTTTACGCAATCTGTTATGGGCGATTATCTTACTATTCGCCCTTGTTTTGTTGACCCAGTTTCTGCTGGGGCGTTTCACGCGTCACAACAAAGAGTTCGAAGTTCCTGACTTTTACGGAATGCAGCTGGATTCCGCCACGCAGGTTGCCCGCGCGGCGCGCGTCCGGCTGGATGTCACCGATTCGGTATATGTCAACCGACTGGAGCGCGGAGCCGTCTTCTCCCAGAATCCGGATGCCGGCAGCCACGTGAAGCGCGGCCGTCGTGTTCTGATCACCATCAACGCCACCCAGACCAAGCAGGTGGAGATGCCCTCGCTGGTGGGCCTCTCGCTGCGTGCCGCCAAGACCGAAATCCTGGCCAAAGGGTTGCGGATCGGCACGCTCTCCTATACCCAGGATATGGCCACCAACAACGTGCTGCAGCAGCGGCTTGGCAATGACCCCGTTGCCCCGGGCGCCAAGGTGGACGTGGGTTCCTCCGTCAATCTCGTTCTGGGCGTCAGTCCCGGTGAAAATGCCACCTACATCCCGCTCCTCTCCGGTTATACGGAAGAGATGGCCCGCGAGATGATTTTTGAGAACTCGCTGAACGTGGCCGGCGTCTCCTTCGACGCTTCGGTCAAGACCCCGGAGGATTCCGTGGCGGCTGTCGTCTACAGCCAGTCTCCCGCCGCTGCGGGCGGTACCTTCCCGCGTGGCACCAAAGTTTCTATCTATCTTACGGTAGATCCCGCCAAAATCGCTGCCCTGCAGGACGCTGCACCGCTGCAATGATGGAAGAAGACGAGTTGGAGCTCTTCGAGCATTTCCGCTTCGATGTAGATCGCGGCCAGGAGCCGGTACGTATCGACAAATTCCTTTCGCTTCATATGGCGCAGACCTCGCGCCACCGCATCCAACTGGCCATCGATGCCGGTTATGTGCGGGTGGCCGACCGCGTGGTCAAGGCCAACTACAAGGTTCGCCCGCTGGATGTCATCACTATCATGATGCCCTATGAGCGGCGCGGTTTCGAAGTGGTTCCGGAGAACATTCCGCTCGATATCGTCTACGAGGATGACGACCTGCTGGTGGTCAACAAACCCGCCGGTCTGGTGGTCCATCCCGGCCACGGCCATTTTACGGGCACGCTCATCAACGCGCTGGCCTATCACCTGGGCATCAAGCCCGGAGAGGCGGACGACGAACGGATGGGCGTCCTGGTGCACCGTATTGACAAGGATACTTCCGGCTTGCTGGTAGTGGCCAAGAACGATGCGGCTCAGATGCATCTGGCCAAGCAATTCTTCGAGCATACCATTACGCGTCGCTACGTGGCCCTGGTCTGGGGCAATGTGGCGGAGGATGAAGGAACTGTTTCCGGCAATATCGGCCGCGACCCCAACGACCGCCTGCGGTTCAAGGTCTTCCCGGAGGATGGCCCCGGCAAATGGGCGGTGACCCACTACCGCGTGCTGGAGCGTTTCGGCTACGTGACGCTGGTCGAGTGCGTGCTGGAAACAGGCCGTACCCACCAGATCCGCGTCCACATGAATTCAATCGGCCACCCGCTCTTCAACGATTCACTTTACGGCGGCGACCGCATTCTCAAGGGGGCGCTCTACGCCAAATACAAACAGTTTATCGACAACTGTTTCGCCATTTTGCCCCGCCAGGCCCTGCATGCGCAGGTGCTGGGCTTCGTCCATCCCACCACGGGCAAGGTACTCTACTTTGAATCGCCCATTCCGGACGATATGACGGCCCTCCTCGACAAATGGCGCCGCTACGTCGGTGTCCGCGAACTCCCGGAGGAATAAGTCTCTCACTCTGATTCAAAGTGTGCCAGGTGGTCCATTCTCTGGACCACCTGCTACGTTTTACCCCCTTTTTCGTGCCAGGTGGTCCAATCTTTGGACCACCTGCAACGCTTTGGGCGGGCGGCCGGTACAGGCCGATCGGGACCAGTGTCGCAAAGGCTGCTCGCGGGCGTCGGCTGCCTTGCTCGAAACTCCTCCCTTTTAGTCGCATTCTCGCTTCGCTCGCCTGCGCCTAACGGTCGTCAAACAAGTTCTCGCACGGGACGGCGGCCTCCCGCCCGCTCGCTGTTCCGCCTTTGCTCCGGGTCCCTCTCAGCCTGTACGCGAGCCGCCTTGCGCCCTCCGCCTTCGATCCTTTTATTATTGGAGTTTCATTTACCATTATTCTTATTGTTTGATATTTAGCAGATAATCATTATATTTGCAATGTCTACGAATGTAGGCAGACATATTAGCGAAAGTGTTTCGCTCCCGCTGAGGAAATGTGGAAGTTTTCAATGTCTAGGGATGACGATACGCTAACCGCTCGAGTATTGATCATGTTTGGGGCTCCTCCCTTGGAGCGTAGCATATCAATCCGAGTGTGGAGTCGTATCTGGCGCATATCAGACAAGGTTCTTCCACAACCCCCTCAGGATAAGCGAAAGTAGGCTCCGCACTTTTTCGTATTATCCACTATTATTGTCGTTAGGAGCCGACGACATAGAGGATTGATATGAATCAAACGTCTACACCCCTCACAAAAGACACTCTTTTGAAAGCAGGATTTGAGAAGAAGATACTTCACAAGACTGTGTATTATGAAAAGGGTGATTTAAGTATTAGCTATTGTTTCGGCAAATGGATCCTATTGGTCATAATCAATGATAAGCCATACTTCCTTAATCTGTATGTCAATTCTATAGAAGAACTGGACAGAATTTTTTAGCACAGGTAAAATGCATTAATACAACTGACGGCAATCTCGAACAATGCTTTTGAGTATAGATTGCGATTGGACAAGTTGGACGAACGTATACAGAAAGTATCCCCTGAAACGGGTGTTCGAACAATAGTAGGTCGTTTGGTAAACAGAGTGATGCAAGAATTACTGACAATGAGGCTGATTTGCTCTTGGCTGAATTAGGGATCCTAAATAACAACGATAATAATGAATAACATGAATCGATTAATTACCTTATTCATAATCACTATAATAATCATAGTATCCTGTGACCCTCAGGACCCGACAAATCCGTCTAATAAGACAAAACAACAACCAGAAGGGGCAGTTGATATGGGATTGAGCGTCCTGTGGCATCAGTGCAACGTCGGTGCTTCCAATCCGGAAGATTATGGTGATTATTACGCTTGGGGTGAAACAGAAACCAAGTCCCATTACAGTTGGGAGACCTACAAGTTTGGTACAAGTTTCCTGAGTGTCTCTAAGTACAATACACAAAGCTCACGCGGTACTGTGGATAATAAGACGACGCTTGATTTGGAAGACGATGTCGCACGAGTCAAACTGGGTGGAACGTGGCGGATGCCGACGAATGCAGAGTGGAAAGAGTTAAGGAATACAAATAATTGCACCTGGACATGGACAACACAGAATGGAGTATATGGAAGACTCGTCACAAGCAAGAAAACAGGAAACAGCATCTTCCTTCCTGCTGCGGGCTATCGCGACAAGGGCAGGCTCATAGATAAGGGCTACATCGGCTTCTACTGGTCTTCGTCTCTCCTTGAGGGCAGCCCGTACCTCGCGAGGTTCGTCTACTTCAAAGCAGACAGTGTGTACACTACCATTGACTACCCGAACCACTACCGTAGCTACGGGAACTCTGTTCGTCCCGTCTCAGAATAATAGGATTTGCCCCGAGGCGAAGCCCAGGGGTAAATACTGCGGCGAGCCTCGTGCTTGCCGCCATCCATTCTTGCGGGAAAACCGCGACTGCGGCTTTTCCGCGCACTTGAGCGAAGCCCAGCCGGGCCAGGTGTCCCGTTTAAAGGGGGACCTGGACCGTTTTGCCGGGGTTTTCGGCCCAGGTGACACACGGTTTGGGACACCTGGACCGCTGGTCCGGATAATAACTCTGTTCTAGCAGAAAGAACAGTGCGACGCCGGTGACGAGCGGCATTGCCTAACGATATTATCCGGTACGTGCATTATTTGCACCTACCAATAATAGTTCGTGTAAACAATACAAATGTTGTACAATATAAATATTGTTTCTATCTTTGCGGAAAAGGACCGTGGGTATGAGATTTGACAGATTGCTTGATGACAACCGGCTTTGGGCGGTTAGATATGACAACGAGGAGAGCAATTGCTTTGACTTGCTGTTTTCCAGTTGGTACGACGTGAAAGGGTTGTTGGCTTTTTTCAAAGATAACCTTTCGGATTTATCAGCCTTTTTCCACATCACGGATGTGTATGAGGCAGTTGAAGATACGATAGGCGAAGCGCATCGGCTGGAATGTCTGATGCTGGATATTTCACCGGACGCCAATCTCGACTATCTGTTCAAGCATTTGGAGAATAGTCGGTTCACTGAAATGAGCCTGGGTAGGGAAAAGGTGCGGGGAGATGGGAACAGGAATCATCCTTCCTGGCTCAGGATTTACGCCATCAAGCTGGAGCCTGGCGTTTATCTGGTCACCGGAGGTGCCATCAAACTGACGGCGACGATGGCGGAACGGCCTCATACGCTGGCCGAGTTGGCGAAAATGGAAAGGGTAAGAAACTATCTGATTGATGAAGGCGTTTTTGATCTGGATGGTTTCAATGATTATATAAACAATGAGCAAAGCAATTGAATATCTGGAGGCTCATCAGTCTCCGACTCCTTCTAAATGGCGGGAGAATGCGCAGTGGCGGCGGGACAATGAGTTTTGGCTGAAGTACGCCCGTTTCATCACCTTGCAGGTGCTTCGCAGTATGGACGAACAGGCTGTTACGCAGGCAGAACTCGCGAGCCGTATGGGGTGTTCCCAGCAATATGTGTCCAACTTGCTGAAGGGTAGTTCCAATATGACGCTGGAAACCATCGCCCGCTTGGAAATGGCCTTGAATATCGATATTCTTCAGTCTACATTATCTCACGTCACCGGCTATCAACTCTACCCTTCCACCCGCCGGTATCAGTATCTGAACGATCCTGATTTATAGCAAGAAGAACAAGGCTGCGCCGGAGACGGCGATCAGGGCGCCGAGGATTTCCTTGAAGGAGACTCTCTGGCGGTGGATGATGGCGTAGGGCGGAATGATGAGGACCGGGGTGAGGGCCATCAGGGTGGAGGCGATGCCGGCAGGGGCAAACTGGACGGCCATCAGCGAAAGCGAGACACCCAGGAAGGGGCCGAAGAAGGTGGTGAGGCCGGTGCAGGCCATTCCTTTGCGGTCACGGACGGCCTTGCGGAGCTGGGGAAGTTCCTTGCGCAGGGCCAGAATCAGCCAGAATCCGATGAGTCCGGCTATGGCGCGGATGAAGGTGCCGGCGAAAGGAAGCACCCAGGTCGAAGAGAGGGACTCCCCGGCGGCAGCCAGCGCCCCCTCGTAGTGGGTCAGGCCCACCTTGCTGAGTACCAGACCGAGACCCTGGCCAACGCCGGCACCGATGCCGAACAAGACGCCTTTGAGGGGAAGCTTCAGCGTCAGCTTGTGCGATTCACGGTTGCGGGCCAGGATGGTGATGCCGATACCGGTGAGGGTGACGACCATCGCCAGCCAGGAGCGCCACGAAAGGCTCTCGCCCAGCATCAGCCAGCCGGCGATGCCGGCGGCCGGCGGTGCCAGCGTCATAAAGAGCTGGCCGAATCGGCTGCCGAAGACTACATAGGAGTTGAAGAGGCAGTAATCGCCGAAAACATAGCCCACCAGGCCCGAGAGCAGCAGCCAGAACCAGGTCCTGCCATCGGCGTGTACGGGCCACGGCGCGCCGCAGACTACCCAGAGAAAGCCGCCGAGCAGCACCAGTGAGAGGGCCATGCGGAAGAGGTTAAGCGGCAGGGCGCCGATCCGGTGACTGGCCGTGTCGGCAAAAAGAGCCGTCGCCGTCCCGGAGACGGCAACGGTCAAGGAAAGAATCTCGCCGAGGTATTGCATTTTATCTTCTGCCAGGACCGCCGAAACGAGGACCACCCGGACCTCGGCCGCCCATCATGCGCTGCATCGGGCTGCCGCCCTCACCGAACTTGCCGAAGCGCCAGGTGAAGGAGACGATGAAGTAACGGCCCAGGGTATTGTTCATCGTATCCAGCACGTAGTTGTCGGCGGTGGTACGCATCACGTTACGGGACTGGTTCAGGATATCGTACATCTTGACGGCCACCGTAGCCTGGTTCTTGAGTACCTGTTTGCTGATTTCTGCGTTCCAAACGGCCATCGGTTCGTTGAACTGGGCGGAGTAGCCGCGGTAGAAGGTATAGCGCAGGTCGGTCTGGAAGTTGATGATGTTCGGGATGTTGGCGATCACGCGGCTCTCGAGCCCGTTGGTCCAGGCAGCCGCCACGTTCTGCGTGGTGATGCTGTACCAGGACTGTGACCAGCGGACGCTGCCGCCGACCGAAGCCTCGAAGATATCGTCGCGGTAGACCATGCGAAGGGTCTCGCCGATACCGGCCGTCGTGTAGTGGTTTTCCGTGTAGTTGGCTCGGTTCTGGTAAGAAGAGGGGAGGGTCGGATCAATGAGGTCCTTGCCCACGAGGTTCACGCCGCGGTTGGTGTTGGCCATCGTGAAGGAGGAGATGGAGAACTTGCTCTTGGCGATCGGGGCGTTGGCCATCATGAAGAGGCGGCCGTTGAGCGCACCTTTCTCGTTGTTCATGGGGATGGTGTACTGCACGCCGTCCGAACCGTAATAGGCCGCATTGACGATATTGTTGGTCGTATAGGAGCCGTTGAGGAACATGTTCAGCGAAGCGAAGGTCTCCATGTCGGTCACGCTGTATTCGGAGAAGAAGTTGTGCGAGAACGACGGGGTAAGGTTCGGGTTACCGAGACGGACCTGCTGCGGGTTGGAGTTGTCCGGAACCGGCTGCAACTGCGAGACGCTGGGCTGCTGCGTGCGGCCGCGGTAGTTGAGACGCAGCGTGTGGTTGTCGGAGAAGTTCAGGTCAATCCGCGCATTCGGCGCCCAGTTGTAGACGGTCCGGTCGAACGGGGTCTGATCGGTATGGCCGATGGTGGTGTTGCTGACGGTACGCGAAGGGATGAACTCGGCACCGACCGTCACGTTGTATTTGTTCTCCTGCTTCTTGAAGCTGAGGCCCACGCGCTGGTTGATGGCCTTGTTGATCACGGTGCTGGAATAATCCTCATCAAAGAGGGTATAATCGCCCGATGCATCCGCGTTGTAGGTATTCTTGACCTGACGGTTCCAGGTGTAGTTGTAACGATAGTTGGCCTCCATGAAGAAGTTGCCGCCCAGGGGTTCGGTATAAGTGGCACGGGTGCCGATATTGGCCGAATGGGAGGTCTGCGCGAAGTTCTGGTCCACAACCGTGGAGCTCGTGATGACATCGCCCGTATAGGCGTTGGTCTGCGACTGGTTGAATCCGTCCAGCGTGGTGGCCGAGAAGTTGTAGTTGGTCATCACCGAGATGGTTCGGCCCGCCGTACTGCCGATGCGCTGACGCCAGAGAAGGCGGCCGCCGGCATTCTTGTTGGTGTTGTCACCCACCGAGAGGGACTTACCGTCATTGACCTTGGAGAGCGTGGTGCCGTCGTAGGAGGTCGTGGAATAGTCGGTGGATTCGGAATAATCGCCCCAGCCGTAGTTGAACCACGGGGTATAGAGAATAGAGGTCTGCTTGGAGATCTTCCAGTCGAAACGGCCGCCGGCGCGGTGACCGTAGGTGTTGGTCAGGTTGACGGACTCATTCTTGCTGTTCAGCGAGGTGCCGTCCTCCTTGAAGACGGTCTTGTCGGTTGCCTCCTCCACGGCGCGCAGGTTGGCGTTGAAGAGGTAGTTGCCGCTGATTTCAGACTTGTCCTTGAAACTCTTGGTACCGTTCACACCCAGCATGTAGGAGGTGGAGATACCGTTGTTGCCGCCGCGCATTCCGCCGCCGCGCATTCCGCCCATCGCGTCGCCCGTGATGTCGCTGAAGCCGCGGTTGTTGGTGTTGTTGGCATTACCGAGCACTACAACCTGATCGCTCTCGGTGAACTTGGCCAGCATGCCGCCGCCCTGGAAGCGAAGGTCGTTCTTGATGGGGTTGCCGTCGGCATCCTTGCCGCGCAGGTCGGAACCCACACCGCCGGTCAGGTTACCCATCCAGCCGTTCATCATGCCCTTCTTGATGCTCAGATCGAGCACCGTCTCCTCATCGCCGTCGTCGATGCCGGTGAATTCAGCCTGTTCGGATTTCTTGTTCACCACGCGGACCTTGTTCACAATCTTGGCCGGCAGGTTCTTGGTGGCGAGTTTCGGGTCGTCCAGGAAGAAGGTTTTTCCGTCGATATAGACTTTGGAGATGGTCTTGCCGTTGGAGGTGATGGAGCCGTCGGAGCCTACCTCGATACCCGGCAGACGCTTCAGCAGGTCTTCCAGCACGTCACTGTCGGAGCTCTTCATGATGCCCACGTTGTGCTCGATGGTATCTTTCTTGACCGTGA
>JAFSWO010000010.1 GCA_017450165.1 Bacteroidales bacterium | reverse complement strand
GTCCAAGCGCAGACCCGCCAGAGCCTGTTGAATGCAAAAGCCATTCTGGAGGCAGCCGGCCTTGGACTGGACAATGTGGTCAAGACCACGGTGTATCTCGCCTCGATGGCCGATTTTGCCGCCATGAACGAAGTGTATGCGCAATTCTTTGCCGCCCCCTTCCCTGCCCGCAGTGCCGTGGCCGTCAAAACGCTCCCCAAGGACGCTCTGGTGGAGGTTGAATGCATCGCGGCAAAGTAACGTTCCGCGTGTCGTATTAAAAAGAAAAGCGCTGTTTCAGCGCTTTTCTTTTTTGATACCGAACACGCACCAGCGGATGAAGGGAATTCTCCGCAGAAGCTCGTAGATGGCCGGTGAAAGGAGGAACACGGCCGCGGTCAGAATCAGGTACATGGACACAGGCGGGAGTGTCGTGTGTACCTTCATCATATAGCCGAAGCTGGCAATCACCGAATAGTGAACGATATAGAGGCCGTAGCTGCTGCGGGCCATCCAGCCGGCGAAGCGCGAGGTTTTATTGAAGCGGTCTGCGAACCAGCCCATCAGCGCGATACAGGACAACCAGCCGTAGAGATTATTTAACGGAGATTGCAGAAACTCGGGCGAAGTATTGTCCTGACCGAACGTGGTGAGAATCAGTACGCCGCCTGCCGCTACCGCTGCCAAAATCAGTGGAATCCACCCTTTGCGCAGCGTTTCCTGCACCTTTTCGTGCGCGAAGATGAAGTATCCCATCAGGAACGGAATCAGGTAGAACAGCGGCTTATAGAGGTTGAGCAAGCCATCCGCAGAATTCTCGCGGGGATGGCGGACGAGCGTTAATTCGCCGACCCAGAAAAGCACCCCGAGCAGCAGGATCCAGAGGATACCGGCTTTTCCGCTGAAAATGCGACTGCAGGCCTCGTAGAACTTGTTCCGCGCGTCCGCCTTCCGGATGAGCAGCAGCAAGGCCGAGAAGGTCAGCAAATCCTGGATGAACCACAGCGGGCCGGTGCCCGAACCCGCCCAGATCAGATATTTGAAGGGCTGGGGTACCTCCTGCAACACATCCACACCTGCCACGTGCGTATTGAAATAGCCCGTAATCCACTGATAAACAAAGAGACCGAGCGTGGCAGGCAGCAACAGCTTGCGCACTCGGCTGCTAAACCATTCTTTGGTAGTGCGGTGCTCCAATGCGTAGCGGGAACTGATGCCGGCCAGCAGGAAGAGCAGCGGCATGAACCACGGATAGAGAATGTACATCACGACATCCTGATACTGGGGATTCTCCGGGTACGGCCCAAATCCGCCGATACCGCCGAACACACCTTTATTATTATAGAAATAGAAAACGTGGTAGAGCAGCACAAGCAGAACCGTCACCCAGCGCAGATTGTCGATCCAATGCTTTCTCATTTGCCGAGCCCTCCCATGGTCTGGTTGATGGCATCCTGGAAGACTTCCGTTTTGAGAAATGCCATCCCCTTCTGGTCGCCGAGCACCAGCAGGGCGTCGCCGGGCTTGATGTCATAAATCTTGCGGGCATCGCGCGGAATCACGATTTGCCCTTTGTCTCCGACCTTTACGACGCCGAAGATGTATTTGCCTTCGTTCTCTTGCATAGCGTATGAATTGTTAGAAATTTCCCACAAATATAACAATTCTTAAGAAAGTATTCAAAAAAAAGAGGACGATTCTGCAACCGTCCTCCTTCTCAAACGGGGAAGCCCCTATTTCTGCTCGCGGATGATGTCCATACCCAGACGGATGGCCTCTTCATTCACCGGAATCAGGTGATGGTGGCGCTCCGGAAGGGTTTTGCGCAGAGCCTTGAGCACGCTTTCAATGGAAACGATGGGATGAACCTTGAGCAGGCCGCCCAGCACGATCATGTTGAAGACCTTGATCATGTTCTTCTCGGCTGCCGTATCCATTGCGTCAATACGGTAAACGTGGATATCCGTGCGGGTAGGCGGGTTGTTGATACCGTTGCCGTCGTAAATAAGGGTTCCACCGGGCTTTACCTTCGGCTCAAACTTGTCCAGGGAAGGCTGGTTGAGCACGATGACCGAGTCGTAGGAGCTGAGGATCGGAGAAGAGACCGGTTCGTCGCTCACGATCACCGTCACGTTGGCGGTACCGCCGCGCTGCTCAGGGCCGTAAGCCGGCATCCAGGTCACTTCCTTGTCTTCCATAAGGCCGGAATAGGCAAGAATCTTGCCCATCGAGAGGACACCCTGTCCTCCGAATCCTGAAATGATAATTTCGTGTGTCATAATTCTTGCTTATTGTTGTCCGTTGTCCTTGAGATCCCCGAGTTTGTAGTACGGGAACATGTTCTCTTCCATCCACTGGTTGGCCTTTTCAGGGGTCATCTTCCAGTTGGTGTTGCACGTTGAGACGATCTCCACCAGGTTGGAGCCTTTCCCCTGCATCGAATACTCGAATGCCTTGC
>JAFSWO010000061.1 GCA_017450165.1 Bacteroidales bacterium | reverse complement strand
TGATGTGGTTCCTCTGTAACAACTTCTCCGCCGGTCTGAGCTACTATTACATGCTCTCCAACCTCATTACGATTCTGCAGAACTGGGTGATCCGCAAGTGGTTCGTAGATGAAAAGAAGATCTACGCCAAGATCCAGGCCGCATCGGCCAAGCCCACCAAGAAATCCAAGTTCCAGCAGCGGATTGATGAGATGTACAAGATGCAGCAGCAGGCACAGCAACAGAAAAACCGTCAATAGATGAGCATCGCTTCGCAAATCGCGGAATTGAACAAAAAACTGCCATCCACTGTCAAGTTGGTGGCAGTTTCCAAATTTAAGCCGCTCTCCGCGGTGCTGGAGGCCTATGCGGCGGGCCAGCGTCTCTTCGGGGAGAACCGGCCGCAGGAGATGGCTGCCAAGGCGGTGGCTGCTCCGGCAGACATTCAATGGCACTTTATCGGCCACCTGCAGACCAACAAGGTGAAGCTGGTAGTGCCCTATGCCGCGATGATCGAGTCGGTGGATTCGGTGAAACTGCTCACGGAGATCAATCGGTTTGCCGGGACGCTCGGCCAGATGACCGACTGCCTGCTGGAGGTGCACATTGCCCGTGAGGAGACCAAGCAGGGCTTCTCGCGCGAGGAACTGCTGGCCCTGGTGCCGGAGTTCGGCAAGTATCCCTTTATCCGCTTCCGCGGCCTGATGGGCATGGCCTCCAATGTGCAGGATATGGTGCAGGTTCGTGCCGAGTTCCGCACGCTGCACAATCTCTTTGCGGAGGTGCGCGCGCTGGGCGAGTCGGAATCCCGCCGCTGGGTGCGCGACTTTGACCAACTCTCCATGGGCATGTCGCACGACTGGCCCGTAGCGGTGGAGGAGGGGGCGACCCTCATCCGGATCGGCACGGCCATCTTTGGCGCGCGCTGATTTAATTGTTAACTTTGGAAGCCTATGAGTGACCCCCAGAAGATGCCTTCCGATTCCCGTTCCGCCCGCCAGGCGCTCGTGCTTTACGGCGCGACCCTGCTGGGCGTGCTGCTCGGCATCCTCTCTTCTGTGGTGAATACGCGCTTCTTGGCGCCTACGGAATACGGCGACGTGCGCTATGTGCAGAACTTTATCACGCTGATTGCCACCTTCTTCTTCGTGGGCCATTTCTATGCGGGTAGCCGCCTGCTGGCCTTGGCCAAGGATGAGGCGCAGGCACGCCGATTGCGCGGCGCGCTGGTGGTGGTGCTTGTGGTCGTTTCGCTGGCCCTGATGGCGACAACGGCCCTCTGCGGCGCCTGCCACGACCGCCTCTCGCTGATTCTGCTCTTTTTGATCTCCGTGCCGGTCTGCCTGCAGCCGCTGCTCTATAATTACATTTACTTCGTGCTGCCGGGCGACAACCAAATTGGGCGCGTCTCGCTGTCGCGTATCCTGCCGCTGCTACTTTATGTGCCGGTGGCCTACCTGATTTACAGCAAATACGGCGCTACCCCGCAGAAGATGATGCTTCTGCAGTGGGGCATCGCCACGCTGGTCTTTATCGGCATTATCGCCTCTACGCGGCCCCGGTTCGCAGGTTTACGCCCCAATTTTGCCGATTTGCGCCGCGACAACCGCGACTATGGCCGGCACCTCTACATCAGCCAGCTGGTGGCGGTAGCGACGAACTACCTGGCCGGCGTGACACTGGGTCTCTTCAATACGGATAACGCCACGGTGGGCTTCTATACGCTGGCCCTCACCGTGACCTTCCCGCTCTCCACGCTGCCCGCCATCGTGGGTACGACCTATTTCAAGCAGTTTGCACAGCAGCCGCGCATCCCGCGCAAAGTGCTGTGGGTGACCTTCCTGGCCACGGCGGCCACCTGTCTGGCCTTCGTGCTGCTCATCAAGCCGCTGGTGGTCTTCCTCTATACGGAACAGTACCGCGCGGTGGGCGTCTTTGCGCAGTGGATGTCGCTGAGCTTCTGCCTGCACGGGCTGGGTGACATGTTCAACCGCTACCTGGCTTCGCACGGGCAGGGCCGTCCGGTCCGCAATGCCAGCCTCGCGAGCGGAATCGTGAAGTTGGTGGGCTTTACGCTGCTCGTCTGGCTATGGGATACCACCGGCGCGCTCATTACGCTGACCGCCAGCGAAGCGGTATACTTTGTGATGCTCTGGATATCGTATGAAAGTTCTGCTAATCAATAACTTTCATTACCGCAAGGGGGGCTCCGAGACGGTCTATTTCAACACCGGAAGGCTGTTGGAAGCGGCGGGGCATACGGTCATCTGGTTCAGCCTGCGCGATCCAAAGAATCTGCCCTGTGACCAGGCTGCGGATTTCGCAACGCGCGGCGGTAACATCCTCGCTCAATTGCGCAACTACTTCTATAACAGGGATGTTGCCCGGAGGTTGGAGGCGCTGCTGGAGCGGGAACATCCCGACGTAGCCCACGTCCATCTGCTTTGGGGCGGGGTGGGAGCCGCTATCTTTGAACCGCTGCGGCGCCACGGCGTGCCGCTCTTCCATACGGTGCACGACTACCGGATGGTCTGCCCGGCCTACACCTTCCGTGACGGACGCGGCCGGATCTGCGAGGCTTGCAGTGAGGGGAACTATCGTCCCTGCCTGCAGAACCGCTGCGCCGGGGGCTCCTGGCTACGCAGCTACCTGATGATGAAGGAGATGCAGCGGCGTCAGAAGCATTATCATCCGCTGCAGAATATCGAAGGCTTCCTCTTTGTGAGCCAGTTCGCCCGCGACAAACATATCGAAAAGAATCCCGGCTTTGCCCAGGCATACAGTACGGTGATTTACAATACGGTTCCGGATCTGCTCGCGCAGCTGGGCCAGAGCGCTCTTCCGCCGCGCGGCGACTATCTGCTCTACTACGGCCGTCTCTCGCACGAAAAGGGCATCGAGACGCTGCTGGATGCAGTTTTGGCACGCCCCGAGGTGCCGCTCAAGATCGTGGGCACCGGCCCGCTGGAGGCGCAGTTACGCTCACGCGTGGCGGCTGCCGGCGCATCCAATATCGAATTCCTGGGCTTCCACAGCGGCGAAGATCTTTACCGTCTCGTGGCGGGCGCCTCGTTCGTCGTGGTCCCTTCCGCCTGGTACGAGAACAACCCGATGACCGTGATTGAGGCCTGCGCCCTGGGCCGGCCCGTGATTGGCGCGGCCATCGGCGGCATCCCCGAAATTGTGCGCGAAGGGGTGACGGGCTATCTCTTCCCTTCGGGCGACGCACAGGCCCTTGGCCGAGTGCTGGATAGCGTCCTACAACTGGATAGCGAGGCCTATGCGGCGCTTTCGGCTGCGGCCCGCCGCCTCTACGAAACCCACTTCAGCGAAGCGGAACATACCCGCGCGTTGCTTGCCTTCTACCGCCATGAAAGCCAGTAGCCTCTTCAACCGGATCTATATCTGGGCAGCGCTGCTGCTGGTGGCGGTCAACCTCATCAACAAGAATTACATCGCCAACCTGCCGCTGGACTACGCGCTCTATATCGGCCTCGTGGGACTCTCGGTGGCCTATGGCATCTTCTGCAAAAAATATCAGGTGCCGCGCAGCTATCTGAGTGTGCTGCTGTCGGGTGTGGCGCTGATGATTATCAACGCCCTGGTATCGCCCTACGCGCCTCCGTTCCTCTACGGGCTGCTGGGCGGCGCCATCACGCTGATGCCCTTCATCTTCTTCGTGGCCTCCTACAACTTTGGGATGAGCGACGGCGAGATCTGTCAGTTTGTGCGTGGACTCGTCTGTATCGTGCTTTTCTACGCGCTCTTCCTCTACTTTGATACGCTGGTGCTCCACACGGCGCGCAGTGCCCAGGCGGCCTCGGCGCTTTCGGAAGGAGCCATCCTTTCATCCAACCTGATTCGTTTCGGCGACTTCTCCTCGCTCTGCAACCAGGCGGTGGTCTTCTGTCTGGCGGAGATCTATCGCACGCGGAAGCGCGAGCTGTGGTATATCGTTGCCTTTCTGGCGGTTACCATCGTCCTGACCAACCAGCTGAAGGCCATCGCGGGCCTCGGTCTGGTCTTTACGGGTTACATGCTCTACCTGACCCGCATTCCCCGCTGGATCAAGATCGGCGTGATTACGGTGGCCATTGCCGGCCTGGCGCTGGTGCTCTCGGTCTCCTCCATCTTCACCAACAAGGTGGACCAGATTATGGAGAGCGGCATGAGCGAGACGGCTTATGAAGAGATTGCCCGCCCGGCGCTCTATTACCGCTCGGCGGAGATGGCCATCGATTTCTTCCCGCTGGGCACGGGGCAGGGAACCTTCGGCAGCGTGCCGGTGAATCTGATTGACAGTCAGGTATATGAGGATTACGAACTGAACAGTATCTGGGGCTTGAGCATTGACGACGAGCTCAATTTCCGCATGGATACCCACTGGGCTTCCGTGCTGGGTGAAATGGGCGTGCTGGGGCTGATTCTTTACCTCTGGCTCTTCTTTTATCCGGCCCGCCGCATGCGCCACGAGGTGACTTCAGAGTCCGGCCGCGAGGCGCGCAGCCTGCGTTTTATCGTGCGGATGGGGGTGATTACGCTCTTCGTGGAATCGCTCGTGCTGGCGCTCCCCAAGAGCTTCAGCTTTATCGTAATCTATGCCGGTCTGGCGGCGCTTATTCTGAAACGATATCCTGCGCAATCCGCTGAACGCTCCCAGGCTGCGTAAGTTCGCGCTGCAGGGTGGCGTAATCGGCGGCCAGAGCGGCCCGTGCCTCGGCATCAAAGGTAATTCGTTCGAGTTCCGCCAGCAACTTTTCAGGCGCGGCCTCTTTCTGCAGCAATTCTTTGATGGACAACCGTTTGAGAATCAGGTTGGGGAGGCTGACGTAGGGTATTTTCACCACCCGTTTGGCTATCCACCAGGTGAGGGCGTTGAAGCCGTAGCAGACCAGCTGCGGCGTGCCGATCAGCGCGGCTTCCAGCGAAGCGGTGCCCGAGCAGACCACGGCCGCATCGGCCTCCTTGAGCAGGGCGTGCGTGCAGCCGTTTACCACGCGGATGCGCGATTCGGCGGTGAGATAAGGCTGGTAATCGTACTGCAGCCGGCCCGGTGCGGCGGCAATCACCAGTTCGTAGTTGTCCCAGCGGCGGTCGGCCCGCATCAGCTTCTCCAGTGCGCAGAAACGCGGGGTGAGCCAGGCGATCTCGTGGGTCCGGCTGCCCGGCAGCAGGGCGATCGTGCGCTTGTTCGGCGCCTTGCGGAACACCTCCGCCTCAGCTTGCCGGATCACGCGCTCGGCCAGCGGGCTGCCAAAGTAGCGCGCCTGCACGCCGAATCGGCCAAAGTACTCGGTCTCAAAGGGAAAAATGGTATAGAGCCGGTCCACGTCCCGCTGGATCCTGCGGATGCGCTTCTCGTTGCGTGCCCAGAGCTTGGGGGCGATATAGTAATAGACCTTGATGCCGCGGCGGTGCGCATAGTGCGCCATCCGCAGGTTGAAGCCGGGATAGTCGATGGGAATGAAGACGTCCGGGGCAAAGTCGCGCAGCTCTTTCTTCACTTCGCGCGCTGTGCGGGCGATGGCGCCCAGGCGGCTGGCCACTTCGGCGATGCCCATGGCCGGAACCATCTCGGAGGAGTGCCGGAAGCGGATTTCCGCCTCCGGATCCAGCCGGTCAAGCTCGCGTACAAGCTCGTGGCCATACTGGTCGCCGGAGGGTTCGCCGGCTAGGAGATAGTAGCGCATTTCCAGTCTTTTGCAAGCCGTGCGGCTTCTTCGTAATCGGTGGTGTCTATCTGGTGGGGAACGATGCTGATGTAGCCGTCAGCCACTAGACGGTGGTCTCCCTGCAGGTAACCGCCGCTGATATACTCCTTTTCGAGGTCGAGCAGCGTGCCGGAAATCCGGAAGCAGCTGCGCCCGTTCTCGTCGGTGACCAGATCGAACTCACGCCGCCAGCTGCCGCGTCCCTGATGGGCGATGCGGATGCCTTTGATCTGGTCGGACGGAATGGCTGGGAAGTTGATATTTAGGTAGATACCTTCTGAAAGACCGGTCTCGAAATACTTCTCGAGGATCAGCGGAAAGAAATCGATGACGGGCGTGAAGTCTGCGTCGTCGTCGTGGTCGCAGAGGGAGAGGCCGATGGCGGGAATCCCATAATAGGCCCCCTCGATGGCGGCGCCGATCGTGCCGGAGTAGGAGGCGGCGGCCGTGGCGTTGGAACCGTGATTGATGCCCGAAACGACGAGGTCCGGCACGATTCCGTCCTCCTCCAGGATCCGCATTCCCATCTTCACGCAATCCACCGGCGTGCCGGTGAAACTGAAGAGGCGCAGGTGGGGTTCGTCCGTAATCTGCTCAAGGTAAAGGTTCTGGAAGAGGCCCAGTGCGGCTGACTTGCCGGACTGCGTGGTAGCAGGGGCTATAACCGTGATATCACCGTAGGGGCGCATCAGATCCAGGAGGACCTGAAGGCCTTTGGCCTGGTAGCCGTCATCGTTGGAGATGAGAATATTGAGACCGCTCTTTTTCACGCTGCAAAGATAGGAAATCCAAGAATAATTGCTACATTTGCATCTATTAGCAACTGCATTTATAGAACTAATTTTTTAATAACGCTATGAAGAAAATCAAAATCGGTATCAACGGTTTCGGCCGTATCGGCCGCCTGGTCTTCCGGGCCGCTCAGACTCGTGATGACATTGTCGTGGTCGGCATCAACGACCTGATTGATGTGGACTATATGGCCTATATGCTCAAATATGACTCCATGCACGGCCGTTTCGACGGCACCGTCAAGGTGAAAGACGGCATGCTCGTGGTCAACGGCAAGAAGATCCGCGTCACCGCTGAGAAGGATCCCGCAAACCTCAAGTGGAATGAGGTCGGCGCTGAATACGTAGTCGAATCCACCGGTCTCTTCCTGACCCGTGAAAAGGCTGAAGCACACCTCAAGGCGGGTGCAAAGCGCGTCATCATGTCCGCTCCTTCCAAGGATGACACCCCGATGTTCGTCTATGGCGTGAACCACACCGAATATGCAGGTCAGGACATCTTCTCCAACGCATCCTGCACCACCAACTGCCTCGCACCGGTCGCCAAGGTGCTCAACGACAAGTTCGGCATCGTGAACGGTCTGATGACCACCATCCACTCCATCACCGCTACCCAGAAGACCGTTGACGGCCCTTCCGTAAAGGATTGGCGCGGCGGCCGCGCAGCC
>JAFSWO010000060.1 GCA_017450165.1 Bacteroidales bacterium | reverse complement strand
GTTACGACCTGGTTGGCCTCCGCAAAGGCCAGCTCGGAATTGGATTTCTTCTTTTCCGCAACCAGTTTTTCGAAGGAACGGTCCATCCCTTTGATGATCTCGTCCCGCAATTCTCTAGTCTCTTGTTCGCTCATAGTCCAATATCGAGTTATAAATCGGTTTCGAATGAATCTTTGTCGTAATGTTCACGCCGCCTTCAGCGACGATGCGGCCTGCCTGGCCGGAGTTGTCGATAATTACCCAGTAGTCACAGATCGGCATGTAGAGTTTGAACAGGTTGTCGATGCCGGAGGCATAGCGGCGCCGGATGGTGGCCTCGGGGATGTCATGTCCGCCGGAGGCGACACGGAGCCGGACCCGTTCGATGGCAAGTTCCGGAAGACTCAGCCATAGGAAAACCAGCGATACCATATATCCGCGGCGCTGGGCGTCCACCACGATCCGGGCGAGGGATTTGGTGGAGAGGGTGGTTTCGATTCCGAAATCTTCCCGTTTTTCAAGCAACTCGTCCATTCGCTCCGCCATCAGTTTGCTGGCTTTGATGGCCGCCAGGGCGGGGTTGAATGGGGAGAGGCCCTTGGCAATCTCGTCCGAATTGATGAACTCCTTGCAGTCCAGCAACTCCGGCAACAGGGTGTAGGATGCCGTGGTTTTTCCGGAGCCGTTACAGCCTGCTATGATGAACATCTTTGGCATTTCGAGCCTCCCTTTCGTTGCAAAAATACGAATATTTCTTCCCTGCGGAACAAATATCGATACGATTTATCAACAGGTTATTTAACTCTCCACGGCTGGTCGTCGTAGAGCGCATATTTCTTGGATTTTCGGAGCCATTTCTGCTCCTCCACCTTGATGTATTCGGAGGTGACATCCCAGTCCACCTCGCCTTTCAGGTAACACATCAGGGCCTCGTCGTCCAGCAGCCGTTCCATGCCGTTGAATTCGAACTCGGGGCACTCTTCGCGCACGAAGCGGATGAGGCGAAGTGCGTGATTCAGAGCATGATAGCTCACGCCCGGAATGAACATCAGCTGGAAGCCGAAGCAGGGCTGGCCGGCGTGGATGCCGTAGGCCGGCACGAAACGGGTCCAGCGGATGCGGATGTCCGGGTTGGCGATGGGGTTCGCCGGGTCGTTCCAGCCATGGAAGCCGTGGCGCTCGTTGTAGTCGTAGAGCGGCTCCATGAAGGGGGCGCCGAACTGTTCGAAGGGGCGCGTGGTGCCGTGGCCATAGCTGACGTTGGTTCCCATCCAGAGGCACTGGCCGCTGTAGAAGTGCGAGGTGAAGAGCCCTGCGAAGTCGGTGAAGGGCGGGATGGTCCAGGGCATCAGCTCCTTGTTGACCGCCTCCGCCTGTGCGGAGATGATATGCATGGGAAACTTGGCGTTGGCCTCTTCATAAAAGAGGTAGGCCAGTTCACCGAAGGTCAGGCCGTGGCGCTGCGGCAGGCCGATCGAACCCATCGTACCCTCTATCTGGCGGCCGGAAGGATTGATCCTATCCAGCAGATAAACAGCGATTTGCGCATCCTTCTCCTTGAGCATCCGGATCAGGTTCCAGAGCAGCTGGGTGAAGGTGCTGTAGCGCGATCCCACATCCTGCAGCTCGATGATGAGGGCATCGATTCCCTCGAGCTCTTCCCAGGGGATTTCGCTGCCCACCTCCACGGCCTCCAGATGGTCGCTGACCGGGCCGTAGAAGGAGTGTTCGGGCATGAAGACCTTCACGAGGTTGCCCTTACGCTCTAGGGTTTCAAAGAGATACTCTCCGGTGTCGGGATGCCAGGCCACCTGGTTGCACAACAGCGCGAGGCGGCCGCCGCTCAGCGTGCGGTCGCTCTGTTCCAGAAGCGGAGTGGTGCGGAACGAGAACATCTATCCGAGTTTTGCCTGAATGATATCGATCACCTCCTGCGCCAGGGCGTCCGCGCTGTGCTCGTCGCGCGCCTCGGCGTAGATGCGGATGATGGGTTCGGTGTTGGATTTGCGCAGCACGAACCACTTCTTGTCCGCCTCAAAGTCCACGCGCAGGCCGTCCGAGGTGTTGATCTGCTCGTTGGCGTAGTGCGCCTGGACCGCTGCCAGCAGGCCGTCAATTACGGAAGGGTCGGCAATCTGGATCTTGTTCTTGGAGATGTAATAGTCCGGGTAGGTAGCGCGCAGTGCGGTGGCGCTCAGCTGTTTGTGTGCCATCAGGCTCAGGAAGAGCGCGGTGCCGATCGGGGCGTCGCGGCCATAGTGGAAGTCCGGTACGATCACCCCGCCGTTGCCTTCGCCGCCGATCACGGCGCCGCTCTCCTGCATCAGCGTGGAGACGTTCTTTTCGCCCACCTTGGAGAAGCGGTAGACGCCGCCGTGTGCTTCGGTCACGTCCTTCAGCGCGCGGGAGGAGGAGAGGTTGGAGACGGTGTCGCCCTGCTTGTGGGCGAGCACATAGTCAGAGACGGCCACCAGCGTGTATTCTTCACCGAAGGGGGCGCCGTTCTCGCAGATGAAGGCCAGACGGTCCACGTCCGGATCTACGCTGACGCCCAGCTGTGCACCGCTCTGTACGACCTTGAGAGCCAGATCAGTGAGGTTGACGGGCAGCGGTTCGGGGTTGTGCGCGAAGCGGCCGTTGGCCTCTCCGTTGATCACGATGCACTCCACGCCCAGCGCGCGGAAGAGGGCGGGCATGGCGATGGCACCCACCGAGTTGATGGCGTCCAGCACCACCTTGAATCCCGCATTGCGGATGGCCGGCACGTCCACGAGCGGATAGTCGAGCACCGCCTTGACGTGGGCCTCGGTGAAATCCTTGCGGATCAATTTGCCGAGCGAGAGAACGTCGGCGAAGACGAAGCCGCCTTCGCCAGCCAGGCGGACTACTTCGCGGCCGTCGGCATCGCTCAGAAACTCACCCTTCTCATCCAGCAGTTTCAGCGCGTTCCACTCCTGTGGATTGTGTGAAGCGGTGAGGATGATGCCGCCGTCGGCCTCCTCGAAGATGACGGCCATCTCTGTGGTGGGGGTGGAGGCCAGGCCGGCGTCCACCACATCGATGCCGCAGGCCGTGAGCGTGCTGCAGACCAGCCCCGAGACCATCTCGCCGGAGATGCGGGCGTCGCGGCCCACAACCACCTTCAGGCGTTCCTTATTCGGGAATTTTGCCTTGCGCTGCTGCGCGTAGGCAGCGGTGAACTTGACGATATCGACCGGTGAGAGACCTTCGCCAGCGGCGCCTCCGATCGTGCCCCGGATGCCGGATATGGATGCGATGAGTGACATATTGCTAAACGTTTAATTGTCAAAATGTATTTGGGTGACAAATATACAAAAAAATGACGGGAATCGCTTCCCGCCATCTTCCTATTTGAAACCTTTAATTTATTTCTTCTTCTGACCGTAGCGGCTGTAGAATTTGTCAACGCGACCTGCGGTGTCGACGAGCTTCATCTTACCGGTGTAGAACGGGTGGGAAGTGTTGGAGATCTCGACCTTGACGACCGGGAACTCGACGCCGTCAACCTCGATGGTTTCCTTCGTATTCACGCAGGAACGGGTGATGAAGACGTGCTCGTTGGACATATCCTTGAAAGCTACAAGACGGTAGGTTTCGGGATGGATTCCTTTTTTCATGGTATTTGATAATTAGTTGGTTGTCACTTTATCGGGCGGCAAAGGTAACAATTTTCTTTGACGCAGCAAAAAAATATCGTACTTTTGAGAACTCAAATCGAACAAAAATGAAAAGAATAGTGCTTTTTCTGGCTCTGATGACTGCGGGATTGAGCCTCGCGGCGCAGGAGCCGATCGTCCCGGAAAGGGAAGTCGTTGTTATCGATAACTTTACCTCTGTGCCGCAGATTTCGCTCGGCCTCTATCAATATGCCCGCCAGTGCGTGATCGACGGCCTGGCCCGTCGCCGCGTGGTGGCTGTCGATGTGGAAACCAACGGATACGGCCGTCCCGATATTGTCTATCCTTCGTTCCCCAAGGCGCGTCCGAACAACGGCAGCCCCTTCGACCTGAACCGTGCACAGAACCTGATGAAGGACTTCCAGATGGCGCGCTACTATCTGACGGCTTACATCTGCCGTTTCGGCAGCCGTCCGGTGGAGCACAAGAGCAAGGATAAAGAGGGCAACCCGGTGATCCGTACCGATTTTACGGGCGATATCGAACTCGACGTCTGGCTCTATGACAGCGAGACCAGTATGGTAGAGGGCCCGATCCGCTGGAAATACAGCTATACCGGCGCTCCGGACCCGATAATCGCCGAGGAGAAGGCCGTTTCGAATATCGGCATGCGCGCCCGTCAGTTCGTCACCGACCGCTTCCGTATCAAAGCCTCTGTCATCCAGATGGGTGAGTACAACCGCAAAGGCAAGCTGCAGGATCTCTTCCTGAGCTGCGGCTCCGACATTGACGTGGAGAAGGGCGATGTCTTCTTCGTCTACGAAGTTTCCAACATCAACGGTATCCAGACCTCCCGTAAGCTGGGCAAGGTCAAGGCCCGTGAAATCACCGGCCCCGAAAGCTGCCGGTGCTCCGTCTCGAATGGCGAGATCGAAATCGACCGGGCTTTCAGGGCCGGCGAATTGCTGATCGCCGTCAGTGACGACGACCGCTGGTTCTAGATCATCAGCGCAGCTACAAGCGCAAGAATTGCATAGAATTCAGGGAGTGCGGCGTAGATCATGGTATTGGTCTGTACGTCGTGCCCCTGGCTTATGCCGATGATACCGTTGGCGCAAACCTGTCCCTGACGGATGGCCGAGAAGAGGCAGACGGCACCCACTGCGAGACCCACTGCAAAATAGAGGAAACCTGCTTCCTGCATCGCTTCCAGCCCCTTGGGCCACATCATGAAAGCCACGAAGCCGTAGAGGCCCTGCGTAGCCGGCATGGCCGAAAGAATCATGTAGCTGGAGGATTTCTCCGGGTTTTTCTTGAGGGCGCCTTCCGCAGCGTTACCTGCCAGGGTGGTACCGATGGATGAGCCGATTCCTGCGAGGCAGAGCATCAGGCCGAGGCCAACATAGCCGAGAATAACTGATAACATAGTGGTATGATTTTGAATTGTTTAATTATTATTACTGTGTTTTGACTGTTTCTTGTTTGAAGGGGCGGAACTCGGTGCCTTTGCCCTCGTAGCCGCTGTTCTTGAAGTATTCCACAAAGGTCAGACGCAACGGGTGGACGAAGGCGCCCAGGCAGCTCATCGCAAAGTTCAGCGTATGGCCGAATACCACGATCAGCGCGAAGGCCGCCCACTGCCAGGTGGGATTGTCGCCGAGCAGCATGCCGCCCAGGTTGTTGAAGGCGCCTCCGAGCATACCGCCGGCCAGGCCGAGGGCGTACAATCGGATGTAGCTCAGCACATCGCCCAGAATGCCCGTGGCCATGCCATAGGTGTCCCAGAGGCCGGCGCCGATGTTGATGAGCGGGTTGCGGCCGGGCTTGTTCAGGATGAAGATTCCCAGCGCGGAGATCACGCCGATCACGATGACGACGATCTTGGTGACGGAGGCGTCAATGACGCTGGTCAGCGCCAGGCCGGCCGTGATGAGGCCGCCCACGATGAGCGTGACCCAGCCCCATGTGCTGATGGCTGCCTTGAATCCGAAGCGTTTGGTCAGGCCGATGGCCTTGATAATCATCGCCAGGCAGATGTGGAAGACACCGACGGCGATGGCGGCGACCATCGAGAGGTCGTAGGCGCTGCCGCCGAGCTCCAGTTTGCCGGCCAGCATCAACTTCTTGCAACCCTCAGGAACCCAGGAGGCTTCCGCGAGCGGAATGCCGAAGAAGGTACCTAGGAAGAAGCCGATCACCGTGGCGCCCACACCGAGGCTCATGACGAGCCGCTTATGGTTGCGCAGCCCCAGGATATTGACCTTGTCCAGCAGCAGGGCCACGCCCATCAGGACCAGACCGTAACCCGCGTCGCCCATGCAGAATGCCCAGAAGAGCATGAAGAAGGGGGCGAGGATCGGGGTCGGGTCGAATTCGTCGTAGACGGGCATGCCGTACATGCCGGTGAGCGTCTCGAACTGCCGTGCGAACCAGTTGTTCTTGAGCTTGATGGGCGGATTGTCCTCCTTGCGCGCAGGTTCGTGCACGTAGTAGAGGTCCATCGCATCGAGCGCAGCCGTGATGCGTGCATCATCGTCCGTAGGGGCGAAGCCGGTCAGCACGTAGAGCACGCCTTCCGCCGCCTCCTCGCCGGAGAGCGATGCCAGATAGAAATTCAAGTCGTTCAGGCGCTGGTTGGCCAGCTTTTCTACAGCGGGCAGGCTACGGCGCAGGGCCTGCAGCGAAGCTTTGGCGGAACGGATCTCTCCGCGGAGCGCTTCAGCCTTGCCGTCGGCCACCGTGTAATCGTATGCGGGGGCAGGAACCTCCGTGGCGGGAATGCCTTCGGCCTCGCCGGCCACGACGAACCAGACGTTTGCATCGTCCTTGTGGATCACCTCCAGCGGCCACTGAGCGGCCCAATCGTCCGAAAAACGCTTGGCCGGAGCGGTATAGAAGTGGAGCGCGATGCCCCGTTCGGCGAGCCGGTTGATGGAGGCTGCTTCAAAACGGCCCCAGGGCTCCAGCAGCTTGCGCTCCTTGAGCAGGTCGGAGAGCTGGCTCTCCAACGTGCGCAGGTGTGCGAGCCGCTGCTCCGCGTCCAGGCGGTAGTCGCCCTCGAAGTCCGGAACGCCTTCCGCCTCCTTGAGAATCGCCTCTGCATCTTCGTCATAGCGATAGTCTATGCGGGCAATCGCATCGGCTGCGCCGCGGACTTCGCGAATCTCCTGCAGCAGGGCGTCGGAGTGTTTATCGATGGGTTTGGCAGAGCGGGTGATGTCCAGCAGTCCCAGATCGCGGATCTCGGAGAGGACGGCATCCTTCTCGCTGCCGGGCAGCAGGATGCTGTATTTGGTCATCTTGGCAATCATGCTTCCGCCGCCTCCTCTTCGGCCTGGTGGCGTGCCTTCACAATCTTCTGTGAGGCCTTGGAAAGGTTCTCTTCGTCTTCCATGAAGCGCTTGATCTTGCGAATGGCCTCCTGATAGCCGGGAATCTGCACCTTTTCATACAGATTCACCTTCTGGGTGGTCTTCTTGCGCTGGTAGTCCAGGATGCGGCTCTTTTCCGCACAGACCTCCGATTCGATGCCCAGACGGGCCAGCCGCTTGAGGATTTCAACGCCGTCCGTATACCAGAGCGGCCGGGCGAAGGCGTCGAAGGGCTTGACCTCGTAATAGACCTCCTTGAGTTCGGGGGTGCGGACACCGGCCACCTTAACGGTGACCAGGTCGATATCCTTGACGGCAATCAGCCCCGGGGTGAATTCATTCCAGAGGCCGGCCAGGTAGCCGTATTCCTTGAGAGAGCTTTCCAATTGCGCCAAAAGCGACTCAGACTGGGCCTTGGCGGCCTGTACGCTGACGCGCAGCGCGGACTCCTTGTTCTTCAGGGTAGGGAGTGCCCGCTGGCGCACCTTCAGCTGCTTGCCGAGGTTGGTCAGAGAGGTTTTGTTGTATTGAAATTTGATAGCCATCCGTTATTTGTTCTCTTTCCAGTATTTGTCGATCAGTGCCTGTTTGATACCGGTCTCGGCGGGGCTGAAGTACTTGCCGAAGAGCTCCCAGGCCGTATCGAGCATCTCCTCGATGGTGATGTTGACGTCGATGCTGAGGATGCGGGTGGCGTACTCCTTGGCGTAGTCCAGGCAGCGGAGGTCGTAT
>JAFSWO010000059.1 GCA_017450165.1 Bacteroidales bacterium | reverse complement strand
AGCCACAGCCGGAGCACGTCCGTGCGCAGCTTCTTCCCAGTCGATATCGATGTAGGTGTAGGCGAATACGGCGCATCCCACCGGGGAGACACCGACGGTTTTCTCCTGCATACCCATCTCGGCAATGACTTCGGAGATCAGTTTGTGGACGACGCCGTGGCTGCAGCCCGGGCAGTAGTGCATCGGCGTATCATTGAGCAGTTCCGGTTTCTTGTAAACCAGGTTTTCGGGCTGTATGATTTGTTCTTTCGTCATAAGGCATTGCAGATTAACGGGTCATTTTCTTGAGTTCTTCCACGACCTCTTCCGGTTCGGGGATGATACCGCCCAGACGGCCGTACCACTTGACGGGGACCTTGCATTCCACGGCGAGACGGATGTCTTCCACCATCTGGCCGGCGTTGATTTCGAGGGAGAGGATGCCCTTGACCCTCTTGCCCAGTTCGCCGATGCGTTTGCTCGGGAATGGCCAGAGGGTGATGGGACGCAGCAGGCCCACCTTGATGCCCTGTTCGCGGGCAATCGCGATGACCTTCTTGGAGATGCGGGCTGCGCTGCCAAATGCAACGATCAGGTAATCTGCATCTTCCGTCATATATTCTTCGTAGCGGACCTCTTTCTGCTCAATCTCGCGATACTTGGCCTGGATGCGGAGGTTGATGACCTCCATCGCCTCCGAGCGGAGTTCGAGCGAGGTGATGATGTTGGGTTTGCGACCCTTCTTGCGGCCATTGGCTGCCCCGAGGCACTCTTTGAGGACCTCTTCTTCCGTGCGACGAGGCTTGTAAGGAGGAAGAACGACTTTCTCCATCATTTGTCCGATCGCACCGTCGGAGAGAATCATGGCCGGGTTGCGGTAGCGGAATGCCAGTTCGAAGGCAAGATCCACGAAATCAGCCATTTCCTGTACGGAAGCGGGAGCCAGCGTAATCAGGCGATAGTCGCCGTGACCGCCGCCCTTGACCGTCTGGAAATAGTCGGCCTGACTCGGCTGGATGGTTCCCAGACCAGGGCCTCCGCGGGAAACGTTGACGACGAGGGCCGGAAGTTCGGCACCTGCCAGATAGGAGATACCCTCCTGCATCAGGCTGACGCCCGGGCTGGAGGATGAGGTCATGACGCGCTTGCCGGTAGCGGCACCGCCATAGACCATGTTGATGGAAGAGACTTCGCTCTCTGCCTGAACGACGACCATACCGGTCTTTTCCCAGGGTTTCTCGGCAGCGAGGGTTTCGAGAACCTCGGACTGCGGGGTAATCGGATAGCCGAAGTATCCGTCGCAACCGCAACGGATGGCGGCATGGGCAATGGCTTCATTGCCTTTCATCAGGGTAATTTCTTTCTCTGCCATAATCAGTCCTCCTTTTTGCGGTAAACGGTGATACATCCGTCAGGGCAGACGATGGCGCACGATGCGCAGCCCGTGCAGGTGTCTTCCAAGACGGCTTCCGCGTAGTTGTAGCCCTTCTGGTTCACGCTCTTCTCCGTGAGGTTCAGAACATGCAGCGGGCAGGCGACCACGCAGAGACGGCATCCTTTGCAACGTTCGATGTCAACGACGGTTGCGCCTTTCATTTTAGCCATATCGGTGGTTGGGTTATTGGTTAATTATTGGTTGTACATATCCTTGTTATAGAAAGCCAGGATTTCGTTTGCGATCTCCAGGGCCTGTTTAGCCGGGCTTTCGGGATTCAGGGCGATGGCCTCCAGATAGTTGTTGATGGCCATCTGCCAATTTCCCTTTTTGCGCCAGGCGTTACCCTGAAGGTAGTAAAGCGTGTCGGTCATCTTGCCGCCTCCCTGCCGGAATCCCTCCAGCAGCGTGATGGCGTCGTCTGCCCGGCTCGCTTCGAGCAAATCCCTGACTTTCTGCTCCATCGACTATTTCTTGTCCACAAAGAGGGTCCAGTGGTAGGTATCTTCTTCAAGACCCTTCTGGATGCCTACGATGCGGTTGTAGAGCTTCTCACTGATCGGGCCGCACTGGTCGGGCGAACCAATCTTATAGGTATGGAGAATCTTGTCGCCCTCGAGGGTTTCCTTGTCGTCGATGCTGCAGATCGGCGTGATGACCACGGCCGTACCGCAGGAGTTGACCTCCTCAAAGGTGGAGAGTTCCTCTACATACACCTTGCGGCGTTCCACTTTGAGGCCGTACTCCTCTGCGACCGTGCGGAGGCTCTTGTTGGTGATGGAGGGCAGCACGCTCGAAGAATCCGGCGTGATATAGGTATTGTCCTTGATGGCGAAGAAGTTGGAGGAACCGAACTCCTCGATGTGGGTATGGGTAGCCGTGTCGAGGAAGAGCAATTCACGATATCCCAGGCCATGGGCGATGTTGTAGGCATGCAGCGACTGTGCATAGTTTGCACCCAGCTTGTAACCGCCGGAGCCATAGGTTGCCGCACGGTCATAGTTGCGCGAGATGACCGCCGTGCCGGGAACCAGGCTCTTGGCACCGGAGTAGGTACCTACGCCGGAGGACATCACGGCGAACATCACGTCTTTGGCGGAGTTGATACCGAGCTGCGGGTTGATGCCGATCAGGATGGGACGGAGATATAACGATGCACCGGTCTGGTAGGACGGGATAAACTCCCAGTTCGCCTGGACGCAACGGATGCAGGCCTCTACGAACAACTCCGTGGAAGGTGCAGGCATGTCAAGATAGCGTGCGCTGTTCTGCATGCGCATTGCATTCTCGTCCGGACGGAAGAGGCGGACCTTACCGTCAACGCCTTCGTAAGCCTTCAAGCCTTCAAAGCAGGAAGGAGCATAGTGGAAAATGCCTGCAAAGCAGTGCAGGTCCAGATTGAAGTTGTCAGTAACTGTGAGCGGCGACCATTTGCCGTCGATGCATTTGGAATAAACGATTGCGTTCGTCGGATAGTAGGCGAACTTACGTTTCGTGTAATCAATTTCTGCCATTTCTGAAAGAATGTGTTATTGGTGTTGTGTGTATGTTTTATCTGGAAAAATCAATCTTCTACGACGCGGTTTTTGTTGTAGGTATGGACCTTGGCCGCTCCGGCAAGAATCAGGTAGCCGTTCTCAGCCAGGGCCTCGAGTTCATCTTCGCCGGGGTAAACCTTCACCGGCGCCACCCACTTCACGCGCTCCGTGATCCCTTCGGTCACCATCTTGCTGTATGCGATACCGCCCGTAAGGAGAATGGCGTCCACCTTACCGTCCACTACGGTAGCCAAGGCAGCGATATACTTGCTGATATTCAGCACGAAGGCCTTCATAAAGAGCACGTAGTCCTCTTTTCCTTCTGCAGCCCCCTGCTCTACCACGCGCATATCGTTCGTGCCGAACCAGGCCACAGCACCGCCGCGGCCAACCAGTTTCTTTTTGATTTCAGCCTTGGTGTACTTGCCGCTGAAGCACATATCTACGAGCGGGAAGGGCGGGCAACCACCGGCACGCTCCGGGGTGATCGGGCCGTCACCGCCCAAAGCGTTGGTCGTATCAATAACGCGGCCCTTGCTGTGGAGCGACACGGAAACGCCGCCACCCATGTGGCAGACGATGGCCGTGGTCTCTTCCGCCTTCCGGCCGGTTTCATTCAAATAACGGCGCACAATGGCGCGGGAATTGAGCGTATGCAGAACAGAGGTGCGCTGGAACTCCGGAACGCCGGTAATGCGGCACTCGGGAATCATCTCATCGGCCATCGGAGCATCTGCGATATAGGCTTTGCAGTTGATTTTCTCAGCGATGGCATCGCCGATGAGGGCGCTCAGGTTGCAGGCGTGGTTGCCGTCACGACTGGTGGAAAGTACCTCCTTCATATCGTCGTTCACGCTGTACACGCCCGTGAGGCACGGGACGAAGAGGCCGCCGCGGGCCATCACGATATCAATGGTATTCAACTCGATGCCGGCCTCCTTCAGAGCGGTGAGGATGGCCTCCGTGCGCATCTTATCCTGCTCCATGACGTCGGAGAAAGCGGCGAGCGAATCGGCCGAATGTTCCAGCTTCTTCTCAAAAACAGATTTACCGTCGCTGAAGACGGCAAATTTGGTGGTGGTAGACCCTGTGTTGATGACAAGAACGTTGCCTACAGGAGCCTTTCCGTTGATATTGTCAATCTTGCTCATATTGTTCGTTTAAAAATGTTCACAATATTAGCGCTTTTTCTCGGATTGACAATTAGATTTTGAATATTAATTCAAAAATTGTTGATAAAATCGACGTTTTCAACAAAAAAATGAAACAAAAGGCTATAGTCTGGCGGAAAGGTCCCGATAGATGGCCCTTGAAACCGGGATGGTAATCCCTTCGGTATCCAATTCCACGGTGATCAGATCGTCGGGATCCTTGCGGAGCGCGACGATGTGCGAAAGGTTGACAAACCAGGAGCGTTGGCAACGGAAGAGATTGTGCGGTTCCACCAGCGGAGCAATTGAATTCATCGTGGCGCGCAGCAGGTAATCCTTTACCTTGCCGTTGTCCAAATAGTGGATTTTCACGTAGTTATCCTCTGCCCGAATAAACAGGATAGACTTGGCGGCCAGCACGATGCGGACTTGGTTATTGGAATCCGTAAACCGGATGTGATCTTTGGCCACCTCCTCCTCTTTACCCGGAATCCGGTCACTGATAAGCACACAGATCACGGTGATTCCGAAATACGGGTATGAGAGAATCAGGAACGAGTACTGCATGCAGATGGCCACCTCCGTAAAATAAGGCGTAACGGCTCCACCCATCAGACAGAGATAGAGCGCCATGAAATAGGTTACGACGCTTATCTCCATCAGGCACCAGAAGATATACCCGAGCCAGTTCCGCTGGATGTACTTGAAGATTCCCCAGAAGATCAACCGCGTTATCAACAGGGCAACCAGGATGATGCACATCAGCATCGTCGTGTTGAAATAGAAGAGTCCGCGCCCCATGTCCAGCGCCGTTTCCATCCCGAACGGGCGGTAAACGGTCACCATAAAGAAGAAGAAGTAGGCTGGCAGCAGGATATACCAAAGCTGGATGCCAAACCTGCCGAGTAGATCTGGCACGCCTCTGAGGGGTGTGGTGGATTGCGGTTTTGTGGTCATTTCGTCCCAAAAATATGAATTCCGCCACAAATATACGATTTTTGCGGAATTCTTACCCCAAATATCCCTATTTTCACCACGAACCTCTTTATAAAAATATCTTTGCACCGTTTTTTATGACAATATGAAATACCTATTTTTGATTCTGGCCATCAACTTCGCGCAACTGGATGAGGTTTTCACCCGGTCTACCGACTACGCCGCCCTGAATGAAGAGTTGGTGCAGCTGCTTGATCAGGCTGAATCTTCCGCTGAAAAGGCCAATCTCTACTGGCGTATTTCCCGCAATTATCTGTTGCTGGGACAGCAGGAGACTAAACGCGATGTGAAGCGTTCCTGTTTTGGCGAGGGAATGCGCTATGCCGGAATGGCTATCCGCGAGAACCCTAAGGATCCCCAGGGATATATGTGGCACTGTGCCAATGTGGGCCGCGACTGTCAGACTCGTAATGTGATGGAGCAGGCTGCAGCAGTTCCCAAGATGTCTACCGATTTGACGATGATTTTGGATAAGCTGGGCCGCACAGACTACTCTGAAGCCTGGCAGGCCCTATCCGAAATCTGGTGGGCGCACCCCTTCAAGTCTTCGGATGCCGCCATCAATTTCGCCCGCAAGGCGGCACTGACCATCCCCAAGGGTGAGTTGCGTATCACCACCCTCACCCATCTGGCGAATTTGCTCTACCAGCGCAACTGGAGCGCGGAAAAACGCGCTTCGGCCGCCGCGGAAAGCGGTCCTAAATATGTCGCAGGTGCCAAATCAAATATCGATAAATACGCCTTCTTTGACGGTGCATCGGCATCGGAACTCGTGGCGCCGTGGACCGCTTCTGCCCTGACCGCTCTTTCAGACCGGGAAGAAGCACTGGCCATCGCTGCCTATGCAAAGCAGATTTACGCTGCCTTCCCGACTCCTTCCCCTATTGAACAACAAGACTACAGAATACTACTTAAACGATTGACATCATGGCAATAAACATTGATAAAAGCGCCCTGCTCGGATTTAACAATTCGCAGGACGTCATTAACCTTCAGACCAAATACACGCTCTTCAAACGTGTGGTCAACATCGTCTTCTCCGTCACTTGTGACGAGGGATTTGACCCGCAGCTGATGAAGCAGGCCCTCAATAAACTCTTCGAACGCAACGACTGCCTCCGGATGACCTTCGTCAAGGATGGCAAGGAGACCAAACAGTATTTCGTGGATCACCGCACGGTGGGAGAGATTTCTACCGTGAAATTCGATACAAATGGTAAGATGGAAGCCTTCATCAACCGCTTCCGTCGCAAACCGACGAACGCCTACAAGGGCGATGTGCTCCGCGTCGTCTTTGCCGTCAATCCGGAAGGCAAGCAGATGATCATCTTCAAAATCAGTCACTTCTCGGCTGATACGTATGGAATCGGCATTCTTGTGAACGATCTGTTCGGCGTTTACAATGCCCTGCGGGACGGGCAGGAACTTCCCCCTGCTCCCGGCAGCTTTGCAGAGATTATCCGCAAAGACAACGAGTATCGCCATGCTGAGGCCCTCAAGAAGGACGAAGAGTTCTTTCACGACTACTTCTTCAATCGCCATCCGGAACCGCCGATCTACTGCGGAACGCACGGCAACAAGAGCGACCGCTGGCTCAAGGAGAAGAGAAAAGGCCATATCGGAAAGACCTATCTCTTTATCCGTTGCGATACGCTCGGCTATCAGTTCACCATCCCCGCTTCTATCAATGAGAAAGTGCTCAAATGGTGCACGGACAACGCGATTTCGCCGAGTTCATTCTACTATTATACCTGCTCTATTGCACAGTCGCTGATCAATGACCGGGCACGCAATGTGCTTAACATCGAGCTCTTGAACTGCCGTGGCACCGTGGCGGACCGCAAGGCGGCCGGCACAAAGGCCCAGAGCGTAGCCATCTATACGGTTGTGGATTATGCAAAATCCTTCACGGAGAATATCAAACCCGTATTCGACGAGCAGAACGAGATTTACCGCCACACCCGTATGAGCTATCTCGCCTGCGAGGCGATGCAGCACAAGGCCTGGAACTATTCGATGCTCCAGAGCGTGAACGGCGTGGCCTTCTCCTTCATTCCGATGGCGGCCCCTAAGGGCATTACCCTGCAGGTCCACAGCAACGGCAAGGGTGCCCTGTTCACCTATATGGCCCTGATGCATGACTTGAACACCAACGAAGTCTACGTGAACTACGATGTCCAGAAATTGATGGTTACGCCGCAGCAACTGATTGATTTCCAGAACCAGTATATCCGTGTTATCGAAGCGGTCCTCGCCCGTCCGGAAGAGCCGCTCGAGAGCGTTTTTACTGCGTAAGCCATGAAAAGATACCGAACTGAACGAGAATTCCAGCGGGATACCCTGCTCAAGGATGGCGATTACCGCAGCATCCGAGACATGCTTGTACGCATCAACCGACTGATTCCGGATACCCGGATTCTGGCGGATCTTGACAAGGAGAAGCAGATCAGGTATTACACGGTGCACGAACTCTACGAAGAGGTCATGTGTCTGGGAGACGGCCTCCTGAATGCAGGCCTCTCCGGCGCGCATATCGCGATTGTATCGGAGAATTGTTACCGCTACGTGATCGCGGATATCACCATTTCCAGCGGCATCGGCGTGGTTACCCCCATCGATTGCAATGCCCCCGTGGCGCTGATGCAGCAGTTGCTGACAAAATGCGATGCGGATGCCGTGCTCTGCGGAGCGGGATTTCTGGATATCGTACGCGAAGCGCAGAAGGGCTGCCCGCGCGTGAAGACGCTTATTACGCTTGACCGCAAGGTCACGGGTGTGCCGTTCTATGAAGAATTGGTAGAAAAAGGCCGTTCAATAGCCTCGGCCAGCGCTTACCGCGAGATTGAGCTGAACCTGGACGCTCCGGCAAAGATTCTCTTTACCAGTGGAACCACGGGCGCCAACAAAGGCGTCGTGCTGACCAATGCCAATCTGACAGCCAACATGCTCAACTGCATGGATGTCATTCTGGTGGATGAAGGCGAAAATACCTCGATGAGCGTTCTGCCGATGCACCACGCCACCGAAATCAATACGCACATCATGGCGCGTATCGGCTGTGGCCGCCTGACTTTCATCAACGACAATATGCGCAACATGATGGCCAACATCAAGATCTTCCAGCCGACGGTCGTGACCGTGGTGCCGATGATTGCCAACGCCTTTTACAAGGCTATCTGGGCACAGGCCAAGAAGGCCGGAAAGGATAAGAAATTGCGCAAGGGCATAAAAATTACAAACCTTCTCCGCAAATTCGGTATTGACAAGACGCACGATCTCTTCAAGGATGTCTATGCTCCCTTCGGCGGAAAACTGAAGATGATCGTCTGCGGTGGTTCGATGCTCAATCCGGTGGTTATCAAAGGTATGAACGACCTCGGAATCCGTATCGAAAACGGCTACGGCATTACCGAATGCGGACCGTTGATCTCCATGAACGCCGAGACGCTTACGGAACACCTGAGCGTAGGCAGACCCTGCCCCGCCCTCGAGGCCAAGATCGTGAATGCCGACGAAACCGGAGTCGGAGAACTCTGCGTCCGCGGCAAGAGCGTTGCCAAGGGCTACTACAACGACCCTGCGGCAACAGCCGAAGTATTCGGCGCCGACGGCTTCTTCAACACCGGCGACAGCGCGCGGATCGACAAGCAGGGCCGCATCTTCCTAATGGGCCGCAAGAAGAACACCATCGTGCTGCAGAACGGCAAGAATATCTGTCCGGAAGAGGTTGAAAACGTGATTGAGAGCCACTTGGACTATGCCAACGACATCGTGGTTTATCAGGCTGAGCTCCGCAGCGGCACGCTCATCCGTGAAACCCTCGTGGCTGGCCTCTATATTGAAGATACAGACAAGCGCCGCGACATTGACACCATCATCCGCGACGTCAGCCGGATCAACACGCTTCTGCCAGACTACAAACGCATCGAATACATCGAGCTTCCCAGTCAGGAATATGAGAAAACCTCTACCCGAAAGATCCGTCGCACCACGTTACCGACGGAGTGCTCGGGCGCGGGAATCAGTTTACTGTAAAACCCTATGAAACAATATATTGCTATGGATATTAAAAAAGAACTACTGGACATTCTCCAGGACTATGTGGAGATGCCCGTCGAAGAGATCGACACCGCAGGATCGTTCCGTGAAGAGGGCGCCATCGACTCCTTCGTCTTCATCGAGATGGTGAGCGCCATCGAGGAGCATTTCGGCATCTCCATCCCCAACGCCGACCTGATCGGTTTCCGCTCCATCGACGACATCGTCGCTTACCTGAGCGGCCGCCTCGAGGTCGCGACTGCGTAACGCGTGCGTTTTTTGGCTATCTTTGTAGCAACAACCTTGCTGCCTATGAAGATTATTGCCAAAGCGCTATTGTTGAGCACGCTGCTCCTTTTTCCGTTTGCATCGCAAGCCCGGGGCCGCATCATAGACGAACTGCGTCCCAACTACTATACGACAGGCGCACAGCTGGGCGCCCCGCTTTCCGGCTCTACCGCCGATATGAAGTTCCAGTTCAGTTTCCGGACCGACCTGGCACAAAATATCGGCGGAAGCGGTATTAATCTGGCCCTGGGTTATACGCAAATCTCCCTTTGGAGCTTCTACGTACGCTCCTACCCTTTCTACGATCACACCTTCATTCCCGGCTTGTACGCCTGGAAACAATTCGATCTTCAGAACGGATACCAAAGCCTGCTCTGGGGCTATGAGCACCGCTCCAACGGCCGTGACGATGCCTACTCGCGCAGCGTCAATTATCTCTTCTGCACCTGGTTCCGCCATTGGGACTGGGCGGAGAACGAGTCGCTGACACTATCGGCCGCCGTGCGGCTGGGAACCGGCTTTTACGGCGATGTCAGCACCTTCGATATCATGTCCAAATATCTGGGTCTGGCCCGATTCCGCGCTGTATGGGCGCCCCGCGGCGGCCGTTGGGAATTCGCCGGCGAAGTGCTGCCGCTGCTGAATAAATCCATTGCAAATGTAACGGCGGATGCCTCCTGGTGCATCTCTCCGAAATGGGGTTACCCCAGCCTCTTCGTTCAATATCATTATGGCTATGACGAAGCCTTCCGTGACTGCGTGACCGTGACCGGAGCGGCCATCAATCCGGACGGCTACGTGCCCTACGATCGCACTGATCCCGCAGCGCCGCGCCACATGCTGCGCTTCGGTCTGCTCTTCTCGCCCGGGAATATGCTGCGCTAACGCGCAGGCTCTTGCACGGAAGCAAAACTTCCATTAACTTTGGGGGATTATGTCGGAAGAACTGAACCTTGTGCGGGACTTGGCGGTGATTCTCGTTTCCGCCGGCCTCTTTACCATCATCTCGAAGGCGCTGAAGCAGCCCTTGATTCTGGGCTACATCATCGCCGGCTTCCTGATCGGTCCGCACATCTCCTTCTTCCCGGGCATCACGAGTGAAGAAACGGTTCACCAATGGTCGGAGATCGGCATCATCTTCCTGATGTTCGGCCTCGGACTGGAGTTCAGTTTCAAGAAGTTGCTCAAAGTGGGCAGCAGCGCCCTGCTGGCAGCCGGGACCAAATTTCTCGGGGTTTTCGTACTGGGCTATCTCGCGGGGCAGGCCATGAGCTGGAGCACCATGGAAAGCATCTTTCTGGGCGGTCTGCTCTCGATGTCCTCCACGATGGTGGTGCTTAAGTCCTACGACGACATGGGCCTCAAGAAGAAGCCTTTTGCCGGCATGGTATTCGGCACGCTGGTCGTAGAAGACCTGATTGCCATTCTCCTGATGGTCCTCCTCTCCACGATGGCGGTTTCCAACCGCTTCGCAGGCAAGGAGATGCTCTTCAACCTGGCCAAGCTGGCCTTCTTCCTGATTCTCTGGTTTCTGGTTGGCATCTACGTCATTCCGACGATTCTCAAGAAAGCCCGCAAGTATCTGAATGATGAGATTCTGCTGATTGTCAGCATCGGCCTCTGCTTCGGCATGGTGGCGCTGGCCGTGGCGGTGGGATTCTCCGCGGCACTAGGTGCCTTCGTGATGGGATCAATCCTGGACGAAACCGTTGAAAGCGAGCATATCGACCGGCTGGTCGGCCCCATCCGCGATCTTTTCGGAGCCATCTTCTTTGTCTCCGTGGGCATGATGGTGGCCCCCTCCGTGATTGCGGAGCATTGGCTGACCATTTTGATTATCACGCTGATTGTGATGATCTCCCATATCCTCTTTGCCGGAGCGGGTATCCTGATGGCTGGCAAGGGACTCGAGAATGCCGTGCACACCGGTTTCAGCCTGGCGCAGCTCGGTGAATTCGGCTTTATCATCGCGGGCGTGGGCGTGAGCCTGGGCGTGATGCGGGAGTTCATCTATCCCGTCATCATCGGCGTTTCGGTCATCACGACCTTCACCACCCCCTATATGATCAAGTTGGCAGGCCCTGCCTATCGCGGGCTTGTCCGCATCCTGCCGGCCGGCGTCGTGGCCCGTCTGCAGCCGCAGAACCGCTCCTCCGTCTCTGCGGCGGAAGAGAGTGAATGGAAGAAACTGCTGAAGTCCTACGCGCTGCGCATCACCCTCTACGGCGTGATTCTGGTGGCCCTGATGGTCGGATCCAAACTGTATCTGACCCCGCTGGTCCGGCGCATCGTACCCGACTGGAATCCTTTCCTGCAGAACCTGATTGAGGCGGTGGTAACCCTGGCCGCCATGGCTCCCTTCCTCTTTGGAATGGCCGTCAGTTCCGGTTCTATCAAGACCTCGGCCTCCAAACTGCTGAAAGCCAAAGGCAGCAACGCCTGGCCCATTGCCGGGTTGCTGATTATCCGTTCCTTTATTGCCATCTCCTTTGTGATCGGCGTGATTGCCAGCCACTTCAAGCTGGCGGGATGGACCTTGATCCTGATAGCCCTCGGCGGTTTCGCGTTGATTATCTCCGCCCGCCGCACCGTGCACCGCAACTCCGCCCTGGAGGAGCGCTTCCTCTCCAATCTCAATGAAAAAGAGGAGCGCGAACGCCAGCGCACGCCCGTCACCTCTTCCGTGAGCCAGAAAATGGCCAAATACGACGTCCACATTGAATCGATGGAACTCTCCCCCGATTCGGAGTTCGTGGGCCAGATGCTCAAAGAGGTGCCCATACGGGCCGCATCCGGTGCCAATATCATCAAAGTGCAGCGCGGTTCGCACAGCATCACCATTCCCACAGGCAGTTTCCGCCTCTTCCCCAACGACCGTCTGCTCGCGGTGGGCACCACCCAGCAGCTGGAGCAGCTGCGCGAACTGTTGGCCGAATCTGCCGTTCAGCCCATTTCCGAGCCCAAGCATGACTTCGACGTGGTTCCGGTAACCCTGACCGCCGATCACTGGCTTACGGACCGCAAACTGGACGAAACCAGCCTTCGCGAGCGCCGCTGCATGATAATCAGCGTGCTGCACGATGGCCATTTCATCACCAATCCCGCTCCGGGCTTCCGGTTCTCCGAAGGGGATGCCGTTTGGATTGCCGGCGAGGCAAAGTCCGTCCGTTCCCTTGAAAATCCTACGCTCCTATGAAACAGATTTCTACGCGTCTTTTCCGTTCGCTCGGCCTGCTGCTCTTCTTTTCCCTGGTATTCTCAGCGCCCGCGCAGGCACAACTCTCCAAACTCCATTTCGGCAAATACAAGATTGCCGCCATCCGGCCGCAGGGATTCACCTCGGCCAGCGGTGCCATAGAGGTCGAGGTGACCAACGACTCCACGGCTTTTGATATGCGCAACATCACAGGTGTCGTTTACCGGAACGGAAAGCCCTTTGTGCAGGGTATCTGCCAGGACATTCACGTTGAACCCGGGTCATCGGTGGTCCGTGCGGAAGGTATGGTCTCCCTTTGCGCCGGCGTATCGGTATGGTCGCTGCTCGGACTGCTTTTCTCGTTTGATATCAATGAATTTACGGGCGACATCGAGATGGATGTCCAGAACGCCAAAGGCAAGGTGGAACGCTATGAGAAGAAGGGATTCTCAATAGCTGCACTATTACATAACCGACGATAAATCGATCTAGATATGGCTTTTTTTCATAAAAAACAATGGACAAATCCCCAGGCCGAGTGGCTTAAGGCCGGAGAGATTTTGATGCATACCCCCGGCCAGGAGGCTTTTGACGCAGTCATACACCCGGCTGCCGGCCTCTACGAGGACTATTTTGACGCCGATAAGGTGGCAGAAGAGCACCGCGAATACATCCGAAGGCTACGCCGCAGGGGAATCGTGGTCCACACCATCCGCGAAATCCTGGAACACACGGACATGAACCGCCTGCGCACCATCGCTTCACACGTGCTGGTTTACGACGCTTCCCACCTGCCCGACCGGGACGACGCCCGCATGGAGGAGTATCGTCGCGAAGTGCTTTACAAGATGTCCCGCAAGGACCTGATCCGCTGCATTCTGCTCCGTCCTACCGTCACGCTCTACGAAAGTGACCGCAACACGGGTATTCAGGGAGCGTACAGCTATCGTCCGCTGATGAATCTCTACTTCACGCGTGACCAGAGCATCAATACGCCCAAAGGCCTGATCATCTGCAAAATGAATTCGGATCAGCGGGCACCTGAAACGGAGATTATCGCCCTCTGCTACGAACAGCTGCGCATCTTCCCGATCCTGACAATATCAGGCGAAGGCCGTCTGGAAGGTGGTGACTACTACCCGGCCGGCGACGTTTCTTTTATCGGCTGCGGCATGCGCACCAACGACGAAGGAATCCGCCAGATTATGGAGGCCGATGCCTTCGGCCACGACACCGTGATCGTCGTACGCGACCACAAGTTCCTGCAGAAACAGATGCATCTGGATACCTGGTTCAACATCATCGACAAAGACCTCTGCACAATGGTTGCGAGCCGCCTGAATGCCAAGCCCGGAGAGCCGGAATTCGGCACCTGCGACATCTGGAAGCGCGATTCCGCCGGCGAGCCCTACAAGTGTGTGGAGAAAGACAAGCCGTTCGTGGACTACCTGAAGGAAATGGGTTTCAAGATTATCCCCATCGGACCGGAAGACGAAGAGCACTATGCCAACAACTTCCTGACAATCGGTCCCCGCCGCATCATGGCTGTCGGTGGCCAGTCCCGCAAATTGGAACGCTCGCTTCTGGAAGCCGGTGTCCTGGTAGACTGGGTCCCCCTCGAGAACTGCATCAAAGGCTACGGCGCCGCCCACTGCATGACACAAGTCCTGTCACGCCGAGTTTGATCCATAGGCCGGGCTGGGGGACGTTTCCGTGGTCGATGTAGGTCGTATTCAGAAGGTTCTCGGCGGAGAGCCAGAGGCTGAAACGCGGGACGTCCCAGGAGACTTTGGCGTCAAGCAGGGAATACGGCCGGTAAGCGACACTCTCCCCCGTATCCACACCGTCTTCATAGCGGCGATAGCTGCCAACACGATCGTTCAGGCGCCAGGAAACATTGATATTCAGCCACTTCCATGGAGCGAAATCAGCCTGTATAACAACTTTGTTACGCAAATATTCCAGCGCGTAATAAGATTCAAACCCGGGAATTGCCGCCTTGTACTGGTTGATGTGGGCGTAGCAGAAGTTCAAATCGCGCAGGAGAAACCGTTCACGTGCAAGCAGCAGCGGAAAGTCCAGGCGTAGAGTCAACTCCTCTCCCAACGAATTGACCACGGCATGGTTGACGGAGGTCCAGGGTGCATCAAGCACAGAGAGATCCTTGATCCAATCAATCATATCCGTGCCATGGTGATAGTACACCGTGGCAATGGCGCGAATACCGGGCCGCAGAAACTTAACGCCCCCCTCCACCGCCTGCATCTTCTCGGCACGCAGGTTCTTGTCGGCCTGGTGGCCACCCACTGAATAATAGAGTTCCGTGAAGGTCGGCATGCGCTGTGCACTGTTGTACGATGCATACAGCTTCCAGGAATCCGATATGCGATAGCTGACATCCGCGCCGGGATGCAGTCGCACACCTTCTGAATTGCCTGTATTATAGACCAATGTAGCGCCGGCGGAGAAGGTGAAACGCGGCAGCACCACATTGTGCTCCATGTAGAGACTCAGATCGGTACGGTTGAGCCCTACCTTGTACACGGCATCGGTACCTCGTACACGAACCGGTTTTGAAAGCGGCTCGCCCAGGTTGGTGGAGATGATATCCTCATTGCGCACCTCTGCACCGAAGGCCGTCTTTCCCCAACCACTTTCAAACCAACCACCTAAATTGGCACCCAAGACGTTGGTACTATGATAATTGTAAGGATAGGCGTCCGGATTGCCTCGGAAGAGTTCAAAACGATCGTTGCCATGGTTCCAGTAGAGCGAGGGCTTCAGGTGCACGCGGCCGAAGGTCTCCGCCTGAATGGCTGTATAGGTCTTGAGGGTATGCTCGAACTGGTCGTCGAAACGCGCGCTGTAGAAGGTATTGGAGCCAAAATCCCGGTTGGAAAGGCCCACCTGCCAGTTTATGATGAAATCAGGATGCGCGAAAGATCCCTGATAAAAAGCCTTTACGGCTCCGAAATCGCTGTTGAGCGTACCGGCACGGCTCACTGTATAGCCGTCGCTCCGCGCATAGCCGGCCGAGAGCTTATGGTTCATCGCTCCGCGGACCAGGTTACCGGAGGCGGAAGCGCTGAACAGCGCGTGGGAACCGCCCTCAAGACGCACGCCGGCGCCGGAAGTCTCCTCCTTGCGCGTCACGATATTCACCGCTCCAAGCAGTGACGAAGTGCCGTAGGCACGCGCTGCGGGCCCTTCCAGAATCTCGATTCGCTCTATCTCACTGATTGCGAAGGGGAAATCCGCCGCATTGTGGCCGGTTTGCGGGTCGCTGATGGGAATGCCATTGATGAGGATGGCAATCTGGTCGCAGGTGCCGCCGCGGATGCTGATATCGGTCTGCATGCCCTCCGCGCCGCGCTGCCGCACATCCACCCCAACGGCATATTTGAGCAGGTCGTTGACACTGTGAGCCGGGATGGAGGCGATGGCCACGCTGTCGAGCACCGTCACCATACGGGCGCTCTGCATGAGAGAAATTGGAATGCGCACGCCGGTTACCTGCACGGTATCAAGCACTTCCTGCGCCGATACAGGGCGGCAGAATAGCGCGAGAAGCGCCGTGAGGACGAAGAATCTGAGCGTTGTGCGCATTTTGCTTGTTTTGGCAACGCGAAGATACTATTTTTGCAAGGACAATGTACGCGCAGGACTTCACAAAAACACTACTGGATTGGTACGCAAGCCACGGCCGGGATCTGCCCTGGCGCCGGGGCCGCGATCCCTATGCCATCTGGCTCAGTGAGATCATCCTGCAACAGACCCGGATTGCGCAGGGAACTGCCTACTGGGAGCGGTTCATGGCCCGATTTACAGATGTAAAAGCCCTTGCAGAGGCCTCTGAGGACGAGGTTCTGCGGCTTTGGGAGGGATTGGGCTACTACAGCCGCGCTCGCAATCTGCATGCAGCGGCAAAGCAGATTGTGGCCCTTGGCGGCTTCCCTCAAACGCTGGATGGCATCCGTTCGCTCAAGGGCGTAGGCGACTACACGGCGGCGGCTATCGGCTCCATCGCTTTCGGGATTCCGGCGGCCGTGGTAGATGGAAATGTTTACCGTGTGCTGGCCCGCTACTATGGCATTGAAACGCCCATAGGGACCACAGCAGCCAAGAAAGCGTTCACGGAAAAGGCACAGTCGCTGCTGCCGGCAGAGGCTCCCGGCGACTTCAACCAGGCCCTGATGGACTTCGGCGCGCTGCAATGCACTCCGGCAAGCCCCGATTGCCGTACCTGTCCCCTCGCCGCCTCCTGTACGGCCCTTCGCACCGGGAAAGTGGCCCAATTGCCCGTAAAACGTGCAAAAACAGCCGTTAAAGAGCGTTATCTCAGCTATATCTATCTCCGCTGCAAGGGGATGACAGCGATTCGCCAGCGCGGCGCGGGCGATATCTGGCAGGGGCTCTGGGAACCGCTGGTAGTAGAACATCAATCCGCCGGACGTAGCGACAGCTGGCCGGAATGGATGGATAAAAGCCTTCTGATGCCGCTCAAACAGGGATTTCGGCATCAACTCACCCACCGTACGCTCCTCACCGATTTCTATCTCTACACAACCGCTCAGCGCCCTTCCCTGCCCGCGGAGTACCGCTGGATAAAGGAACGCGACCTGGCGAAGTTCGCCAAGCCGCGTCTCTTTGAGCTCCTGCTGGAGCAATTGCCTTAGTTACTGCTTGATGGTCACGTTCACCCGCGGGTAAGCGAATCCGAAGCCAGCCTCCGGCAGTTCTTTGTAGAAGCGGTCGTTCATATCGAAGAACAGTCCCCAGTAGTCGGCTGCGTTGCCCCAACCACGGACGGTCAGCACCACTTTGCTCTCGCTGAACTCGGAAACCGCGACAAAAGGATCTGATGCGCCCTCCGTTTCATGGCTGAGTACGCGTGCATCGGAACGCAGGATCTCTACCAGTTTGGCCTTGCAAGCCTCCAGATCGGTACCCGGCGCAATGGCTACGGTCCAGTCGATACGGCGGATCGGGTGCTTGGAGAAGTTGTTGATGTTGCCGCTGGAGAGCGATCCGTTCGGGATGATTACGGCTTTGTTGTCCGGCGTGGTGAGGTGCGTGCTGACGATGGTCAGATCGGTCACGGTACCCATATATCCCTGTGCTTCAATAAAATCGCCAACCTTGAAAGGTTTGAATGCCAGCAGCATGATACCGCCTGCGAAGTTCTGGAGCGCGCCGCTCATGGCCATACCGATAGCCACGCCACCGGCAGCCAGGACAGCGGCCAGCGAGCTGGTGTTGACGCCGAGCGTGCCCACCGTGATGACAATCAGCAGGATGGTCAGCACCACCGTGGTAAGGCTCTGTACAAAGCCTGCGAGGGCCTTGTCGGTCTTGCGTTTTTCAAAGATTTTCTTCAGCAATTTCTTCACGCGGCGAATCAGCCAGGAACCGACCAGGTAGATAACCAGTGCGGCCAACACCTTCAAACCGAACTGAATAGCGTTCTGGCCAAGCTGGTGCAGCATTCCGCCGGGATCGTTTACAACATTCTGGGCCAGGTCAACCACGGCCGTTTTGATGGAATCCGGGTTCACCACCGCTTCAGTGGCTTCCGGAAGTGCTTGTAAAAAAGAGAACATAGTTATAATGATGAGATTTGGATCGATTTCCTGCAAAGTTAAAAGAAAAATGCGATATTTGTCACGATAATGGAAATCATCAACTATCCATATTTATATGATTAAACGCACTTTTATGGCTGCCCTGCTGGCATTTGCCTGCGTCGCAGCCCTCGCACAGAATCCGTTGCTCCAGAAGCGCTACGGAACCCCTTATGAGATCCCGCCGTTCGAGCGCATCTCCATTGACGATTACCGCGAAGCGATGCTCAAGGGCATGGAACTCGAAAACCAGGAGATTCAGGCCATCGTCGACTGCAAGGATGAGCCCACTTTTGAAAATGTGATCGTTGCCTACAACAACACCGGCAAACAGCTCTCCAAAGCCGGCATCTGGGGCACCCTGCGCAGCTCCAACGCAACCCCGGAACTGCAGGCTCTCGCCCGTGAGATGTCCCCCATCTCCTCCAAGCACAGCAACGCCATCCGCATGAACAAGGCGCTCTTTGCCAAGATCAAGGCGGTTTATGACAAACGTGCCACACTGAATCTCAACCGGGAGCAGGCCCGCCTGCTCGAGAAGGTGTACCGCGGTTTCGTGAACGGCGGTGCCCTGCTCGATGCCGAAACCCAGCAGAAACTGGCGGCCATCAGCCTCGAACTTTCCGAACTGCAGCTGCGTTTCAGCCAGAACCTGCAGCACGACACGAACAACACCTATGTCACGGT
>JAFSWO010000001.1 GCA_017450165.1 Bacteroidales bacterium | reverse complement strand
TCATGGTGGAGATGCCCAAGCTCGACAAGGATACCTACACCTATGACGAATTCATCGCTATGGTGAAGGCCAATCCCGACCTGGCAGCCGTCCGCGTCCACAAGCAGCGCTTCGGCTATATGGTGAACAACACCATCTGCGAGGTGGGCAACGTGCTGATCAACGGCGCTAAAGTCGTTACCATCAACTCTGAATCCACGGAAATCGAAGACATCAAGAAGACGGTCGCTGACTGCGGTCTCGAGGGCGTTGAGAACATCAACTACCTGCAGGCCATCAAGCGCGTCATCGGTATGTCCGACAAACCCCTTGCTAACGAATAGTACCATGGCACAGGAAATTGAGAAGAAATTCCTCGTAAAGGGCGATTTCAAGCCCGAGGCTTTCAAGGCAACCCGCATCACGCAGGGCTACCTCTGCAGTGTTCCTGAGCGCACGGTCCGCATCCGCGTCAAGGGCGAAAAGGGTTTCATCACCATCAAAGGCATCGGCAACGCTTCCGGCGCGGCCCGCTTCGAGTGGGAGAAGGAAATCCCTGTGGAAGAGGTCAAACAACTTCTGGAGCTCGCTGAACCCGGTGTAATCGACAAGACCCGCTATCTGGTGAAGAACACCGACGGCAAGCACACCTGGGAAGTGGATGAGTTCTACGGCGACAACGACGGCCTGACCGTCGCTGAAGTTGAGCTCACCGACGAAAACGAGCCTTTCGACAAACCCGCATGGCTTGGCGAAGAGGTCACCGGCGATCCCAGGTACTTCAACTCTATGTTGATGAAGAACCCCTATAAGAATTGGAAGTAATGTCTTTCAAACACATTTTCGTCTGCATTCTGGCGGTCGCATCCCTGAACTCGTGTCTCAGGGATGACGAACCGTCAGGAGGCGGCGATACCCCTGAATACAAGGCCTATACATTAGGCACCCCCTCCTCTTTTGAAACCAAGTTGGAGGGACTTTCCGCCATCTGTATGAACGAGACCGGCGACGGCCTGCTCGTGGCGGAAGACAACGGCCACATCTATGAATTTGGCCTGGACGGACAGCTCAAGAACACGTATACCGTTCCCAAACCGGACGGCCGCAGCAAGGTGGACCTTGAGGGCATTGCCCTCTCCGCCGACGGCAAACTGTACGTCTGCGAGGAGCGCTATCGCGAAGTGTATCTGCTGGGCGCCGACCACAAAACCATCACTCTGCTTTCCACGGGCCCCACGGAGGCCAATTCAGAGGAAAACCAGGGTTATGAGGGCATTGCAGCCGGCGATGGCGTGCTTTACATCGCCAACCAGAGCAAACCCAAGCGCGTCTATACCTATTCCCTGATCACCAAAGAGTGGGCAACTGCATTCGATGCAGAGTGGGCCACCAGCCTTTCCGACATCCTTTACGACAAGGAGGACGGCACGCTCTGGATCACCGATGCCAAAACCCAGAAACTGACCCATTTGAAAACCGACGGCACGGTTCTGCATACCTACGACATCTCCTTTGTGAAGAAGCCCGAAGGATTCTGCAAGGATCCCGTGAACAAGAAGTTCTGGTTCGTTTGCGACCAGACGAGCCGTCTCTACTCCGTCAGTTACCAATAAAGACTTAACCTATGGCAGAAACAAAACAAGCAGCGGCGAAGGAATTCGACCTGCTGGATATGAACAATTACCGCATCGAGAAACTCCCCAAGATGCAGAAATCCAAATTCGAGATTTGGATGGCGCGGCTCGGCGGTCCGCTGGCGATACTCGCCTTTGTGTGGATCTGCTGGTTCTGCCATATCGGTTTTATCGACAACCTGGATCCCTCCGGACTGGCCGCCACCGCACAGAAGCGGCTCGGCGTGCTCGGTCTGGACGGCTTCATCCGCGCCAACTATGCCATGCTGGCCATTTTCGTAGCCAGCCTGATCCTCTGGATGACGGAGGCCATCCCCAACTACCTGACCTCCCTCCTGCTCATCCTAGGCATCGTATTATTCAATGTAACCACACAGAAAGACGCGCTGGCCCAACTGGGTCACCCGGTGATGTGGCTAAATATCCTCTCCTTCGTCCTGGCCTCCATGCTGGTCAAAACCCAGTTTGCAAAGCGTCTGGCACTGGCCTTCGTCATCAAGTTCGGCCGAAGCGCCAAGGGCGTGCTCTGGAGTTTCCTGCTCATCAACCTCGTTCTTTCCGCCTTCATATCGGCCACCACGGTCAAGGCAACCATCATGCTGCCTATCTTTATGGTGGTCTGCGCCATCTACGGGGCTTCCAACGGCCACCGCAACAACTTCGGCCGTAACCTCGTTATCCAGAACCTTTTCCAGGTGAATATCGGCGCCAACGCCTTCTATACCGGCAGTGGTGCACACCTGCTGGCCATCTCCCTGATTGCCGGTTTCGTGGGCTCCTGCGACTTCGGCTACGCCGACTGGCTCATCGCCGTGGGCCCCATGAGCGTGATTATCCTCGTGGTGGGCCTCCTGCTGGGTATGTATGTCTTCTTCCCGATGAAGAAAGAGGAGCAGCACCCGCAGATTGAAGGCGGTATCGAGCGCCTGCGCGACGAACTCAAATCCATGGGCAAGATGACCGGCCAGGAGTGGCGCGCCGTGGCCATCTTCCTGATCGTCCTCTTCCTCTGGGTCACCAAAGGCACCTTCCACAATATTGACGAGACCATCGTAGCCCTTATCGGCGCCGTTCTGGCCCTGATTCCGGGCATCGGTGTGGTGAAGTGGAACGACGTAGATATCCCCTGGCACCTGATGCTCTTCTCGGCCGGTGCCTATACCCTGGGTAGCGGCCTGAACGCCACCGACCTGCCCAACACCATGGTCAACGCCGCTTTCGATGCCATGGGCATCACGGCCAACACCCCCTTCTGGGTACTCTACGTCATCCTCACCTTCCTGATGATGTACTCCGGCCTGATCTTCCAGAGCAAGACCATCCGCACCATGGTTTTCGTCCCCATCGCACTGGGCGTGGAGGCGCGCTTCAAATTCCCGCCCATGAGCCTGGCATTGCCGGTTTCCATGCTGATTGAGCACTGCTACGTGCTGCCCTTCAACAGCAAACCCGCCGCCCTGCTCTACAATACCAACCAGTATAGCCAGACCGATGCTTTCAAGTTCGGTATCACCATGATGACCTTCTCCTGGATCCTGATTCTGGTCTTCGGAGAAACCATCCTGAAGTGGCTGCACATCACTCCGGGCCTCTTCATTTAATTGACCATTCGCCATGATTGATATCAAGACCAAGATTCACGACCGCTTCTCCATCGAATTCAAGGTGGGGTTCGTAGCGCGCCGCAAGATGCGCAAGAACGACTTTACCGTAGGTGTCTGGCTCTTCGTGCCCAGCAGTCTGGATATCAATTCTTCGACCTATACCAAGCAGGATTTCTATAAGGACGTCAAGTCCAATATCCGCCTCATTACGCCGCACTTCCTGCTGCGCGACATCGTGGGCGGCGAGGCCATTCCTTTCCGCAAGCTGACCGAATCGGCCGGCGCGATGGCTTCCGATCCTACCCGCACCCATATCGCAGCCTGGGAGTATCACGTCAAACTCTTTGCGGCCATCGTCAAGAGCGCACTGCGCGACGAATTGAACTATGCACTCTCCCGTCCGGACAGCACGGAAACGGCTCGTTTAGCGGCCCGTTTTGCCGCAAATACGCGCGATATCGTAGAAAAGTACTACTCCGTCCACGACATCATCAACGCCCCTACAGCACAGGTTTCTGACGCATTGCGGATGTTTGATTACTGCGGTGAGTTCCTCTGCAAGAGTGCGCTGGAACATGCCCTGAAACTCATCTCTGCTATAGATGCGGCCGGAATCGGCGCCGTGGAAGACTGCCGCACCCGTCTCGTTGGCGTCGTCCGCGAGATTGAGTCCGTCTGCAACGCTCGCGGCTATCTTCCCCTCAAAGAGGATGACGGCAAGGCCAACAACGCCTACATCCACCGCCAGCGGGTGCTCAAACGTCTCGTGGAGAGTCAGCTATTCCTCCGCTTCCCCAAGCGGCGTGACGGCGTCGTGGCCGAACAGGCCTGGTACAGCGTCGCTGCCGGCATCGCCATGCTCTTTGCCACGGTGATTGCCTGGGGCTTCCAGCGGACCTTCGGCAACCTCACCTGGCCGCTCTTCATCGCGCTGATTATCAGCTATATGATGAAGGACCGCATCAAGGAACTGATGCGATACTGGTTCGCCCACCGCGTAGGCAGCAAGTACTACGACAACAAGGCGAAGGTCTCACTGGATGGCCGTGAGATCGGCTGGCTGAAGGAGGGTATGGACTTCATTGCCAAGGAGAAGATTCCCGCTGAGGTCTCCTCTATCCGCGCCACCGGTCCCTTCTTCGAGGCCGATCCGCGCGTCCGCAATGAGAATGTCATCCTCTACCGCAAGCGCGTACACATTGACCGCGACGAGATGGAGAAAGGCATGGGCTACGAGTTCAGCGGCATCAACGACATCTTCCGCCTGCAGGTGCAGTCTTTCCTGCGGATGATGGACAACCCCGAGGTGGATGTCCCCTATCTGGACGCCGACGGCCAGGTTCGCACCGTGGCCTGCCCCAAGCAGTACCACCTCCACTGTGTCCTCCAGTACAACCACGCCGGCGAAACCGACTACAAGCACTTCCGCATCGTCCTCTCCCGCGACGGCATCCAATCCATCAACGAACTCTAGCGTTTGTCAATGATGGTGGCGTCGGGGTAGTCGGCGGGGTTGAAGGTGACTTTGCTGAGGGGGACGCCGAAGGTGATGTCGCGCATGGAGATGCTGACGCCGGAGGTCTTGAAGCTGAGGCTGATGGGTAGGAAAGTGGCCTTGGCAACAATCAGGGTCATGGTTTTGGGAGAATCCTTGTCATCAACGCCTTTGCTGCGGGTGCAGCGGATCTGCCACTCGTCGGGCGTCTCTTTCTGGAGCGTGAAATCATAGCCCTCCACCATGCCGCTAAACATCGAAATGTCTCCTTCGGAGTCGGACTTCGAGCTGGATTGCAAATTCGGTAGCTTCTTGATTTCCAGCTCGTTCTTCTTGGTATTGTAGGTCCACTCAGTGCTGTCCGCCACCCACGAGATCATCGGGACACCCATCATCTTGACCTCCATGCGGGTTTTATTGTCGCGCATCCAACTCTTGGTAGAGATGGAGCCAATAATGGGCACCTTCATATCTACCACCATATAGACCCCCTCTTTCTGTTGCACCGACATCTCCTTCTCCATCCGGGAGACAATCTCTTCGGGCGTCTGTGCGACGGCAGGAACAACGGTGGTAACTGTGAGCATGAGGCCGCAGAATACGGTCAGCAGAAAGGAGAAAAAGCGCTTCATTATCAGCAATTTATTTAGTCTTCTTGGGAGCGCGCAGGCCCAGGCAGAGGGCAAGCGGGCGGAAAGGGATGCGCTCAACGAGCCGCGCGATCAGGACCGGGATATAGAGGCCTACCGCCACGCAAAGCAACCAGACAATCAGGTAAGGCCATGAACCCAGCGCATGGCGATACAGAATCTTCACCAGCATCTGCGCGAAGATGCCCATCAGGAAGATCTGGTAGGTATAGTCGCGGAAGCTGAAGAAGAGGCGCGGCAGGAAGCGGTCGGCCAGCAGAGCCAGGCCAAAGGAGAGAAGAATGCCGCCAGCCGTGGTTACGATGGGCAGCGTGTAAATCCCTATTGCATAGATGGCTACGCCAATGAGCACCGTGAGCCAGGGCCGCACCGAAAAGGCGCGCTCCACATACTCTTCACGCGAGATAACCATGCCCAGATAGAACCAGATGGCATGCGTGCAGACGCGATCCAGGCAGAGCAGACCAGTGCGGAGCGGGAAGAACCACAACGCGACCAGCAACGCCACCGACAGCCACATCCCCCACTTGCAGCGCAGCGTCACGCGCCAGAGGGGCAGCAGGGCAAACATCCAGAAGAGGGTTACCAGAAACCAGAGTTCGCGCAGCGGGTTGTCATACGGGAAAAGATAGGAGTGCAGGACATCTGCCGCCGTGAGTGACACCTGCCGGCTCATTTCACCCGGGAAGGCAATCTTGAGCGCGTAGGCAACCAGGCTGAAAACCAGGCCGGGCAGCAGGATGCGGAGCGCCTTGTCGCGCAAAACAGCGCCGTAGCTCCAGCGGGAAACCGCCAGCCGCGTGCGGTAGAAGAGCCAGCCGGAAACCAGCATGAAGAGCGGCATGTGGAAGGAGTAGGCAAAGCGGTAAAGCACTGTTTCCCAGAGCGGTCCTGTGCACGGCTCGCCCAACGGTGAGTGGCCTATCACCACCCACAGCATGGCCCACCCTTGCAGGATCAGGAGCCAGTTGATCCGTTTGTCTCCCTGCACAGTCATGTGTTATTCCTTGAGATGCGAATCGATGATGATGGTCACCGGGCCATCGTTAATCAGCGTGACCTGCATATCGGCGCCAAAGACGCCACGGGCCACAGGGCGGCCGGCCGCTTCGGCAAGCAGTTCGCAGTAGCGTTCATAGAGCGGGACCGCCAGTTCGTGACCGGCGGCGCGGTAGTACGAAGGTCGGTTGCCTTTGCGCGTGGAGGCCGTGAGGGTGAACTGGGAGACGGCCAGCAGGGCGCCGCCGGCCTCGACGACACTGCGGTTCATGACGCCGGCCTCGTCGTCGAAGATGCGCAGCGCTGCGGTCTTGGCCGCCAGCCAGCGAGCATCCTCCTCTGTATCACCGGTTTCTACGCCCACCAGGATCATCAGCCCGGGGCCGATTTCGGCTACGCGCTTCCCGGCGATATCCACCGCCGCTTCCCGTACGCGTTGTATGACAACTCTCATAAACCAATCTCCTTCAGGGCTTCATAGACCCGATGCACGGGCAGCCCCATTACATTGAAATAGGATCCGCGGATGCCGGAAATGCAGGCATGGCCGAACCACTCCTGCACGCCATAGGCGCCAGCCTTGTCGTAAGGCCGATAACGGTCCACGTAGTAAGCGATCTCCGCGTCGGTGAGGCAACACACGTCCACCTCGGTAACGTCTGTAAAAGAGCGGATTTCGCGGTTTGTTCGCAGGGTGACGCCGGTCAGCACGTAGTGCGTGCGTCCGGAGAGTGCGCGCAGCATCGCAAAGGCATCCTCGCGGGAGGCCGGCTTGCCCAGGATTTCAGCCCGATCAAGCGGATCGGTTCCCGCACCCGGCAGCATCACCAGCGTATCGGCAGTCAGCAGCACTTCGTCATCGGCCAGCAGCCGGTGAAAGGCCAGCGACTTGCTGCGCGAGAGAAACTCGGGAATCCCGCGGTGCGGCAGCGCATCGTCGTAGCGCTCCGGAGCATCCGGCCCGACCTCCACCGTAAAGGGGACGTCGAGTGCGGCGAGCAATTCCCGCCTGCGCGGCGAATGGGACGAAAGGATGACGCGCAACTGACTCATAATCCACTATGCGCCAAAGGATTCCAGCGCAGCGAGGCGCGCGTCGGCTTCGGCGGCCGAGGCACCCTTCACGCCGTAATAGTACTTGATCTTGGGCTCCGTGCCGGAGGGCCGCACGGAAACAACGCCGCTCTCCGTGAAGAACTGCAGCACGTTGGAAGAAGGCAGTCCGGTCTTCTCGGCTTCCAGGTAATCCACGACGCGAACGACCTTCTCCCCGCCGATCTCAGCGGGCGGCGCAGCACGATACCCGGCCATCAGGGCTTGAATGGCAGCCACGCCCTCCTTGCCCTTGATGGTCACCGAGCGCAGCGACTCGCGGTAAAAACCATACTGTGCATAAATCTCCTGCAGATAGCTCCAGAGCGTATTTCCCTGATCAGCCAGCCATGCGGCACATTCCGCCAGCAGCGAGCAGGTCACCACGGCATCCTTGTCGCGGACATATTCGCCCGCATTGAATCCGTAACTCTCCTCGCCACCGCAGATAAAAGCCCCTTTCCCTTCATTCCGGCGCACCACCTCGGCGATATACTTGAAGCCGGTCAGCACCTCATAACAACGCACGCCATAATGACGGCAAATATCCGCAATCAAGCCCGTTGTGACGATGGTCTTGATGCAATAGGTCGTATCATTCAGGTCACCGGCGGCTTTCCAGCGATCCAGCAGGTATGCGGTCAGGATGGAGGCCGTCTGGTTACCGTTGAGCTGCACCAGCGCACCGGAATCATCGCGGGCTGCTGCTCCTACGCGGTCTGCATCCGGATCGGAGGCCATCACCAGATCAGCGCCAACCGCCTCCGCGCGTGCGAGGGCCATTGCCATGGCGGCCTTTTCCTCGGGGTTGGGCGATGCCACGGTGGGGAAATCTCCATCGGAAATGTCCTGCTCAGGGACGTTGTAAACCTGCTTGAAACCCAGGCGGTGCAGCGCGGCAGGAATCAGTCGCACGCCCGTGCCGTGCAGCGGCGTGTAGACAATCTTCAAGTCGGCATGGCGCGCCACGCTCTCCGGAG
>JAFSWO010000058.1 GCA_017450165.1 Bacteroidales bacterium | reverse complement strand
GAAAACGCGGGAAGGCCAGGAGGATGCGCCCATGGAACCGGGGTGACGAAGTCTGTCATCCTGGCCGTGGGTCTGACCACCTACGCCCTGGAATCCGTGGCGTTTCACAACGCCCTGGAAACCTTTACCCTTGGATGTTCCGGTGACATCTACCCACTCGACACCTTCGGAAAGGTCTGCGAGGGTGATCACCTGGCCGAGCTTCAGCTCCATGGGGAAATCATTCTTGAATTCCACGAGCTTGCGCTTCGGCGTGGTTTCCGCCTTTTTGAAATGGCCCTGAAGGGGCTTGCTGGCGTGTTTTTCCTTGATATCGTCATAGGCAAGCTGTACAGCGGCATAACCATCTTTCTCTACTGTACGGATTTGCGTAACAACACACGGACCAGCCTCAATAACGGTGCACGGCAGATTTTTGCCGGCGGCATCGAAAACGGAAGTCATTCCGATTTTTTTTCCAATTAATCCAGGCATTGGGTTGTTAATTTGGTGTAAATAAATAAGTTAACTTTTCCTTGCATTTTTTGCAGGGCTGCAAAGATACGCTTTATTTCCAAAATGGCAAAATATTTCCGCCTTTCCGTAGGAAATCGTAAATTTGCAATCCAAACTGAAAAGCCTCGATATGAGAAATAGATTTCTGCTGGCCCTTGCGCTCCTTCCGCTGCTCTTCTCCGGCTGCGCCCCGGCCCGCTATGTCTCCAAAATCCGTGCGGCCGAAGCGCAACCCATCGCCCTGCTGCAGCCCATGAGCGAGATATCTTACATTGAAAAGGACGGCTCATTCGTGCTGGACCCGGGCCTTTCCGAGACTTCTACTCAGATCATTACGGAGATCTTGACGACCCTGCCGCTGCCGGTGGGCTCCGGCATGGGAACGCCTGTTGAAACGGTCATTCCGGTAGATTATTCCGGGGAGAACAACCTCTATGCATGGCATCTGTCGGCGCTGGCCGGCGTCCGTCCCAAGAAGCTGAAGAATGCCGGTGTCCCGGATGAAATCACGGATTTGCTGCGCGCCGGCGGCTATCGCTACGGCATGCTGGTTTATCACGGTGGCTTCCGGCGGGATAAGTCCAACTATGCCAAGGGAGTCGCCAAGGATGTCGCGCTCGGTGTGGTGACCGGCGTGATGGCCGCGTTGCTGGGAGGCGGCGCCTATTACACGGGCTACCAGCTCCGCTACGCCTCCCGGCTCTATCTGATGATTGTCGATGTCGAGGCCAACGAAATTGTCTATTACGCCTCCACCGCCAACATGGAAGAGGAGTGCGATCCGCTGAATCTCACCAACCAGCGCTATCGCCTCGCCCGCATGCTCGAACGCTTTAAATAGGCTGCTTCCGTTTCTTGCGTCGTCCCGCTCGTGACGTGGCGAGGTGGACAAGTGGATGAGGAATTTGCCTTGGCACCTATCTCTCTGTGTTATAGCGAGATGCTTAAAGTGCTACCCCTGCCGGAAGGGGGTAGCACTTTAAGCAAAATCCTGATAGATAGTCAGTTAAGTGCCAAGGCTTAGTTTAGGCCGCGTTCACGCTTGATGGTTTCGTAGGCCTCCTGAATCTGGCGGAATTTGTCGGCGGCCGCTTTCTGGATGTCGGGGCCGAGGGTGGCGACTTTGTCGGGATGGTTCTTCATGGCCATCCGGCGATAGGCGGTCTTGACCTCGTCGTCGGTGGCATCGGGCTTGATTTCCAGCACGGCATAGGCGGAGCGGGTGTCCTTGTAGAACATCGCAACCACGGAGTTCATATCCGCCGCCGAAATCCCGATCGCCGCGGCGATTGTTTCAAGCACCGTCTTTTCGGATGCGCTGAATTCGCCGTCCGCGGCCGCCAGTTGGGCCAGGTAGTGGAACAGTTGCAGCCGCTGGGAATAGTTCATGTTCGCAGCAATCTGCGCACCCACCGACCGGACATCCACCTCCTTCAGGTTGAGTTCCTCCAGGATGCGCATGGCTTCTTCTTCCGCTGCGGCACCGAAGTTTTGCCGCACGAAATTCCGTACATAGTCCAGTTCCGAGCGCAGCGTCTTTCCGTCGGCCCGGATGACGGCCGACGAGAGGACGAGCAGACTTACCAGGAAGCTGTTGCGCTGCTCCTGGGCGGAGTAGCTGTGGCCCGTGGTCGAAGATGAGCCGCCGCCCGCCGCTGTCGGGTTCGCCGATACAGTTCCCCGCACATCCGAGGCGGCTCCGAGAAAGTATCCGATCAGGCCTCCGATGGGCCCGCCAATGACCCATCCCAGCAAACCGTATAACCACCTGCGTGCTCCCATCGCCGTTCTCTGTTATTCTTCCACCTCAGGAAGGGCGGCCTTCTTGGGGTTTTGGGAAATCTTGCCGAGGCGCTGGACTTCGAGGGCGGCGCGGATGATGCTCTGGCCGCCGTCCTGTAGTTTCCGGGTCCCTTTTTCGTGGGCAGCCACCGCCTTCTGGAGGGCGTCACCCACCGCGGCGTTGGCTTCGCAGTAATCCTGGACCCGCTCCACGATCTGGGTGGCAGCTTTGATGATTTTCTCCTGGTTGCGGATCTGGTCCACGTTCACCCAGGCCGTGTGGAGCACGCGGAGGAAGGGCATGATGGTCTCTTCCGTGGTGATGAGCACATTCTGGCGGAAGGCTTCGTTCACGATGCCCGGCTCCAGCGTGCGGGCCAGGGCGAGCGCACCATAGTTGGCCACGTACATGATGACGTAATTCAGCGTCTTGTGCCCGTCGCGCACATACTCCGCATAGCGTTTGCCGGAGAGCGAGGCCACCTGCGCCTTGACGGCGGCCAGATTGCGCTTGGCGCATTCGGCCTTTTCGGCGGCGGTCTCGGCGTTGTACCAGTCCACGAAGGCGTCCAGGTTCATCTTTGCGTCGATCAGCAGGTCTGTGTTGTCCGGGAAATGCAGCACGTAATCCGGGCGCATCTTCCGGCCGGAATCCTCGTTGCGCAGGATCTCGCCGGTCTCGTCGCGGAGGTAAACCTCACGGTGGTAGTCACGCCCCTCCACGAGTCCCTCCTGCACGAAGATGTTATTGAGCATCTGTTCGCCCCAGTTGCCCTGCATCTTGTTGTCGCCCCTCAGTGCGCTGGCCAGGTGCTCGGCGGTGTCGCCCAGCGACTTGCTCTGCTCCGCGAAGTGCCGGACCGCTTCATCCATCTTGGTCTTGAGCGAGGCCGATTCTTCCGTGTGCTGCTTTTTCTGAGCCTCGAAAGCCTCAGTCATCGTGGCAATCCGCTGGTTGAGGCCGCCGGTGATGTTGGTCATCAGTTCGCCGGCCGTCTTTTTCAGCGACTCTTCGCGCTCGCGGAGAGCCTTTTCGCTCTGCAGCGCCAACTCTTTTTTCGTGGCTTCGAGGGCCTGTGCCTGCGACGCCTTCATCTCGGCGAGCGAACGGTCGAAATCCGCGCGTGCGTCGGCCAGGCGCTCTGCGGCGGCGGACGCATCGCTGGCCCGCAGCGCTTTCTCGGTCTCGAGCGCGGCCTGTGCCGCCGCCAGTTCCCGGGTATAGCGGGCCTTCAGCGAGAGCCGCGTCAGCAGCCAGGCCAGAAAGGCGGCCACGACGGCCGCCGAGACGGTGATGGTAACGATTAATCCTGTGACTGTCATACGTTTACTTGCACCATTGATCGACCCACGCAAAGAACTCGCGGTGCCAGTGCACGGAGTTCTGCGGCTTGAGAATCCAGTGGTTCTCGTCGGGGAAGAGGACCATCTTGGAAGGAACGCCCATCATCTGGGCGGTGTTGAAGGCCGCCATGCCCTGGTCCACCGGCACGCGGTAGTCCAGTTCGCCGTGCATCACGAGAATCGGGGTGTTCCAGTTCTTCGCGAGTTTGTGGGCGGAGTTGGCGTAGTGGCGCACGGCCGCCGGAGTCTTGCTCCACGGCGAGCCGGCCATATAGGTCTTGGGATCCTTGCAGCCGCCGTTGTCCCAGTTGGGGAACCACATCTCCTCGGTCTCCATGAACATGTGTTCCTGGTTGAAAATGCCCGCGTGGGCAATCAGGGCTGAGAAACGGTTCTTGTGGATGCCGGCCAGGTAATAGACGGAATAGCCGCCGTAGCTGGCACCCGCCGCACACATCTTGCCCACGTAGGGCTCAGCGAGCAGCGCATCGGCTGCGGAGAGGTAATCCTTCATGTTCTGGCCGATATAGTCGCCCGAAATCTGCTCGCACCACTCCTGTCCGAAGGCGGTGGTTCCGCGACGGTTGGGCAGCACGACAATATAGCCCTGCGAAGCCATCAGGCGATAGTTCCAACGGGTGGACCAGCCCTGCGTGATGGCACCCTGCGGGCCGCCGAGGCAGATCAGCACCGAAGGATAGACCTTGGCCGGGTCGAACTTGGGCGGATAGACCACCCAGGTGAGCATCTTCTTGCCGTCGGTGGTGCGGATCCAGCGCGCCTCCATCGTGACGGGCGCGAGTTGCGCCAGGATATCGTCATTCTCGTGGGTGAGCTGCTTCCAGCTGCCGTCGGCCGTCGATACGGAGACAATCTCCGCGGGACGCATCATCGAGCAGTTGGTGGCCAGCAGCGTCTCTTCGCCTATCAGGCTCAAAGCGCTGAAATCCACCCAGTCGCCCTGCGTAAGTTTGGTGCAGGAGGCGGTAGCCAGGTCGGCAAAGCAGATCTCCTTGAGACCCTCCATGGCCGAGGTGAACCAAAGGCCGGTGGAAGCGGCGTTCCAGCAGAGGCCGCCTGCGTTGTATTTGAAAGCGGCGGTCAGTTCGGTCTTGACGCGGGTGGCGAGGTCTATCACAAAGAGGCGCTCCTTGTCGGCCTCATAGCCGTCGCGCGCCATGCTGATCCAGGCCAGTTTGGTGCCGTCCGGCGAAAAGAGCGGGTCGGTATCGTAGCCCGGCATCCCCTCGGTGAGGTTTTCGCAGCTTCCGGTGGCAATATCATACAGGTAGATGTCGGTATTGGTGGAAAAGGCATATTCGCGGCCGGTCAGCTTGCGGCAGGAGTAGGCAATCTTGCTGCCATCCGGGCTGAAATCGAGCTGCTCGATCCCGCTGAAGGGTTCGGTGGGCAGTTCGAACGGGGCACCGTCCAGCAGGTCGCGGCCTTCGCCCAGCTTTTCACCGTCAAAGTCGGCCAGATAGGTGTGCGGAATGTTCTCCACAAAGTGATCCCAGTGGCGATACATCATGCCCGTAATGGTGCGGGCGGTGGACTTGGGAATGTCCGGATAGATGTCGGCCGCCTTGGGCGCCACCTTGAAATCGCTCACATAGAGCACCCGGGTCTCGTCGGGAGAGAGTTTGAATTCTCCGATTCCATCGGGCACGTCGCTCACCTGACGGGCATTGGCGCCGTCGGCATCGGCCACCCAGATCTGTCCCTTGTGCAGATAGGCAATCCGCCGGCCACCGTCTATCCATCGCGCATTGGATTTGCTGCCGGCCGAGCGGGTAATCTGGTGATTTCCAGTGCCGTCGGCGTTCATCACGAAGAGTTCGCGGTTACCCTTGTTCAGTTCGATGGAGGTATAGGTCACGCCGTACAGAATCTTGCCGGTCTCGGCGCAGTACTGCGGGTCGGAGACCTTCCCCATCTGGTGCATGATTTCCGGGGTGAACTGGCCGTTCACTACGGGCACGTCGTGTTTTTCAATCAGAGCGGGAGATTCCGCTTTCGGGGCGCAGGAGAGGGTTGCTGCCATGGCCATCAGAAGGATTGCTATGCGTTTCATGCTTATAAATCAGCGTTATGGTTATCAGAATCGTCGGTGGTATCAGGCTCGTCGAAGCCAAATCCGTAATCGATGCCCTTCAGGGTTGCGGGCACGCCGCGGGACATCCAGACGGGCATCGGAGCGCCCTTCAGGAAGTGGTCGAAGAACTGTTGCAGACGGACGCTGAGGTCCTTGCGGTTGCGGCGCTCCTTGAGGTTGTGGGCCTCGTCGTTGTACTGGAGCATCCAGGCCTGCTTGCCGCAGCGGCGCAGCGCGTTGAAGAACTCGAGCCCCTGCCACCAGGGAACGGCGCCGTCCTGGTCGTTGTGCATGATCAGCACCGGGGTGGTGACGTTCGGCACGAAGAAGAGCGGGGAGTTCTCCACATAGAGGTCGAAGCCCTCCCAGAGGTCCTTGCCGATTCGGCTCTGGCCCTTTTCATACTGGGCCGTGCGGGCCACGCCGCTCTCCCAGCGGATGCCGCCGTAAGCCGAGGTCATGTTGCTGACCGGAGCGCCGGCGCCCGCCGCCGCGAAGCGGTTGGTCTGGGTAATCAGGTAGGCCGTCTGGTAGCCGCCCCAGCTCTGGCCCTGGATGCCGATATGGTCACCGTCCACCCACGGGTTCTCGCAGAGCATGTCCACGCCCGGCATCAGGAAGTTCATGCAGCTCTTGCCCGGATGGCCGTCCTTGTAGCGCAGATCCGGCACGAAAATCAGGTAGCCGTTGCTGACAAAGTAGGGAATATTGACCGTGGATGCCGAAGGCGAGGGGATACGCGGCCGGTAGAGCGTCTCGGAGTTGCGCTCGTAGAAGTAGCAGATCATCGGGTATTTCTTAGCCGGATCGAAGTTCTCCGGCTTGAAGAGCAGACCTTCTGCCGGCGTGCCGTCCCATGCGGTCCACTTCACGAGTTCCACGGTACCCCAGTTGTAGGCTTTCAACTGGTCGCCCGTGTGGGTGAGCTGCTCCTGTTTCTTGAAGTTGTCGCGGGTGATCCAGAGGTCGCTGCCCTCCTCGAAGTTGCCGCGGATGTAGAGCGCCGCCGGTTTGCGGCCGGTGCTCACGGCGAGTCCCTGATAGGTGTAAGGGCCCTTCGCGAGGTTCTCCACTTTGGCCTTGCGCCTGGTGACGTCGAGGCGTGCGATACCGTTCTCCTTGGTGATTTCATCGAAGGTGGTGAACCAGACGGGACGGTCGTTGAAGATCATGCCGCCGCGCGGAACACGGATGTCGGTGCGGGTGTAAGGCATGGTCACGCTATAGGTCAGGTGGTTCTCGCGGCCGAAGGTCTTGCGGACCGGGGCGGCGACGCCCGTCGGATCGATCTGCCACCAGTCGTAGCGGTCGCGGATCCAGAAGAACTTGCTGTCCTCACTCCAGACGGCGCCTGCATAGGCACCCGGATAAGCCGGATGGTCATCCTTTTCATCATAGAAGGCGGTACCGATCGCGGAAGAGACTTCGCGCTTGGTGCCGGCGTTTATGTCGAGCACATACCAGTTGCCCTCCTTCTCGTCGAAGCTGGCTGCGTAAGCGCCGTCCGGGGATTCCTGGGCATAGGAGAGGGTGGATCCCACCTCGAGCAGTTTGCGCTCTCCGGTGCGCAGATCAATCTGATAAAGGTCGGAATAGGAGGTGTAATCCCACTGACGCTGAATGCGATACGGCTTGTCGGAAGCCACCATCACATAGTCGCCCTTCAGCCCTTCGGGAATCTCCACGCTCTGCAGATCCTCGTCTGAGAGCTGGATGAAGTTCTTGCCGTCATAGCCGATCTTGGCTAGATAGGTGCGGTTCTTCTCGCGGGAGAGGCGGTTCTTCTGGATGGTCTGGATGTAGTCGGCATTCCAGACCCAGATATCGAGCTGCGCCTGTTCGAAATCCACCAGCGTAGTGTCTTTCTCGCGCGGGATGGGGCGGGTGCCGAGCGTCAGATAGTTGTCATAGAAGTCAATGTCGGCCGACTGTCCGAGCTCCCAGCCCTTGGGCAGCACGGAAGCCTTGTGGGTGAGCAGCAGGGTGGGTTCGCCCCCGTTGTAGAGGTAGAGATCCTGGTGTTTGGAGGCATCTTTGGCGGTATCCAGCGAAGCGTAGAAAGCAATGCGGTCGCCCCCCTTCTCAAAGAAAACGTTGCCGAAGGAGGCCTTCTTCTCACCGGTGAGAATCGGCTTGGAGGTCCGGGTAGCGGGATCGTAGAGGAAGAGGCCGCGCACGGTCACGGAATCCTTCTTGTCCGGTTTGGTCACATAGACCAGACGGCCACCAGACTTGTCGAACTTGAACGACTCTACACTCTTCAGTGTATCCACTGCTAACGTCTTGATGTTCAGCACGTAAAGATTATCCTTGACGGACGGCTTTTCCGGCTTTTTATCCTTGCCGGGCTTTTCCGGCTTCTCGCCCTTTTCGCCCTTCTCGTCGGGCTTCTTGTCGCCCTTGCCCGGAGCGGACTTCACCTCTTCCTCCTTGAAGGCGATCCACTCGCCCAGTTCCTCACCGCTCTTGAAGTTGGTGACGCGGGCGAACTCCTTCACCTCGCCGGTCTTGAGGTCCATCACCGCGATGGAACCCTTGGGGCGCTCGTCGGGTTTCTTCTTGTCAATCTTGGCCTGACGGGTCTCCTTGAACGGCGGGGTGATGCGGTATACCGCCTTGGTGCCGTCGGCGGAGATCATGGCGCGGGATGCGCGGTCGGCCGTAAAGGTCTTGCCGGTCTTTACATTATAGAGGTAGAGCACGCCGTCTCCCTCCTGGGGAGAGACGGAGTAGGATGCCCACTCGCTGCCCTCCTGGATGACGGGGCGGCTGACGGATTTCCAACCGTCGTAGACCGAGTGGTCCAGAGCGGGTTTCTGTGCCCACAGCACCGCCGTGCTCAGCAGCGCCAGGCTAAAGAAGAAGAATCGTTTCATATTGTACTATTTAGTTTGTTTCGTTTTATGCCGGAAGTACCAGGTGACGAGGATCATGCCCAGCACGATGGCGATGGCCACCTTCAGGGCGGTGTACCACGCGGTGAGGGCGGGATTGAGCTGCTCGGTAAGCGTGTAATAGGTGCTCCAGAAGATGCCGCCTCCCGGAATCAGCGGGAAGTTGCCGCAGACCAGGAAGATGGTGCTCGGGCACTTCAGCCGGATGGCCAGCACGATGGATAGCAGGGCTACGACGAAGGCGCCGGCAAAGGTGGCGGCTCCGATGCCCAGCTGTGCGTAGCGGAAGATCAGCAGGTAGGTGATCCAGCCCAGCATACCCACGATGCCTGCGCTCAGGTAGTACCGGCGCGGCACGCTGAAGAGGATGGCGAAGGCCACCGTACCCATCAGCGCGGCAAGCGCCTGAAACGGGATGCCGGCCGTCTGGGACGATGCGAAGGTGCCGTTCAGCTGGATGATGCCGCCGATGAAATAGCTGTGGATCACGAAGGCCACGCAGGTGCCCAGCGCGATACAGAAGAACATCATCAGGGCATCCAGCAACCGTGTGGCGCCGGAGAGATAATCCTCATTCGCCAAATCGCGGATACCGTTGGTGAAGGCCACCCCCGGCACCAGCAGGATCAGCGTACCGGCAATCATATTGCCCAGGTGCTCCCCGAATCCGAAGCTGTGGAACACCGCGCAGAGGGCGGTGCCGACCATGCCGCCGAAGATATTGCCCAGCATCTTGGAGAGGTACGGCACGCTGACCGTCAGGACAAAGGTCCAGAGCAGGATGCCGGCCACGATGGCGGCTGCACAGTCAAAGAGACTTCCCCCGAAGACGGCGCAGAAACCGCCGCTGCCCAGCGCCGCGCCGATCAGTTGTTCCCAGACCGGTTTGTCGGGCATCGTCTTGATGGCGGCAATCCGCTTCCGGGCGTCGTCAAAGGTGCAGCCGGCACTCTGGATGTCCCAGGAGAGCTGATTGACGGCGATGATCTTGTCGAAGCGGGCCCCCTTGATGGGGACATATTTTACGCCGGCATAGGAGTCGCCGGTGGTAATGATGCCGTTGCCCATCGTGAAGAAGTTCTCGGAGTTCTCACCATAATTGGAGGCGATCCGCTTCATGGTTTCATCCACGCGGGAGATCTCGGAGCCGTTTTCCAACAGGATGTGGCCGGCTTCCGAGGCGAGTTCCAGCACCTGGCTGGAGCGGGTAGGATCGGAGGTTTCCATTGAGGAATAGTTTCTCTGCTACAAAGTTCGCAATAATTCTCTTATTTTTGTAAGAAATAATCTCTATCAACCATGCGAAGACGTGAATTCCTGAAGCTGTCGGCCGCTGCGGCGGCGGTTTCTCCGGCCTTGCTCTCCTGTGCGGGTGGCCATGGCGGCGCCCGTCAGATCGGCAAGGGAGGAAAACTCACCCTGCGATACTACCCCTATGTCGTTGAACTGCAGCATACCTTCACCATCTCGGGTTTCTCCCGCGACACGACCACCGTCATCCTGGTTGAGATTTCCTACGACGGGGTGACCGGTTATGGCGAATCGGCGCTGCCGCCCTACATGACCGGCCAGACGTTGGAGACGGCCACGGCTTTCCTAGACAAGGTGGATCTTTCGCAATTCTCCGACCCGTTCGAGACCGACGCTATCCTGGGCTATGTGGACTCGCTGGCGGAAGGGATGTCGTGCCCCAAGTGCGGCATCGATATTGCGCTCAACGATTTGATCGGCAAACTGTTGGGGCAGCCTCTCCACCGGATCTGGGGCTTCTCAGCCGACAAGACCCCCTGCACCTCCTATACGATTGGGATGGATACCCCCGAGGTGATTATCACCAAGACGCTGGAGGCCGCACCTTATAAGATATTGAAGGTCAAGCTGGGCTCCACGGAGAAAGACGACAAGATGATCGTGGAGACCATCCGCAGCGTCACCGACAAACCCATCGTGGTGGATGCCAACCAGGGTTGGAAGGACAAGCGCTATGCGCTGGATATGATCGGCTGGCTCGCAGAGCGCGACGTCAAGTTCGTGGAACAGCCGATGCCCAAGACCGTACTCGACGACATGGCGTGGGTTACCGAGCGCAGTCCGCTGCCCACCATTGCTGACGAATCCTGCCAGCGCTGGAAGGATGTGGCCCGGTTGCACGGTGTCTTCAACGGCATCAATATCAAGCTGATCAAGTGCACCGGCCTGCGTGAAGCGCTCCGGATGATTGACACGGCCCGCGGCCTTGGCATGGGGGTGATGATCGGTTGCACCACGGAGACCAGCTGCGCCATATCGGCAGCCGCCCAACTCGCCCCGAAGGTCGATTTCGCCGACCTCGACGGCAACCTGCTGATCTCCAACGACTGCTTCAGCGGAATGAAAATCATTGACGGAAAAATAACCTTGAACGACCTGCCGGGTATCGGCGTTACCAAACTATGAAAAAGAGACTCCTCGTTCTGGCCGCTGCGGCGGTCCTGATGCTGCTGGGCGCTCCCGTGGCGGATGCCCAGAAAAACAAAGCCCCGATCTATCCTTCGGCTGAAAATGGCTGGAAGAAGGTGAAACCGGAAAAGCACGGCTTCTCCAAAGAGGCCTTGAATGAAATTACTAACTACCTGATCGACAGCACTCGCGCCACCGGCGTGGCTGTGATTGTCGGCGGCGAGATGATCTATTCGTTCGGCGCGCTGGATCGCCTGAGCTACCTGGCCTCCTGCCGCAAGAGCGTGCTGGCCATGCTCTACGGCAAGTATGTGGAGAACGGCACGATCGACCTTTCGCAGACCATCGAGGATCTCGGGCTCGACGATATCGGCGGCCTGCTGCCTATCGAGAAGAAGGCCACGGTCTATGACCTGATTACCGCCCGCAGCGGCTGCTACCACCCTGCTTCCAACCCCGGCGACTCCGACAAGAAACCGGAGCGCGGCGCCAAGAAACCGGGCGAATACTTCGTCTATAACAACTGGGACTTCAACGTAGCGGGCTTCGTGCTGGAAATGAAGACCGGCAAGAATATCTATGACATCCTGGGCGAAGATCTGGCCATTCCCATCGGGATGCAGGACTGGGACCGCGATGCCCAGAAGAAGGGCGGCAACCTGAAGATCTCCATTTATCCGGCTTACCATTTCTATCTCTCCGTACGCGATATGGCCCGCCTGGGCTACCTGATGCTGCGCGAGGGCAACTGGGACGGAGAGCAGTTGATTTCCAAGGATTGGATTCACAAGATGACGACGCCCGTTTCCACCCTCAAGGAGGTCAGCGCCACCAGCAAGACGACTCGCTACAGCTATGGTTATATGTGGTGGCTCTTTGACAAGCGCTCCAAGAACTATCTGCCGCAGTACAAAGGTGCATACGGCGCCCGCGGCGCGATGGGTCAGTTCATCACGGTCATCCCGGAGCTGGATATGGTGGTCGCCTTCAAGACCGACGCCATCTACAAGCGCAAAACCTCCCACGGCCAGTACCATACCTTCCTGGATATGCTGGTTCAGGCAAAGGAGTAACGCCGCGGATTGTGGCCGCCCGGTCTATCGTCCGTTCCGTTTTGACCTTGGCGGCTAACTTGTTATCACACAGCGAATAACGCAAAGCACTGGTACCCCAAACAGGTACCAGTGCTTTATGTATCATTGTGATTCTCTGTGAGTTAGCCGCCAAACCCCGCAGGGGCCGGCCAAGCCGTTGTCCAACAGGATGTGGCCGGCTTCCGAGGCGAGTTCCAGCACCTGGCTGGAGCGGGTAGGACATACATAGAATTATGTATTGACCGCCCTTGGGGGAGGGGGTAACTTTGCATAGCTGAAAAAGTGCTTCGCAAATACCTAATTCTTATGTATATGGAAAACAAAAAAGACTATGCAGCACCGATGATCAAACTGTTCGAGGTGCGGCCGCAACAGGTACTCTGCCTTTCCGCTCCGGACTTCGGAGACGGTGGCGATATCCCTTACAACGACTAGGAGGAAAAGACCATGAAGAAAACCATTATCCTTTTGGCGGCCGTCGCCGCCCTTGCGCTTGTTTCCTGCCAGCCGAAAGAGCAATTCGGAGGTACCGGTTCTGAAAATCCCCAGGGCGTCCTGATGAGCCTCACGGCCAGCCTGGGTGACGCTACCCGTACGGACTATGCCCTGGACGGCAATGTCCTCAAATGCACCTGGACCCTCGGTGACAGCGTCTCCGTCGTGTCGTTCAACGGCAACAGCAGCACGGCTACCGTCCGCAGCATCGACAACTTCGCCCTCAAGTCCGGTGACGGCACCGCGAGCGGTGTCTTCGAAGGCTACTTCACCGGGGGTGATGCTGAACGTATCCTCGTATTCTACCCGGTTCTCCAGCCGGTGGAGTTGGATGACGTAGACATTCCGAACCCCGACGGCTACTGGGCATCCCGTCCCTTCAACGGCCGTACCGACCGGATCGACGTGGCCCGTGCCATCTACGGCGTCAAGAAGGGAACGGAGTATGTCCATTTTGACAATCAGCGTTATCCGTATGTGACCTGCAGCGGCGACCTGACTCCGGTCCGCGAGCGCAACGTCATCTTCGGAAACGCCGAAATCGTTGAGGTGAATGCTTACACGCATGCCCTCAACGCCACGCTGCAGAATCTCTACTCCGTCATCAAGCTGACGGCAGTCCTTCCTTCCGGCCTCACCTCTTCCGACGTGATCCAGAGTATTCGTCTGGAAACTTCTGCCGGCTATTCTTTCGGTCCGAACGGCAACTGGGGATACCCGGCCGATCCTACAATGGTCCTCACCAAGAACACCGATTATATAGATGTTTACTTCGGCAATATGAATCCG
>JAFSWO010000057.1 GCA_017450165.1 Bacteroidales bacterium | reverse complement strand
TTCATCAACGGCTATTCGGACCACTATCCCACCTACATCGTCATCAGCAAATAATCGAAACCAAGCATAGCAATGAAAAAGACACTGTTCTTGATCGCAACCCTGCTGTTCACCGTGACATCCTTCGCGCAGCTCCCGACGGGCGGCGTCAAGGGTAACGTGGTGGACCGTCAGGGCCGCGTACCTATCGGCGGTGCAAAGATCGTACTCGCGCAAGGCTCCGAGGCCATTGCAGAGTGCACGTCGGACGCAGGCGGCGCCTTTGAAATCAGCGCGCTGGCCAATGGCGTCTACGAGATGCGCGTAACTGCCGAGGAATTCAGTCCCATCTTCGTGATGGTCACTGTGGACAAGGGATTCGTCAAGGATCTCCACTACGTGACGATGACCGCCGTCCGGCGGATCCAGGACGTGGACGATTCCAGTTTCACGGAGCTGGACCTCGACGACTCGGGCTACAACGACACCCCGACCATCCTCTTCACCTCCAACGACATTTACAACAACATCGCGGGCTACGGCTTCAGCTCCATCCGCTTCAAAAACCGCGGCTACAACAGCGAGACACAGGATGTCTACCTGAGCGGCGTCAAACTCAACGACGCCATCACGGGTTACTCCCCCTATTCGCTCTGGTCCGGACTGAACGAGGCAACCCGCAGCAAGGAGACGACCATTGGCACGGAGGCCCCGGAAGTGGGTCTGGGCGGCTACAACGGTACGACCAACATCTATGCAACTCCCTCGAGCGTCCGCAAAGGCTGGCGTTACAGCATCCTGACCAACAGTGCGATGTACCGCCTCCGCCTGATGGCCACCTACGCCTCCGGCGAAATGGATAACGGCCTTTCCTACGCGGTGAACGCATCGGTCCGTGCTGGTGGAAACGATTGGATTGAAGGTATTTACTACCGCAACTTCGCCCTCTATGCCGGCATCGAGAAGAACTTCGACGATGTCCGCCGCCTGAGTCTCGTGTGGTTCGCCACGCCGGGCCAGCGAGGCGCACAGAACGCCTCCACGCAGGAGGTCTACGACCTGATGGGCGACAACATGTACAGCTCCAACTGGGGCTACCAGAACGGCAAGGTGCGCAATGCCCGCGTCCGCAAGACCTTTGAGCCGGTCACCGTGCTGCGTTACGCTTTTACGCCGAACCAGAACTTCGAGGCTGAGATGACCTTCCTCTGGCGAACCGGCAAGAACGGTTACACCGCCCTCGACTGGTACGACGCTGCGGATCCGCGCCCGGACTACTACCGCAACCTCCCGAGCTACGCCTACATGGAAGACGAGGACTACAACCGCACCAATGAGGAGAAGTACCGCTGGGCTGTGGAGATGTGGAGCCAGCATGTGCCGGAGTACGCAAACTACCAGCACCTGAACTGGGACCGCATGTACAACGTCAACTACAACAGTACCGACGGCCGTTCCAAATATGCGTTGGAAGAGCGCCACGTAGATCAGAACGACCTGAACTTCGCCACCAGCTTCAAGTGGAACAAGAAAAACCGTACGCTCCGCGGCGGACTCAACGGCCGCTGGAACCGCACGGAAAACTACAAATTGATGAACGACCTGCTGGGCGGTCAGTACTACCTGAATATCGACTCCTTTGCCGAGCGCGACTTCGCTTCCTCCGAAGCCCTGATTCAGAACGACCTGGACTACTATTTCGCACACGGTGAAGCTGAAAAGATCCTCAAGGGCGGCAAATACGGCTACGACTACTACGCCAATGTCCGTCGGGCGGAAGCCTGGATGAACGCTTCCGTGAACGTCGGCCCGCTCTCCGGAAGCATCGGCGCCTCTGTCGGTTACACCGATTTCTGGCGCGAGGGTATGCTGCGCAAGGGCCTCTTCGCCGGACTGGATGAGAACGGCAACGAGATCTATGCCGGCGGCATGAAACTCACCGGCTATGACAGCAACGGCCGCGTGATAACCTCCAAGGGAGCTTCCGATACCTGCAAATTCATCCTCTGGTCGGCCAAGGCCAGCCTGGCCTACACCACCCGCGGCAGCCGCCTTTCGGTGAACGCCGGCATCTTCCACGATGCACCGACCTTCAACCAGGCCTTCGTCTCGCCGCGTACGCGCAACACCATCGTGCCGAACCTCACCCCGGTACGCACGATGACGGCTGACATCAACTGGCAGTACAGCAACGAGGGAATCGATTTCCGCATCACAGGTTTCTACACCAAGATCATGAACCAGACCGACGTGATGAGCTTCTACGACGACTCGCAGAACTCCTTCACCAACTTTGCGATGTCGGGTATCGACCAGCGCCACATGGGTATCGAGCTCGGCGCGCGGGTTCCCCTGCCGCTGGAGGGTCTCACCCTCTCGTTCGCCCTCAGTTCGGGTGAATACATCTACACCTCCACGCCGCTGATGACCCAGACCATCGACAACAGCGTTGAACTGATTGTGGACAACCAGCCGGTGACCTACTGGAAGAGCCATCCGATCTACAAGAAGAATTACATCAAGGGCGGCGGGGCATTTACCTATGCCACCGACGACCAGGGCAACTATATCATCGCCGGCGAACGCAAGCACTATGTGCCCAGCACGCCGCAGAGTGCCAGCGAGGTGGCGCTCAACTACCGCCTCAAATCCTACTGGTTCTTTGAGCTGAACGCCCAGACTTTCTCCCGCTCCTATCTGGATATGAACCCGCTCTACCGCACTGAAATGGCCTGCGGTGGCGCCGACGGCGTCATCACCCCGGCCGAGGTCGAGTACATGGCGGCCCAGGAAGAGTTCCCCACCGCCTTCCTCATCAACGGCAGCGTAGGCAAGTCCTGGTATATCCAGCGCAAGTACAACATCGGTTTCAGTCTGGAGCTCAAGAACATGCTGAACAACAAGAACGTCCGCACCGGCGGCTATGAGCAGACACGCCTCATCAGCAGCGTGGGCAAGGACCGTTATTACCGCTTTGACGCCAAGTATTTCTACATGCCGGGCGCCAGCTACATGTTGAACATTTATTTCCGTTTCTAAGGCCATGAAAAAGATTGTAATCCTGTTCACTGCCCTGCTGGCTCTCACTTCGTGCAAATCCCTGATCGAGGAGTGGCAGCCTGTCTTCACCGGTACCTATCCGGACGTTCCCGCGCAGGAGGCCGTCAACATCAAGGCCAATACCACCATTGCCCAGTTGTGCGCCCTGTATAACGGCAAGCCGGTGGAGATCCGCAAGAATATCATCATTTCCGGTGTCGTGGTTACCGACGACCAGCCGGGCAACTTCTACAAGAGTCTCTATATCCAGGACGAAACGGCCGGCATCGAGCTGAAAATCGGCAAGAACGGCCTCTATAACGACTACCGTCCCGGCCAGACGCTCTATGTCCGCTGCAACGGCCTGACCCTGGGCCAGTACGGCTACAAGAGCGGCAACTATGGCGGAAACGGCATGCTCAGCCTGGGCTACAGCGACCCTTCGGGTACCTACGAGACCTCCTATATCGAAAATAGCCTGATCATCGACGAGCACATCCTGAAGGGCCCCATCGGCGAGATTCCCGAACCCGTAGTGATGACGGAATCGCAGCTCCCCTCCAAGAACAGCAGCCAGGTCGACAACATCTACCTGGGCCGTCTGGTCACCCTCAAGGGGTTGAAATATGCCAACGAGGTCTTCTGCCTGCTCTATCTGGACTCGAACAAGGACAAGAAGTCCTACACCAACCGTGTCTTCCTCTCGCCCACCAACATTGCCAACAATCCCACCTGCGGCATCACCACCTGGGCCATGTCCAAGAACAAGATGAAGGAATACCTTCTCACCGGCATTTGGGACGAGTGCAAAGTGGGCAGCGGCAACAACTACACCGGTGAAACGCTCGCCGACCTGAAGGGCGAAAACGGCCAGTACGACGGCGTAGAGAAGGCGGCTTATTCCGTAAGCCAGTACTTCACCATGGGATCCACCACCATCCAGGTGCGCACCAGCGGCTTCTGCAAGTTTGCAGACGAGGAGATTCCCACCGCGCTGCTGGACGGCACGGCTACGCTGGACATTACCGGCATCCTGACCCTCTACGAAGGCAGTATCCAGTTCACGGTCAACAGCGCTAACGATTTCGTCATCAACCAGTAACAGCCTTGTAATCCCATGAAACGGACCGCTCTGCTCGTGTTACTCGCTTTTGCGGCGGCATCCTGCTCCACCACGCGGATGCTGCCAGAGGGAGCTACGCGACTGGCGGAAAACCGCATTGTCTTCACCGAGACGGAAGATGTTCCCGATGCGGCGGCCCTGACGCCCTACCTGCGCCAGAAGGCCAACGCCAAGTGGGATCCCTGGCTCTACGTCTATAACTGGAGTTCCGGTCGCGGTACCGGTTGGGACCGGTTTGTAGAGAGCATCGGAGACGCTCCGGTGGTCTACGACTCCACGCTGGTGCTCGAGAGCGCTGCGCGCATGGTCGGACACATGCAATACCTGGGTTATTATGGGGCCACGGCCGATGTCCGCACGGAGGACAAGAACCGCAAGACCACCGTCACCTATCGGATTGATCCGGGCCACAGTTACCGGCTCTCCAAGATCAGCTACATCATCCGTGATCCCGACATGAACGCCATCCTAACGGAACAGGCCGATTCGCTGGGACTTAAGATAGGTGACCGTCTCTCCGAGAAGGCGCTGGAGGCCGAATCCGAGCGGCTGGCCAGCCTCTTCCGCGAACGGGGCTACTACGGACTCTCCAAGAACCATTTCTTCTTCTTTGCAGACACCTCCGCCCACAACGGAACGGCTGAACTGACGGTAAGGCTGGAGGATTACACGCGCAATGAATCTCCCTCCGCCGCGCGTCCGCACCGTAAGTGCACCTTCGGAGAGGTGGATATCGTGCCGGTCGGAAACTTCCGCGTGAAGCCCTCCTTCCTCTTCAATCTCAACAAGATCGAGAAGGGCGATACGTACAACGAAACCGACATCCGCAACACCTACGCCCGTTTCTCGAGCATCCCGCTCTTCAGCAGCGTAAACATCGGCCTTCAGGAGCGTGATTCCAACCTGGTTGACTGCACCATCGAACTGAAGAAATCCCATCTGCAGAGCATTAAAACCAGTTTCGAGGGCTCCTTCAACTCCACCGGCCTGCTGGGCGTGACCCCTTCGGTCTCCTACTCGCACAAGAACATCTTCGGCGGCGGCGAGCAGCTTTCTTTGGGATTCCGGGGCAACTTCCAGTTCCGGCTGGACGACGACACCCACTCCAACGAGTACGCCGCCTCCGCCTCGCTGCTCTTCCCGCGGTTTCTGGGGCTGCCGCGCGACTGGTTCGAGATTTCCATCCCGAACACCGAGATTTCAGGCGCCTTCAACTGGCAGAACCGGCCGGAGTATACGCGCAACATCACCTCCCTCTCGTTCGGTTACAACTGGAACGGCGCGCGTCACTTCTTCTATCAGCTCTATCCGCTGAAACTCAACTTCGTAAAGATTTACGACATCTCCTCCGATTTCTACGCCAACCTCAAGGACCCCTACCTGATCAATGCTTATCAGGACCACATGGACTTTGGCTCGGAGGCATCCATCTACTATACCACCGACGCTACGGTCAACACCAAGAAGAGTTACTTCTACGTGAGGGCAGGAATCGGTGGCGCAGGCAACGTTCTCAGCCTGTTTAACGGTCTGTTGCCAACGAACGACGACGGCACGGCCCACACCATCTTCGGCGTACCCTATTCGCAATACGTGCGCGGGGAAATCTCCCTGGTGCCCACCCTGCGCTTCGGCAAGCACAACCAGTTCGCCGTGGCGGTCCGTGCCCTGGCGGGCGTAGGATATGCCTATGGCAACGCCACCTCCCTGCCGTTCGAAAAGTTCTTCTACGGCGGCGGTGCCAACTCCCTGCGCGGCTGGCAGGCCCGCAGCGTGGGTCCCGGCGGCGCTCCGCTGGACAACTCCTTTACCATCCCCAACCAGTCCGGTGATTTGCATCTGGAGGCGAACCTCGAGTTCCGCTTCCCGCTCTTCTGGAAGTTCCAGGGCGGACTCTTTACCGATGCAGGTAACATCTGGAACCTGGGAACCAACGCGTTGCGCGATCCCGCATCGGTCTTCCACGCCGATGACTTCCTCAAGACCTGCGCGCTGGACTGGGGATTCGGATTACGGCTCGATATCGATATGCTGCTGATCCGCGTGGATCTCGGCATCAAGTTGTACGACCCGGTCACCCAGGCTTGGCGCGGACCGGATCAATGGTTTACCAAGAATGGTTATGCGCTCCACTTCGGCATCGGATATCCATTCTAAACTGCTAGATTTCAAGATACGATGAATCTGAAAAACTCTATCCTCATTCTCGCCGGCGGCGGTCCTGCACCGGGCATCAACACGGTCATCGGTACGGTCGGAAAATGCTTCCTGAGCCGCGGCTACCGGGTTATCGGCATGCACGGCGGTTACAAGGGACTCTTCACCCCCGATCCCAAGCTCAGCGAGCTCGATTTCGCCACGGTGGACGCCATCTTCAACAACGGTGGCTCCTTCCTGCGAATGAGCCGCTACAAGCCTTCCGACGAGGATTTCCAGGAGCGTTTCAACCTGAAACTGTTCCGCGACAACAACATCAAACTGCTGGTCACCATCGGTGGCGACGACACCGCCAGCACGGCCAACCGCGTCACCAATTTCCTCAAGTCGCACGACTATCACATCAGCAATATCCACGTGCCCAAGACCATCGACAACGACCTTCCGCTTCCGATGCGCACCCCCACCTTCGGCTTCAATTCCGCCATGGCGGAGGGCACCCGCATTGCCGCCACCATCTATGAGGACGCCAGAACCTCTGGCAACTGGTTCCTGGTCTCCTCGATGGGCCGCTCCTCCGGCTCGCTGGCCATCCATATCGGTGCCTCCAGCCACTACCCGATGATCATCATTCCGGAGATGTTCGACAAGAGCACCATCACCCTGGACAAGATCATCCGGCTGACCATCTCCTCCATCATCAAACGCCGCATCATGGGGCTGGATTATGGCGCTGTCATCATCTCGGAAGGCGTTTTCCACACGCTGAGCACGGAAGAGATCGAGAAGAGCGGAGCCCGTTTCACGACGGACGAACACGGCCATATCGAGCTGGGCAAGGTCTCCAAGGCGCAGCTCTTCAACAACATCCTGGAAACCTACAAGGAGAAACTGGGGCTCAGCGTCAGCACCCGCCCGGTGGACATCGGCTACGAGTTCCGCTGCCAGACGCCGGTGGCCTACGACCTCTTCTACTGCACCCAGCTGGGTTGCGGCGTCTATGAGCTTTACCGTCAAGGATATACCGGCTGTATCGTCTATGTAGACCCGGTGGGCCAGACCAAACCGATCTACCTGCACCAGCTGCAGGATCCGCGCACGGGCCGCATCATGCCGCGCCTGGTGGACATCAACTCCGCCTATGCGCAGAACATCTTCCGCCAGATGCTCAACTTCATCACGGAGGATGATTACGAAGCCGCCTCTAAGTGGTTGAAGAATCCGGAGGAATACGATTTCTACAAGATTTTGAACTGGAAACGCAAATAGATGATTACCAAGGGTGAAATCAAAGAGATCCGGTCGCTCGCGCAGAAGAAATTCCGCGACGGGACGGGACTCTTCGTGGTGGAGGGCGAGAAGCTGGTGGCCGAAGCCATCCAGTCCGATTTCGAGGTGGTCAAGGTGTTCCGTACCGAAGAAATCGGAGAGGAGAACATGGCCCGCATCTCGTTGCTCACGCATCCTTCACCCGCCTTGGCCATTGTCCGCAAACCATCTGATACGGAGCTGGTTCCACCAACTGACGAGTTGGTTCTGGCACTCGATTCGCTCCGCGATCCGGGCAACGTGGGCACCATTCTGCGCATCGCGGACTGGTTTGGCATCCGCACCCTTCTGGCCAGCCCGGATACCGTAGAAATCTACAATCCCAAGGTGGTGCAGGCCACGATGGGCGCCATCTTCCGCGTCCGGGTCAAGGTCTGCCCGCTCCCCGAAACACTGGCTGGGCTGCGCAGCAAAGGCGTTCAGGTTTTCGGCACCTTCCTGCACGGCGATTCCCTCTACAGCGCCCCCCTCGCCCAGGCTGGCGTCATCGTTCTTGGCTCCGAGCGGGACGGCATCTCCCCGGAGGTAGAAGCCACTGTTACAAAACGACTTACGATTCCGCCCTACCCGGCCGATCAGCCTTCCGGTGCGGAATCTCTCAATGTTGCAACGGCCGCAGCCATCGTCTGCGGCGAATTCAGAAGAAGATTCATAACCCCATAAACTATGCGTCATTTCACCCTGCCGCAGGATGGCGGCCTGATCGAAGACGGCAACTCCGTCAACGCGTTCGAGAAGATTCAAACCCATATCTATGAGAACCCGCTGGTAGCCAGCGAGAAGGTGGCTGACATCCTGATTGAGGCCATCAACGCCACCCCCAAGGGACGTCGCTTCCGCCTGGGGCTCACCACCGGCAATACCCCCATCCAGCTGTACAATATCCTGAGCGAGCGTTACCGTCAGGGCAAGGTCTCGTTCAAGAATGTGGAGGTCTATTCCATCGACGAATATTATCCTGTTGGAAGCCAGGAGATGCAGAGCCGCAACTATCGAATCCACAGCGAGTTACTCAACCATATCGACATCCCCAAACGGAATATCCACATTCCGGACGGAACGGTTCCCCCGGAGCGTATCGCCGCCTATTGTGCGGAGTATGATGCCGCTGCCCGCTACCTGGATCTGCTTGTTTGCGGCATCGGCTCCGACGGCCAGGTGGGATTCAACGAGGTGGGCTCCAACCTGCTCAGCCGCACCCGCATGGTAACCCTTCCCTACCAGAGCCGCAAGGCACAGTCGAGAAACTTCAACGGCGATGTGAGCGTCACCCCCAAGAATGCGCTGACGATCGGTCTTTCCACGATGATGACCGCCGGACGGGTGATCCTGATGGCCTGGGGCGAATCCAAATCGGGCGCTGTGCGTCATATCGTGGAGGGAGCGCCGGACAGCGCCTGCCCGGCATCGGTTTTCCTCAATCACGCACACGCAGAAATCTTTATCGATACGCCGGCCGGCAGCCAGCTGACCCGCTACCAGGCGCCGTGGCTGATCGGTCCCTGCAAATGGACGCGCAAATTCCGCCGCAAGGCGGTGCTCTGGCTCTGCGAGCGGGTGCACAAACCCATCCTGAAGCTTACCAACCAGGATTACCTGGAGAATTCGTTGGATGAACTCATTGAGAAATACGGCCCGTTCAACGAACTGAACGTGCAGATTTTCCGCGACTTGCAAGACACCATCACCGGTTTCCCGGGCGGACGCGAAGGCAAGAAGCGGATCGTGGTCTTTTCTCCCCATCCGGACGACGATATCATCTCGATGGGCGGTACGCTGATCCGTATGGCGCACCATGGCCACGACGTCCATGTTGCCTACCAGACTTCCGGTGATGCAGCCGTGCTCGATGATGTTGTGATCCAGCACTTTGACGCTGCGGCCGAGATGGGATTCGAAGACCGCCGCGACGATGTGAACTATCTGATTTCTTCCAAGGAACCGGGTGCGCCGGAGCCGCGCGAACTGCTCGACATCAAGGCGGGTATCCGCCGTTCGGAAGCCCGCGGCGCCTGCCGTTCCTTCGGCCTGGATCCGAGCCACATCCACTTCCTGAATCTCCCCTTCTACGAGACGGGTGAGGCAACCAAAAGGCCTTGTTCCCAGAAGGATGTGGATATTATCAAGGCATTGCTCAACGAGGTTGCGCCCGAGCAGATCTATATGGCCGGCGACCTGGCCGATCCGCACGGTACGCACCGCATCTGTACGGAGGCTGCCCTTGAGGCCATGGAACAGATCCGCTCCGACCACGAGAAGACGGCCAACCACGCCTGGATCGATACTTGCGAGGTCTATCTCTATCGTGGTGCCTGGATGGAGTGGGAGATTGACCGCGTGGACATGGCCGTTCCGCTCAGCCCCGACGAGGTGGTCGAAAAGCGTCACGCCATTTTCCACCATCTCTCACAGAAAGACAATGTCCCATTCCCGGGCGAGGATACCCGCGAGTTCTGGCAGCGGGCCGAGGAGCGCACGCACAATACCGCGGTGCTCTACGACCAGCTCGGAATGGCTGAGTATCAAGCTATTGAAGTCTTCGTTAAACTATAGTATACGGATGCCCTTGGCTGCGGGGTTAAAGCTTAGCTCGGACGAAAAAGTCCTCGCTACGCTGTAACCCCGCAGCCAAGGGCATCCGCTATTCAAACTTTATATCGATAAAATACTCCGGGCGATGGAAGTCCGGGGCGGGCGTGGCGATGGGTGCCAGCGAGATGTAGTGCGGCATCAAGAGATTGTCGCCGCATTTGTAGCAATTGAAGCGTCCGGTGAGGCCGGAGAAGGTGGTCAGTTTGTGGGCGAAAAGGGCCGCGACCGGAATGGCCAGCGTCAGGCGCCAGTGGTTGTCGCCCGCCTTTTCTTCAAACGGTTCAGTGCCCAGCGACGGATAACGCAATACCTTGTCCAACAACCCCTTGGGCGCATGTACAGCCCCTTCCCGTCCAGGACGGTATCCAATCAGGATGCGGCCGATGCAGGTGGCTTCGATATTGTAGTAATTTCCCTTCCCTTCCGGTTGCAGGAAAAACTCGCAGCAGGAGTCGGTCCAGACTTCGCCCAGGTCTTCACGCACACGGGCGGCCGTGCAGGCCTCACGCACGGTGTAATCCAGCACCAAGTGACTACCTGTGTGGAACATACGCAGGTTCATCTCAGGTACATAGGAATAGGCCTCCGGCCAGTTGCAACAGGCAACCGGAAGCGGTGAGAACTTGTCGGCGGCGGCCGTCAGCGACGCGGCGCAGCGAACATTGACTTCGGAATTAAAGGGAACTTCAACCATAGCGCTACAAAATTACAAATAATTGTTATCTGTTAAATATTTAGCTATATTTGTAGCAATTATAGCACAACCGTAAAAGGATGAAAAAGGCTTTATTCTTCTTTTTCTGCGTGATGGTGCTCGCGTGCGCGTGCGAGCGCACGACGCTGACCTGCAATTTCTCCGTGACCGATATCTCCGCGCTGGAGGACGAACACCTCGTTCTGGCTGGTTTCGCTGCCCGCCAGGGACTTTCCGACGGCATTCACATTCCCCTCAAATCGAGCTGTCTCGTGATGAGTGACGGTGAACAGAAGGTTTGCCTCGTTTCGAACGACCTGATGGAGATCTCCCCCGCCCTTGCAAGCGAACTGCGCGATTCCATCAGCGCCCGCTCCGGCCTGGCAAAGGAGAACATTCTGCTGCACAGCATCCACACCCACAGCGCGCCGCGCATGGGTGGCGTCTCCACCGCGCCGGGCGGCCCGAACGTAGCCTACCGCGAGCGCACCTTCAACGCTATTGTGGAGAATGCCGTGAAGACCATCACGGAAGAGGCTGCGTATGTGCCTTTCCGTCTGGAGATTGCCCAGGGCAAGGCAGCCATCAACTACAACCGTTGCGAGCCGGAAACCGGTCCGGTAGATCCCACCCTCCTGGCTGCACGCGTGATTTCCCGCGGCAAACCCGTTTGTGCGTTCTATAACATCGCCTGCCACCCGGTGGCCATGGGCCATAAGAGCCTGCTGCTCTCCTCCGACTATTCGGGCGTAGCCCGCAATGCGGTGGAGCCCGTCTGGGGTTGCCCCATTTTCCAGTTGACCGGCGCCGCCGGCAACATGGACCCGAAGGGCGGCTGCCAGTTGGTAGACCATGCTGAAGAGATTGGCGCTGAACTGGCTACCGCGCTCAAGGCGCTGAGATTCAAGCGCGTGAAGGAACAGAGCCTGCTCAAGATCGCCACGGGAAAGGCCGAACTGCCCTACCTGATTGACGAGGTAACGCCGGAAGCAGTCAAGGCGCACGCCGATTCGCTGGTCAACGCATCCACCAATTTCCCGCGCTTCGCCAACGATGTCCGCGGCTGGGAAGCGGAGATTCTGGAACGTTTCCAGACCGGTGAGGTCAAGAACCGGCTGGATTTCAACATGACCGCCCTGAACCTGGACGGTATTCTCCTCTTCTTCACCCAGGGCGAACCTTTCTGCGAATACCAGATGGCTACACGGGATTTCTTCTCGGGCCGTACCCTCTTCTTCGCAGGCTATACCAACGGTCAGAACTCTTACCTCCCTTCCGCGCATGCCTATCAGTATCGCAAGGGGTATGAATACGAGATCGAGCAGATGCACGTCTACATCAAGGCGCCCTATCCGCTCTCTCACCATATGCCGGAAGCCTACCAGGCCGCCATTTTCAACACCATCTTTGCTGCGCTCTAATGAAACTGCTTCTCTCTCTCCTGCTCGCCGTATCCATCATTCCGCAGCCCAAGGCAGTGGAAGAGAAGAAAGGCGCATTCCTGCTGGACGGTAAAACCGCCGTTGTGGCCCGCCATTCGGAATTTGCGGAAACCGCAGCCGATTTCAGGGCCGATGTGGCGCTTTCCACGGGATTCGACCTGCCAGAGCACAAGTCCTGGTGTGGCAAGGCCATCATTCTCAAGCACAAATCCAGTATTCCGGAAGAAGGTTATATTCTCAAGGTTACCCGCCGCAAAGTGGTCGTCAAAGCCTCGGATGCGGCCGGTGCTTTTTATGGGCTGCAAACCTTCCGCCAGTTGCTGCCGGGCGCCATCTATGCCAAAGAGCCGGTAGATACCCTCTGGGAAGCCCCGTGTTGCCGGATTGAAGACTCCCCGCGCGTGAGCTGGCGAGGCATGCAACTCGACTGCTGCCGATATTTTTATCCCAAAGAGGCGGTGCTGGATTTCCTGGACATGATGGCGATGCACAAGCAGAACCGATTCCACTGGCACCTGACGGAAGACCAGGGCTGGCGCATAGAAATCAAGAAATATCCCCTCCTCACGGAGGTTGGCGCGTGGCGGGACGAAACCTGCGGCTATGACGGCCCTGGCGACGGAATCCGCCACGGCGGTTTTTATACGCAGGACGAGATCCGTGAAGTGGTGGAATATGCACGCCACCGTCACATCACCGTAGTGCCGGAAATCGAACTTCCGGGCCACTCCAGTGCAGCCATCGCTGCCTACCCGTTCCTCTCCTGCACGCCAAACCAACCCAAGAAGGTCAATACTTACTGGGGTATAAAAGACGATGTATACTGCCCTTCGCCGGAAACCTTTAAGTTCCTCGAGGATGTTTTCGACGAGGTACTGGAACTCTTCCCGTCGCCCTGGTACCACATCGGTGGCGACGAATGCCCCAAGACGGCATGGCGCAAGAGCGATTACTGCAAGAGGCTCGCTTCCGAACTCGGTCTGGAGAGCGTGGACGACCTGCAGTACTACTTTGTCAAGCACTTCGACGCCTACCTGCGCGAGCGCGGAAAGACCGTGATCGGCTGGGACGAGATCCTGGACGGCAGCGCCGTGGAGAGCACCGTGGTGATGTCCTACCGCGGCCACAATCCCGCCATCAAGGCCATGAACCGCGACATGAAGGTCATCCTCTGCCCCAACCGCTTCTGCTACTATGACTATCACCAGAACGAGATTGCGGATACCTTCAAGAACCACCATCTCTTCATCACGCTCCGCAAGGCGTACAACTACAACCCTACCGGCTTTATCGGCGACTCGCTGATGCAGGCCAAGGGTGATTTGATTCTGGGCTACCAGGCCTGCGTCTGGGGAGAGTATATTCCCGACGTTCCGCAGCTGGAGCACCAGACCTATCCGCGCGAGGCGGCCATCGCAGAGTTCTGCTGGAGCGCCGACGACCGCCGCAACTTTGATGACTTCCGAATGCGTCTGCTCAAGGAGTTTGACCGCCTGGACGCACGTCACATCAACTATAGCCGCGCCTATTGGAACGTCATCGTCAACATGAACCTCGAATCTGATTATCCCCGCGAAGTGGAGCTCACCCTGGACTACCCCTTCGCGGAGATTCGTTATACGACCGACGGAACCGAGCCTACGGCCGCCTCTCCCGTTGCGCCCGCCACCCTCACCGTGAACGAGGGTGACTGCATCCGGGCACAGGGCTTTATGGCCGACGGCACCCCCGTGGGCGTCCCCATGACACGTATTTTCCAAAAACAACCTTATAGCAAGCATTAATACAATGGCTCTCAGACTTACAGAACAGCCGTCTCTGTACGACCATCTTGAAACGAAATCCGTCGCCGAACTGATTCGCGACATCAACGCGGAGGACAAAAAAGTTCCTCTTGCCATCGAAAAGGTCCTTCCGGACATCGAACGCATGATCAGCGCCATAGAGGCGAAGATCCGCGCCGGCGGCCGCATGTTTTACCTGGGCTGCGGCACCGGTGGCAAACTCGCGGTTCTCGACATCTTGGAAGTTCCCAACACCTACGGCGTAGATCCGGAAATCATGCAGTGCGTGCTGGCCGGCGGCGTAGAAAACCTCGTCCTGGACCTTGAGGAGGCGGAAGATGACATCGAGGAAGGATGGCGGACGCTTCGTGACAAGCACCACGTCACCCCCAATGATATCGTGGTGGGCATTTCGGCCAGCGGCTGTACCCCTTACGTGCTCGCATCGCTCAAGGCCTGCAAGGAGCACGGCATCCCTACCGCATCCATCTGCAACAACCCCGACTCCCCGATCTCCGCTTTCGCGGATTACCCCATCGAGGTCATCACCGGCCCGGAATTCATTACCGGCTCCACCCGCATGAAGTCCGGCACCACCCAGAAACTGCTCTGCGACATGATCAGCACCACGCTGATGTGCCGCCTGGGCCGTGTGGAGGGCAGCCGGATGGTCAACGCCAACCTGATCAACAACAAGGTGATCGACCGTCTTACCCGCACGATGGTAGAACGCCATCCCGGTATGACGTATGAGGAGTGCGAAGCGCTCATCAAGAAATACGGAGGCCTCAAGAAGGCAGAAGAGCATCTTGACAAGTAATTACAACCTAAACCTATACGTATGAAAAAACTAACCCAACTGTTTGCCGTTTCAGCTGTACTGCTGCTGATTGCAGCATTCAGCGCTTCGGCACAGTCCCGCAAGATTACGGGTACCGTCACCGACTCCAAGGGTGAACCCCTGATTGGTGCCGGCGTGCTCGTAAAGGGGACCAAGACAGGTGCCGCTACGGACTTCAACGGTGGTTACACCTTGACCGTACCCGGCCCGAATGCCATTCTGGTCTTCTCCAGCATCGGTTACAAAACCGTAGAGGTTGCTGTCGGCGACAAATCTGTCGTTGACGCTTCCCTTCCGGACGACGCCCAGCTGATCGACGAAGTCGTCGTGGTCGGTTACGGTGTCCAGAGTAAACTGACGCTCACCGGTTCCGTCACCTCCACGGCCGGTACCGAACTCACCAAGAGCTCTAGCGTCAACCTCTCGCAAGGTCTGGCAGGCCGTCTCTCCGGCGTGATCGTCAACAACCGCTCCGGTGAGCCTGGTAAAGACGACGCCGTGATGTTCATCCGTGGCCGCAGTACCCTGGGTGACAACTCCCCGCTCATCATCATCGACGGTGTGCAGGGTCGTGGCGAAGAATTCGGCCGTCTGACCGGTGATGAAATCGAGAGCGTCAACGTCTTGAAGGACGCATCTGCAGCTATCTACGGTGCCCGTTCCGCAAACGGCGTTATCCTCGTGACCACCAAACGCGGTAAATACAAAGAGGCCCCGAAGATTAACTTCACCTATGACCTTGGTCTCCAGAGCCCTACCCGTCTGGTCAAACTCGCTGACGCAGTGCTCTATACGACAGCCTATAACAAGAGCCTCGCCATCACTGGCACAGCTCCCCGTTACACGGACGTCGAGGTCAACCACTACATCAATCAGGATGATCCCATTAACTATCCGAACACGGACTGGTTCGCAGAAATCATCAAACCTGTTTCCGCTCAGCACAAATATGGCGTGAGCATCAACGGTGGTTCCGAGAAGGCCGCATACTTCATTCAGTTTAACGGCCAGTATCAGGACGGTATTTACTACAAGAGTGCTACCAACTACAACCAGAACAACCTGCGCTCCAACCTGGATATTCAGGTGACCGACTTCCTCAAGCTCGGTGTGGACATCAACGCCCGCCAGCAGCACAAGAACTATTCGGCATTCCCTTCGGATTCCTATGGTATCTTCTATATCGCAACGCGTATGCGCCCGACCGGTGCCGCTTACTTCCCTGAAGATGCGGGTGCAGATCAGGGACTGCCCGGCAAACTGCTGAAAGGCGGTACCAACCCCGCTGTCCTGGTCCAGGACCTCACCGGTTACGACCGCACCACCATCAACACCGTCAACACAACCTTCACGGCTGAACTGGACCTCGGTATGATTACCAAAGGACTGACTGTCAATGGACATATGGCATACGACGTGGTTAGCAAGTGGAACAAGAACTGGCAGCAGAACTGGAATTACTACTCCTACGACGAAATCACCGAACTCTTCGAGGAGCACTCCAACTCTTACTGGCCCACTCCGGTCCTCCACGAGTACCAGACACATACGACGACGACTTCCATCAACGTCAACATCAACTACGACCGCGATTTCGACGGCCACCACGTAACGGCACTGGCTGGTTTTGAACAGAGTGCTTACCGTCTGGATTACTTTAAGGCCGGTATCAACTCCTACGATTCCGACCTGCTGGATGAGTTCTTCGCCGGTACTGCTGACAAGAGCTGGTATACCATTAACGGTTATGCAAGGGAAACTGCACAGCGCTCCTTCTTCAGCCGCGTCGGTTACGATTATAAGAGCAAATATATGGTTCAGGCGCTGGTCCGCCTCGATGGTTCCGAGAACTTCCCGAAAGGCAAGCGCTGGGGTTTATTCCCCGGTGTATCAGTTGGTTGGCGTCTCTCTGAAGAGCCTTTCCTCAAGGATAATGTGGAGTGGCTGACCAATCTCAAAATCCGTGCTTCCTACGGTGAGCAGGGTAACGACAAGATTGACCCGTTCCAGTATATGAACACCTACAGCTACACGTCGGCTTACTCCTACAAGACGATGTTTGGCGGCAAGGAGGTCAACTTCATCATCCCGGGTACCATTCCTAACCCGAATATCACCTGGGAAGTCGCCAAGACCTGGAACTTCGGTATCGACGGTAACATCTTCAACGGCATGCTCGGATGGGAACTGGAGGCCTTCTCCACCCAGCGCAGCAACATTCTCTGCACCCGTAACGCTTCGATTCCTTACTACACCGGTTTGACGAATAACCTGCCGGACGAGAACATCGGTATCGTCAGCAACCGCGGTATCGAGCTGCAGCTCTCTCACGAGAACAAGCTGCTCGACAACGAGTTGCTCTATCACGTCACGGCCAATATGATGTATGCCCGCAACCGAATCGTCTATATGGATGAGACCCCTTGGCCCGAAGGTCACGACTTCATGAAACTGGAAGGCATGCCGATGGGCTCCGCCCTCTACTACAAGGTAGGCGGTATCAACAAGACCCAGGAAGACCTGGACAATCACCCGCAGATGAATGGTGCCACCCTCGGTGACTTCTGGTTCGAAGACCTCGACGGCGATAACCAAATCACCAATCTGGACCGCTACCGTATGGATCGCACCACGGTGCCGCAGATGGTCTTCGGTTTGAACTTCGACCTCACCTGGAAAGGGCTGGACTTCTCCATGCTGCTTCAGGGACAGGCTATGGCTCGTTACTACTACTCTCCGCAGATGGACCCGGTTTCCAGTAACTTGGACTACTTCGCCGCTGCAAATGCGTGGACGCTCGACAACACGACATCCGATTATCCGCGTATCGGCTCCACCGTCAGCAACGGCGGCGTGAACCGTGCAGATTTCTATTCACGCAATGCAGCATTCCTGCGCTTGAAGAACATCGAGCTCGGCTACACCCTCCCGGTTGCCAAGATGAATCCCAAACTTGGCATCAAGAGCCTCCGCTTCTACGTCGCCGGTTACAACCTCCTCACCCTCTCCGAACTCAAGTTCGTAGACCCGGAGACCTCCGACGAAAGCTATCAGACCTATCCGCAGATGCGTATCATCAACACTGGTTTAAAACTCTCATTCTAAGCGACTATGAAAAAGATTACGATACTTTTGGTTTCCATCCTCGCGCTGGCATCCTGCGACGACGGTTTTCTGGACAAGAAGCCGCTTGACAAACTCAACGAAGACGCTGTTTTCAACAGTGCAGCACTTTGCGAGTCTTACGTGAATGCACTCTACACCGTGCTGCCCGACCCCTATCAGGAAGGCAACGTAGGCTGCATCACCGATGAGGGTTACTTCCGCTACGGCGGCACCTCCACCCGCTACATCGCCTCGGGTTATATGGATCCGGACAACGTGATGTACATCAAGGAAGGCGGCCAGGCACACAATACCCGTACCACCGTTCTCAACATCTGGAACCGCACCTACGAGTGGATTTACCGAATGAACTATATGTTCGATTACATCTACGAGAAAGGGACCATCATGCCTAATGATGCCAAAGAGCGACTCCTCGGCGAAGTATATTTCCTCCGCGCATGGTCTTACTTCCTTCTGATCCAGCGTTATGCCGGCGTTCCGCTCATCAGCAAGCCGCACAAGCTGGACGATGATTTCTCTACACACCGCTCCACTTTCGACGAATGTGTGGACTTTATTCTGAATGACCTGGACAGCGCTTATGCTAAGGTTCCTACGTTGGAGAAATGTGTTCAGGGACGCATCAATAAGGATGTCGTGCTTGCACTCCGAAGCCGCCTTACCCTGATTGCCGCTTCACTCCAGTTCAACGATCCTGCTTATCCTACGGGAGACATCTACCATGGAGCATACTCCGCAGATAAATGGCAGCGTGCATTTGATGCCGCAAAGGCCATTGTTGACCGTGCCGACGTGGACGGTGCCTACAGCCTCGACGACACCTACGACGGCATCTGGAAAGATGTCGATTCTCCGGAAATCATCTGGGCGAAGTACTTCGTGGCAACTTCCGATGCAAACGACAACTATACCAAGAAGGCGCAGCTGCTCTACACCGTGGAGTACTACAACGGCTGGGAGGCATTCCACCCGTCACAGGCTGCACAGATTGACTTCGAAATGAAGAACGGTAAGAAGTGGTTTGAAGAGGGTTCCGGCTACGATGAGAAGCATCCCTACGCAAACCGCGACCCGCGCTTCTATTACTGTATCGCAGCACCGTTCTATCCCTACGGAAGCACGAACGGTAAAGGCGAGTACAAGGAAGATTCGCTGCTGCTGTACTACCTCTATGACAATATGACCAAGGCAGACTTCCTGATGAGCAATAATCCGACCGAGCCGGGCTTTACCTCCAAAGCAAAACACACGGCCAGCGGTAACCACGGCGGTCTGGAGCTCTACAAGTGGTACATCCCTACCTCCTTCATTTCCGAGGCCCAGACCGGTAGTCTCCTCTACCCTTGGTTCCGTCTCGCCGAGATGTACCTGAACTATGCTGAAGCCGCTTACCGCACCAACCGTGAGGATATCTGTCGTCAGTACATCAACAAGATCCGTCAGCGTCCCGACGTGATGATGCCGCCCGTTACCGAATCGGGCGACGATCTCTGGGATCGTCTGGTGAACGAGCGTCGCGTGGAACTCTATGCGGAAATGTTCCGCTACTTCGACCTTCGCCGCTGGAAAATGGCTGATTTCTATGAGAATGTCCCGTTGGCAAGTGCACGCGTCATGGTGCTCCAGAAGGGTAACCAGATGGATACCATCTACCGTGTAGCTCGCCTCTATGACGCATCCAAGAACAACACCAACTACTACTGGGGGAATAACCCTGCTTGCGCTAGCTACACCTATGCAGCTCACGACGGAGTTGGTACGGACCGTTACGGCACCCCTATCCAGTATATCTTCACCTATCACTGGCTTGGCAAGGATTACACCATCGACTACGGTGACTGCATCCTGAACCAGAACCCGACCCCGAGGTGTTTCCCCAAGGACGGCCGCAACTACCTGATGCCGATCCCGCGCAACGAAATTACCAAGAGCGGATCCAACCTCGTTCAAAACCCTGGATATAACTAATTGATATTCAACTGATGAAGAGATTCTTCAGCATAGCACTCCTCTTGACGGCACTCGTCTCCTGCTCCGCCCCCGCGGAGCGGGAGGCGGTCAGCGTCATTCCGCAGCCTGAGCATTTCCAACTGGGCGATGGTGCTTTCCGCATCACGAGTGACGTTCCCGTCTATCTGGACGAAATGACGCCCGAATTCGAGCGGATCGCCGAATTCCTGAACGAACGGCTCTCCGCGGCGGCCGGGTTCACGCTGAAAACGGCGGAAGCTGACCTGCGCAACACGAATGTGCGCGGCATCTGGTTTTTGAATGCCGGACTGCCCACCGAACGCTATGAACTGCAGGTAACACCGGAGAAGATCGTGATTGAATACGGTGACGGTGCGGGCGCTTTCTACGGCCTCCAAACCCTGCTTCAGCTGCTCCCGACGGAGATTTTCGCGGATCATCGTGTCCATGGCGTTCGCTGGGAAGTTCCCTGCTGCGACATCGAAGACGCTCCGCGTTTCGCCTATCGTGGTATGCACCTGGACTGCTGCCTCCACTTCTTTGAGATGGACTTCCTGAAGCGTTACATCGACTTGATGGCGCTCCATAAGGTCAACCGCTTCCACTGGCACCTCACCGAGGACCAGGGTTGGCGGCTCGAGATCAAGAAGTACCCGTTGCTGACCGAAAAGGGCCAGTGGCGCAAGGAGACGGTGATCGGATCGCTCAAGAGCGGCGTCTACGACGGAATCCCGCACGGTGGCTACTACAGCCAGGAAGAAGTGCGGGAGCTCGTGCAATACGCTGCCGAACGCTACGTGACCATCATACCGGAGATCGAGATGCCCGGCCACGCACTGGCCGCAATCTCCTGCTATCCGGAGCTCTCCTGCGGCCTGGAAGACCACTACGAGACCGCCACCAAGTGGGGTGTCTTCAAGCAGGTTTTCTGCACCAAAGACGAGACCTTCAAGTTCCTGGAGGATGTGATGGACGAGGTCTTCGAGCTCTTCCCCTCCACGCTGGTCCATATCGGCGGCGACGAGTGTCCCAAAGCCAGCTGGAAGCAGTGTCCGCACTGCCAGGCGATGATCCGCAAGCTCGGCCTCAAGGATGAATTCGAGCTGCAGAGCTGGTTCATCACCCGGATGGAGAAGTATATCAACAGCAAGGGCCACGAAATCATCGGCTGGGATGAAATCCTGCAGGGCGGGCTTGCCCCGAACGCCAAGGTGATGAGCTGGCTCGGCGAGGAAGGCGGTATCAAGGCGGCCCAGCAGCACCACGAGGTGGTGATGGCACCGTATCCCAAATATTATCTCGACTACTGGCAGGCCGATCCGGACAGCGAACCGCTCGCCATGGACGGCCCTACCCTCCTGCGCACCATGTACGAATACAATCCGGTTCCGGAAATCCTGAAGCCGGAGGAGAGGCGTTATATTATAGGTGTAGAGGGTTGCGTCTGGACCGAATATATGCCCACGCCCGCGCGCGTGGAGTACATGGCCTGGCCGCGCATGTGCGCCATTGCCGAATCGGGCTGGAGCAACGTAGCCAAGGACTGGGAGGGCTTTACCCGCCGCCTGGAGCACCACTTGAAGCGTCTCGACGGCCTCCACGTGGGCTATTGCAAGGCCTTCTTCAATCCCTTCATCGAATTTCACGACGATACGAAATATGACAAAGTGGTAACGATGAGTATCGACGCGCCGGATGCGGAGATCCGCTACACCCTCGACGGCAGTGAGCCGACGATGGCCTCCCCCCGCTACGAACTCCCCTTTGTCATCAACCGCCAGCAGACCGTGACGGCCCGCGCTTTCCGCGACGGTCGCCCGATCGGTGAACCAAGATACAAATCATTTTAATTTGATTATATGATGCATAAAAGCACAACAATTCTGACCGTTTCGCTGCTCCTGCTTGCTATCCTGGCGACAGGCTGCAAGGACCCCGCTGATCCCGGCAAAGAGGTGGAGCAATACGAAGGACTGGTCATCAATGAGATTGCCGCGCACGACGAAATTACGGACGGAATTACCTGGGTGGAGATTCTCAATACCACTGACAAGGCCATTTCGCTCGAGGGAATCGGGCTCTATATCACCGACGCCTACTTCAAAAACCGCAGCATATGGAGCGGATCCGGCTCGCTGGCCGCAGGTGCGCGCCTGATTGTTACGACGGAAGATGAGTCGCTCGTGACCGGTATCGCCTCCGACGCCCAGTTTGTCCTGAAACTGGGAACCCAGGATGCGGCTGTCGATGAATTCGACCGCGCGGCCACCTTTGCGGAGCCCAAGGCCTGCTACAAACGCGGCAGCTACCAGCGGATTCCCGATGGGTCCTCCACATGGAAAAACATGACTTATCACAGCCGCGGCGGGGAAAACGTCGTTTTCAAACTTGAAGACTACAAGCACACCGCCATTTGGACCTGGAGTTCGCATGTCCCCGATCTGATGGAAAACGATGCGGCACAACTCAAGGAATTCAAGCGCCTGGGCTACGACCACATTCTGCTGAACTACGTTGCCTTCGGAGAGTATAACCTCAAGAGAACGCTGCCTTTCCTTGACAAATGCGACGAACTCGGCATTGCCGTTCACTGCTGGATGCAGTGCTTCTACAACGGTGGCTGGATCAATCCGATCGACGATGCCAACAATCGCTACAAAGAGGAAATCTTTGCCGATATTCGTGAGCACGCCGAGATGTATCTCGCCGATTTCGGCGTCAAGGGACTCCACCTCGACTATATCCGTTTCGGAGGAACCGCTTCCCAGCACAACCCCTCCACCACCGTCAATGCCATCGGGGCCGTCAACCGCTGCTGCCGGGAGATCCGCGAGATTGCCGACAGTTTCGATTGCGGAATCGTGACCAGCGCGGCGTTGATGCCGGAGAAGAATTCCACTGCCTATTATGGCCAGGATCCCGCCAAAATGGGACAGTACATCCATATCTTGATGCCGATGTGCTACCGCTATTCCTACGGCTGGGGTGACTCGGGTTGCAAGAATATTGTCAACTGGTTCTGCGACAACTCCGGCGGCGCACAGGTTTGGGCGGGTATCACCACCTACACCGGCAACGATTCCGGCGGCGTGAAAGGTATGACGGCTACGGAGCTTCGCAAGGATATCGACGTCTTCATGGATTCCAAGGCCAACGGCCTGGTGCTCTTCCGTTGCGGACTGGGCACCTTCCCGGACGTGAATGACTTGGACTAACAATCATATATCCACATATTTTATTCACCTTTTTTCAAAAACATTTCTATTATGAAAAAGCTTTTATGGCACTCGCTAGCAGTAATCGCCGCAGTGTTCGCCATCGTTTCCTGTAAGGATCCGATCGAACCGGACGATTCGATAGCAACCCTCTCGCCTGCTGACCTCGTAACGGTCGCGGCGAACGCCTATTCCGCTTGGGAAGCTGACAATGTCATTCCCGAGTCGCTGAAGGTCGGGGATGTCACGCTGACCCTGCCGCAGTATCAGTATGCGCTCTGCAAACTGGTCTCCTTCGTGGCAACCGGCGACAAATCCGACATCAAGGTTTACAACTACAAACCGGCTGAGCACCCGGATCGCGACAGCTATGACAAAGATGAAATCGCTGTCACGAACGGTCCGAAGATCAACGAAGGTACCGAGGACATCGCAGACATCGCGAAACGCCTCATGCAGGCCATGGAGGACAAGCTTCAGGTTCCTAACCAGACCCTGATCACTCGCTCCGGCAGCAGTGCCCTCGCATTCTCCACGAACCGTGCAACCGTGACGATGCTCCGTACGCTGGCAGCCTACAAGAAAGACGGTCGTCTTCCGGCAAAGGTTTCCACCGAGTATCTCTCCGCAGCTTCCTCGCTGAAGGGCTTCGCTGAGCAGTTCGTCCAGATCCTCGACATCTGGCAGAACACGGTCGGTACGGTTTCCGCCGACGGTTCCCACTGCACGGACAACAAATCTGCATGGCAGAACGTCCACTTCGTTCCGATCCCCCACTCCGGTGGCGCTTACGCTGACGGCGTAGACCAGTACGATGCGAAGTACCAGCCGTACTTCACCGTGACGATCGACGGAACGACCTACACTTCCGCTCAGACCTGGGGTATCGCCCTCCGCGGTATCATGGACCTTCTCACGGCAGAGGGTTCCTCCAAAATCCAGGCAGAGCGCAACACCTTCGAGCACACGATGGCTAACGGCGCGAAACTCACCGAACCGATCCCTGCTGTCTCCGACGTGGATATCTGGGGACAGTATCCTTGGTATGAAAGTACGATCGACGCACAGCCTATCAACAAGGATGCGATCAACCCGTACATTGTAGTCCGTACCGTCGCATGGTTCCTCGCCCGTCAGCCGGCTCTCGGCAAGATTGGTAACTACCAAATCTACGGCACCGATCCCGATCAGACCCTTATTGAAGAGGGCTACAGCGGATTCATCTCCGCAATGCGTATGTGGCTCATCGCTGCTCGTTTCTACAAGTATCTGCTCGACAACAACATCACCGAGAACGTTTACGACGCAGTCAAGGATGTCACCTTCAACACCGACCTCTATGGCGTCGAGATGCCCGACATCGAGCTCAGGACCAAGAAGGTCGACCTCAAGTTCGACGGAACGGCTGTCAATGCTACCTTTACTGCAAAGAAGGCTTGGACGGCTACCGCTTCTGAAAACTGGATCCACGTTGAACCGGCTTCCGGTAATGCAGGCGACGCTGTCACCATCGCTATCTCCGCTGATGCCAACACCGGCGTAGAGCGTAGCGGCAAGGTCCTCATCAAGGGTGGTAACATCACTGAAGGCCTCGAAATCGCTGTCAACCAGGGCGCTTACGTTGCCCTCAACGGTACCCTCAAGGAATTCGCAACCGAATTCGTCAAAGGTCTGGAAGTCTGGGAAGCAACCGTTGGTACGGTCGAATCCGAAGGCGAGCACCTGATCGAGAAGGGTACGGCTTGGACCAATGTCCACTTCATCCCTGTCGGCAAGATCGGCAGCCCTTACGATGATCACGCTGGCAACCAGCACGACGATCAGTACACGCCTTGGAAACTCAATGTCAACGGTCAGGAGATCACCTCCAACCAGGCATGGGAAATCGCTATCCGCGGTCTCCTGAACCTCGTGACCACCGAGGGCGAAGGTTTCCTCGATGGCATGACCGACCGTAACAAGGCTTACACGCTGGGCGACAACAAGGCATTCAACACCGCTACCATTCCGAATCCTTCCTCCAACAACAAGTGGGGCAGCTATCCTTGGTATGAGGGTGCAAACAGCGACCTTGTGACCTACAATGGCCAGGCTATTACCGAGGTTGACGTCAACTTCATGGTGAAAGTCGGTGCATGGCATGTGGTCCGCTCCTTCATCGCTGTGGGCAACAACAGCCCGCTCGGCAACATCGGTAACTTCCAGCAGTTCGGTACCTCTTCCAGCACGCTGAACCTCGAGGGTTACGACGGCTTGATCGCCCCGATGCGTGAGCTCCTCATCCTGATGCGTATCTACAAGTACATCCTCGACAACAACATCAACGAGAACGTCTACACCGCCATCAAGGACCAGAAGTTCAGCTTCGACCTCTACAACCAGGGCGCAGCGCCGGTGGACAACACCCCGACCATCGCTGAATTCGCAACTGAGTTTGCAAAGGCAGCCACCGTCTGGGAGAACACGACCGGTACGGTTTCCTACACCTATGACGGCCAGAACTACAGCAAGGAGAACGTCCACTACGTTCCCGACACCTTCACCATCACCGTCAAGGGCAACACCTACGACAAGTACCAGATGCACGAAATCGCCCTCAACGCTTTCAAGGCCATTGAGAACGGCGGTGCACTGACCGACAAGATCACCGCTCCGAAGTCCTACACGGCAGCTTCGGCACGCTGGCATGAGTACGGCAGCGGCCTGCAGGAGACTGTCGCAAAAGCCGACCTCCTCTCCAACTTCGCGACCCGTTGCCTCAACTACATTGCAAGCAACGGCGAATGGCCGAACGTCTGCGGTTATCCGCGTACGAGCGATCCGGTTCTTACCACCTACAACGGCTATGTCTGCCTCGAGCGCGACTTCCTGATGATGTCCCGTTTCTTCAAGTATGTGATGGACAACAACATCACTACGAACATCCCGACGGCTGTCGCCAATGTTGAAATCAGCACGGCACTTTACGATCTCCCTGTTACGGGTCCTACGCTTAAGGAATTCGCAACGGAATTCGTCAAGGGTCTGGATGTCTGGAAGGCAACCATCGGTAATGTCGACGCTGACGGTGAGCGCAACTCTCAGAGCCAGAAAGGCGCTTGGACCAACGTTCACTACATTCCGATCGGCAATACCAACAACTCCGACTTCAAGGATTACGGCAACAACCAGTACGATGACGGTAAGACCCCTTGGACCCTCAACATCAACGGTACCACCTACACTTCCAGCCAGGCTTGGGAGATCGCTATCCGCGGTCTGCTGAACCTCGTGACTGAAGAAGGTCAGGGGTTCCTCGATGGCATGACCGATCGCAACAAGGCTTATACCCTCAAGGACAACCTCGGTCTCAACAGCCCGATGCCTTCCGCATCCGCTGCCAACAAGTGGGGCAAGAACCCTTGGTATGAGTTCGATGACCTGGTAACCTACAATGGCCAGGCTATCTCCGAGGTCGACGTCAACTTCATCTTGAAGGTCGGCGCATGGCATGTAGTCCGTTCCTTCGTCGCTGTGGGCAACAACAGCCCGCTCGGCATGATCGGTAACTTCCAGCAGTTCGGCACCGCTACCAGCACACTGATTCTTGACGGTTATTCGGGCCTCATCTCCCCGATGCGTGAGCTCATGGTGCTGATGCGTATCTACAAGTATCTGCTCGACAACAACATTGAAAACAACGTCTACACCGCTATCAAGGACCAGAAGTTCAACTTCTATCTCTATGGGGAAAATGGTGACGTCAGTGCTCCGAGCCTCAAAGATTTCGCAACGGAATTCGTCAAAGGTTTGGATGTATGGCAGAACACCGTGGGTATCGTCGAGTCTGAAAGCGAACACCTTATTGAGAAAAATGCTGCATGGCAGAATGCGCATTTCATTCCGATTGTTCCGAATCCGAATTGCGAGTACCTGGGCCATGAAGGCAACCAGTACGACCCCAAGTGGGCTGACAAGATTTGGAAGCTCAACATCAAGGGAACCGAGTACTCTTCCAGCCAGGCTTGGGAGATTGCTATCCGCGGTCTGCTGAACCTCGTGACTGAAGAGGGCGAAGAGTTCCTCAATGGCATGACCGACCGCAACAAGGCTTACACCCTCAAGGACAACAAGACCATGGCCAGCGTGATGCCTTCCGCATCTGCAGCCAACCAGTGGGGCAAGCATCCTTGGTACGAAGGTGCAAACAGTGATCTGGTAACCTACAACGGTGCAGCTATCACAAATGTTGACGTGAACTTTATTGTGAAGGTCGGTGCTTGGCATGTGGTCCGCTCCTTCATCGCGGTGGGCAACAACAGCCCGCTCGGCATGATCGGCAACTTCCAGCAGTTCGGCACCGCTTCCAGCACGCTGAAGCTCGAAGGCTACGAGGGATTGATCTCCCCGATGCGCGAGCTCATGGTGCTGATGCGTATCTACAAGTACATCCTCGACAATAACGTTAACGAGAATGTTTATACCGCTATCAAGGATCAGGCATTCAGCTTCGATCTTTACGGTATCAACTAACCTATTTCGGCCGTGGGGGCCTGACCGCCCCCACGGTTGCCAATTATTTATTCAACTGTTATGAAACGCATTCTCTTTATCTTATGCGCATGTTTCGCCATGGTGGCTACCTGCGCATGCCACGAAAAAGGACCCGAACCCACTCCGGATCCCGAATTCACCTTGGATAGTTACAACGGTCACTTCGTACAGGCCATCTCGGATGCCTACGACGTTTTCGAGGAGACGGGTTCCCTGCCCACCAGCGTCAACGTGGAGGGTCTCGTCTACAACAAGGGCCGCTACTTCATCGCAGCCTGCCTGCTGCTGGAGAGGATCGTGTCGAATCCGGATACCTGGCAAGAGGGAGAAATTGACCTCTTCTCGGCCGCTTTCGGCGATGAATACCGCTGGAACACCTTCGATCCGGACGTGATCGATTTTGCGCACATCCAGTACATGGCCGGCCGGATGGTGAACTACGCGCGTGAAAAAGGCAGCCTGCCCAACTATGTCACCTTCCCTTCCGATGATCCGCAGAAACCCGGCTACATGCCGCAACTGACGATGGTCGTCACCAAACACGACAACTGCATGAATCTGCGCGCCGCTATGGTCGTCATGACCCGTCTGTTCAACTATTTCGTAAAGAACAAGGGCGAATGGCCGGAGGAGGTCTCCTCCTGGCCCGCAAGTTATCTGGATGCCACCCGTAACTGTCCGAAGGATAACGAGACCGTCAAGGCTACGCTCGCTGCCGCACTGAAGAATCTGCCCGCCACGGCAACCGACCGTCAAAAAGCAGAGGCCATCTTCGCTTACGCCCGTGACGAATGGGAGTGGGAGAACTACATGAATACCAGCAAGGGTGCAGTGGGCACCATCAATGCCAAGGGCGGCAACTGCTGCGACCTGACTCACGCGACGCTGGCCATGTGCCGCGCTGCCGGTATCCCTGCCCGTTACCTGCACGGACAGTGCTACTTCACCTCCGGTGTCATCGGACACGTGATTCCCGAGATTTACGTGGACGGGAAATGGTGGGTCTGTGACCCCTCCAACAACAGTGCAACCTTCGGCACCCCTACCTGGAAGGGCATGGAGACCTTTAACGGTCGCTATAACGAACTTGAATTCTAACCAATCATGAAACGCATTCTCCTTTTCGCCGTTGCCGCCCTGCTGCTGGCATCGTGCAGCCAAAAGCCCAATACCAACGCCATCTGGCTCTGGTCCAAATACATGACTGAGGTCGACCTGAACGAACTCGTCCAGAAAGACATCCGCAACGTGATCCTTCACGAGAAGGCCTTCACGGCCCACGGCGTGGATTCTACCCTCGATTTCGTGAAGCAGGCCCAGAAGAAGGGCGTCAAGGTCCATATCTGGTTCCAGTGCTTCTACAAGGAGGGCAAGTGGGTCAACCCGGTGGATGACGAGAACAACCGCTACAAACAGGAGTACTTCGACGAGGTGATTGCCCGCGCCGTGCAGTACGTAGACTGGGGCGTGGACGGTATCCACCTGGATTACATCCGTTTCGGCGGCACCGCCCACAAGCACAACCCTTCCGAGGAGATTACCGCCACGGGCTGCGTGACCGAGTTCTGCCGCCAGATTGCCGAGGCATGCCGCAAGCACAACCCCAAAATCGTGCTTTCCGCGGCTTTGATGCCCGAGCCCGACAGTGAGTACTACTACGGCCAGGATCCCGCGCAAATGGGCCAGTATCTGGACATTCTGATGCCGATGATCTACCGGCACAGCGGCGGCTACAAGAAGAATGACGAAGGCTGGGCGGTCCGTGTGGCCAACCACTTCGCCGAGAAAGGCGCTCCGGCCGTGGTTTGGGCCGGCACCACCACCTACCGCGACAAGGATCCGCAGGATTTCGGGCAGGAGGATGAGAATCCCGTTCCGATGACCGCCGAGGAGACCCTCGTGGACTGCCGCGACCTGACCACCTCCAAGGCGGTAGGTATCGTGCTCTTCCGCTTTGGCCTGGGCGAGATTCCCGACATGCACGGGCTCTGGGACTAATCGATTACTCGTTTGATACTATGATCCTTATTGCAGACAGCGGGGCTTCCAAGACCGACTGGGCTTGCGTCTCGCGTGAGACGGGTGCAGTCATCCGGTTTGGCAGCCAGGGCTACAACCCCAACTATATCACGGGGCCGCAGATCGTAGAGGATATCCAAAAGAATCTCCCGGAGGGCTTCCCTACCCTCGAGGTCACCGAAATCTACTTCTACGGCGCCGGCGTCACCGAACTTCAGTATCCCTTCATGACGGAGACCCTCAAAAAGGTCTTTACGAAGGCCGATAAGGTCTTTATCGCCATGGATACGCTGGCATCCTGCCGCGCCCTGCTGCAGGCCGAACCGGGCTTTGCCGCCATCATGGGAACCGGTTCCAACTCCTGTCTCTACGATGGCTGCAACGAGGGATTGAACGTGGATTCCTGCGGTTTTATCCTCGGCGACGAGGGTTCGGGTGCCAACCTGGGCAAGCGGATGATTACCGATTTTATCCGCCGCAACATGCCGGAAAAGGTCTACAAGGAGGTGGGTGCCGCGCTCGGCAAGAACAACGACGAGCTGCTGGACCAGATCTACACCAAGCCCTTCCCCAACCGCTACTGCGCGCAGTACGCCAAGTTTATCGCGCAGCATCTGGATTTCGACCCCTATTTCCCGAACCTCGTGACCGACGCCTTCCGGCAGTTCTTCCTGCTGATTGTCACACACTACCCTGATTATCAGAAATATACTTTCAATGCCGTGGGCAGCGTGGCTTACTACTTCAAGCCGCTGCTGCAGAAGGTCGTCGAAGAGTTCGGCATGAAGATGGGCAACATTCTTCAGGCCCCGATGGAAGGTCTCATCAAGTATCATCTCAACAACTAGATTCCTATGCCCAAGAATAAGTATATCGTTCCCCTGGCCTTCATCGGCATGATGTTCTTCACGGTGGGATTCGCCGTAGGCATCAACGGCTACTTCGTGCCGTTCCTTGAGAACAACCTGCATCTGAACTCCGCGCAGAGCTACCTGGTGATTGCGGCCACCTTCCTGGCCTTCCTGATTTTCAGCTTCCCGGCAGCCGCGATTATCGCCCGGATCGGGTACAAGCGCACGATGTCCGTGTCGTTCTTCCTCTTTGCCGCGGCCTTTGCGCTCTTTATCCCCGCAGCGCACATGGAGAGTTTCGCGCTCTACCTGCTGGCCTGTTTCCTGAGCGGAACGGCCAACACCGTGCTGCAGGCGGCCATCAACCCCTACGTGACCATCCTCGGCCCGATTGACAGTGCCGCCCGGCGCATCAGCATCATGGGTATCTGCAACTCGCTTGCCCTGGCCCTGCCGTCGGTTTTCATCGCGGCCGTGACGCGCAAACCCATCGAGCAAGTGGGCCTGACGGACCTCAATACCCCGCTGCTGATCATCGTGGGGGTGATGATTCTCTTCGGTCTGGCCACCATCTTCGCCCCGCTGGAGGAGATCAAGGCGCAAGGTGAAGAGAATGAGGAGGATTGCCCTTACGCAGCCGGCAAGAAGAGCATCTGGCAGTTCCCGCACCTGATTCTGGGCGCGCTCTCCATCTTCGTCTATGTGGGCGTGGAGAACCTCGCGCTGCTGACCGTGCTGGACTATGCGCAGGACCTGGGGCTCTCCAATCCGGAGCGGTACACCATCTTCCCGGGCCTTGGAATGGCCATCGGCTATATCGTGGGCATCATCTGCATTCCCAAGGTCATCTCGCAGGTCAAGGCGCTGCGCATCTGCACCTGGCTGGCGGTGGCCATGTCGCTCGGCATCGTGCTGACCCCGGGGCCGGTTTCGGTCTGGTTCGTGGCGCTGCTGAGCCTCGCCTGCTCGCTGATGTACCCGGCTATCTGGCCGCTGGCCATCACCGACCTGGGCAAGTTCACCAAGAAGGGTTCCTCCCTGCTGGTGGCAGCCATCGGTGGCGGTGCGCTGATTCCGGTGCTCTTCGGCTTCCTGAAGGACGGACTCGGCCCGCAGAACGCCTACTGGGTCTGCCTGCCGCTCTATCTGATTATCATGTTCTACGCCTACAAGGGCTATAAAATCCGCCGCTAAGGCGCTCTGTCTATGGATCTTTCCGCACTTGCTTCCCGTTTTGCACTGCGCGGCGCCGTGACCGATGTCCGGCCGCTGGGCGAAGGTTTTATCAACGACACCTATTGCGTCTTTGTGGACGGAGCTTCCCAGCCCGCCTATATCCTGCAGCGCAAGAATCACCTGGTCTTCCCGGACGTGCCCGCCATGATGGAGAATATCGTGGCCGTGACGCGGCACATCAAGGGAAAAGTGGCTGATCCCGAGCGCGGTACGCTGACCGTAGTACCGGCGCTGGACGGCAGGTGGTACGTGCAGGATGAGGGCGGCAACTTCTGGGCCGTCTGCACCTTTATCCAGGGCAGCAAGAGCTACGAGCGGGCCGACACCCCGGAACTCGCGCGCCAAGGCGGGCTGGGGCTGGGGCTGTTCCATCGGCAGGTGGCCGATTTCACCCAGCCGCTGACCGAGATCATCAAGGGGTTCCACAACATCCGCTTCCGTTTCGCGCAATGGGACGAGGCGCTGCGCCGCGATGCGGCCGGACGGGTGGCTTCACTGCAGGAAGAGATCGGATGGATCGAGTCGCGACGCGCGCGGATGCTCGCCTTCTGGGAGCGTTTCGAGAAGGGCGAAATCCCCACTCGCGCCACGCATAACGACACCAAAATCAGCAACTTCCTCTTCGATGCCAAGACGGGCGAGGTGCTCTGCGCCATCGACCTCGATACGCTAATGTCTTCCACCCTGCTCAACGATGTAGGCGACGCGCTGCGCTCCTACACCAACTCGGGTGCGGAAGACGATCCGGACCTCGCGAAGGTCTCCATGTCGATGCCCTTCTTCCGTGCCTACATGGAGGGATATCTCTCGCAGATGGCCGGAGAGCTCGCGCCTATTGAAATCGAGTACCTGGCCTTCAGCGGTCTCTATATCACTTATGAGCAGGTGCTGCGCTTCCTGATGGACTACATCGACGGCGACACCTACTACAAGACCCGCTATCCGGAGCACAACCTGGTGCGCACCCGTGCCCAGTACAAGTTGCTGACCTCCATGGAGGAACAGCTGCCGGAGATGAATGCCCTCGTCCAGCAACTGGTCCGCGGATAGGCGGTCCCGTAAAGCACACCGCCCATGCGATTCAAACTGGTCATTTTTGATATTGACGGAACGCTGATCGACTCCGAGGAGACCGGCGTCCTTTCGCTGATGCAGACCATCCGGGAACTGACCGGGCTGGAGGTGCCTTACGACGAGGCCTACCGCTGGTTCGGCATCTCGAGCGCCGATGTCTCGCGCGATGTCCACTTCGACGATGCAGTGGCTTTCGGTGAGCGATGGGAGGAGAATTTCGTGGCGCTCACCCACCTGATCAAGCCCTTTCCCGGTACGCTGGAGATGGTGGCGGCCATCCATGAAGCCGGCTTCCGCACGGGCATCGTCACCGCCCGCAACCACTTCGAGTTCGACAAGGACGTGCACATCAAGCCCTTCCTGAAGTATATCGACCATATCGTCTGCGCCGACGACACCGCCCGTCGCAAGCCCGATCCTGACCCCATGCGCCACTGCGTGGCGCTCGCCTCCGCCGCTGCGCAAGTCGCCGGAGGCAATTCGCGCGAGGCTGTCTCAGGGGAATCTTCACCCACAGCTACCTCCGGTGATCACTCGCCGATTCTCCCTTCCGAAGCCATCTACTTCGGCGACACCATCCACGATTTCCGATGTGCTGACGGTGCTGGATGCTGTTTCGCCCTCGCCGACTGGCGCTCCCGCGGCCTTCAGGGCATCCCCGCCCCCTTCCGCTTCACCTCCGCCGCCGAAGCCCTGCAGATTCTCGGAATTTAGCGACATTCTTTTCCCTCTTATCAGAAACGGTAGGGAAAGCGTGCCAGGTGGGCCACCGGTTGGACCACCTGACACGCTCAAAGGATGATTTGGAGATAAACTGCGCATTCGAGAGAGGATTCGGAGAATGAATACATGGAAACTACTGGAAAAACAATCAGCGCAAGTGAACAAGCCAGCATTTTTTGCTATCTTTGCTTGTTAAAGCAAAAGCGCCCGGAGAGTGGCGCGGAATGGGCACGAAAAACAATGGCTAAGATCGGTAAAAAAGAGGCGGCGGAGAGGATTGGGTTCCTCAGGAAGGAGCTCGAGCGGCACAACTACAACTACTATGTGCTGAACGCCCCGGTCATCTCCGACTTCGAGTTCGACCTGCTGATGCAGGAGCTGCAGGCGCTGGAGAAGCGCTGGCCGGAGTTCGCCTCCGCCGATTCCCCCACCATGCATGTCGGAAGTGACCTGGAAGGGAACGACAGCGACGAAGTCCGCAAACCCGGCGTAGACGGAGCCAGCGGCGCAAAAGGCGACTCTGACGCCCCTGTAGCCAAGTTCGCGCAGGTGGCGCACCGCTACCCGATGCTCTCGCTGGGCAACACCTACAGCCTGGAGGAGCTGCGCGAGTTCGATGCTCGCATCGCAAAAGATATCACGTCCCCCTACACCTTCTCCTGCGAACTGAAGTTCGACGGAACGGCCATCTGCCTGACCTATCGCAACGGCCGGCTGCTGCGCGCCCTGACCCGCGGCGACGGCACCAAGGGAGACGACGTGACGCGCAACGTGGTGAATATCCCGGCCATTCCGCAAGTGTTACGCGTAGCAGACGCCGGAACGCCCGCAGCCCCCGGAACCACGCCCATCCCCGAGGAGTTCGAAATCCGCGGCGAGATCTACATGCCTTTCGAGGCCTTCAAGCGGCTCAACCGCGAGCGGGAAGAGATCGGTGAAGCGCCTTTCGCCAACCCGCGCAACGCCGCATCGGGCAGCCTCAAGCTCCAGAATCCGGAGGAGATGCGCACCCGCGGACTGGACTGCGTGCTCTACCACATGCTGGGGGAGAATCTGCCCTTCAAGACGCACATTGAAGCCATCGAGGCAGCAGCTTCCTGGGGTCTCCCCGTCTCTGAGTATTCCCGCAAGGCCGGCAGTATCGACGAGGTCATCGCCTATGTGCAGGAGTGGGATACGCGCCGCAAGAGCCTCCCCTTCGCCACCGACGGCATCGTCATCAAAGTCAACGAGCTGGACCTCCAGCGACAGCTGGGATTCACCGCCAAATCGCCCCGCTGGGCCACTGCATACAAGTTCAAACCCGAATCGGTCCTCACCCCGCTGCTGAGCGTCGATTATCAGGTAGGCCGCACGGGCGCCGTGACGCCGGTGGCCAATCTGGAACCGGTCCCCCTCTCGGGCACCATCGTCAAGCGCGCGTCGCTCCACAACAAGGACCAGATGGACCTGCTCGATATCCATATCGGCGACTGGGTCTATGTGGAGAAAGGCGGCGAGATTATCCCTAAGATTACGGCCGTGGAACTCTCCAAGCGCCCGGCAGATGCACAACGCCCGCACTTCCCGGAACGCTGCCCGGATTGCGGTACTCCGCTGGTGCGCGACGAAGACCAGGCCCGCCACTACTGCCCCAACAGCGACAGCTGCCCCGAGCAGATCAAGGGCCGCTTCATCCATTTCATCTCGCGCAAAGCGATGGATATTCTGGCCGGTGACGCCACCATCGCACAGCTCTATGACGCCGGGCTGATCCGAGAACTTCCCGATCTCTACTCGCTTACAGCCGAGCAACTGCTGAAACTGGAGGGCTGGCAGCAAAAATCGGCGGACAACTTCCTCGCCAGCCTGGAAAACTCCAAGAGGGTGCCCTTCCCGCGCGTACTGAACGCCCTGGGCATCCGCCATATCGGCGAAACCACCGCCCGGATGCTGGCCACCCACTTCGGCTCGCTGGATGCAATGGCGGCCGCCAGCCGAGAAGATCTTCTGCAGATCGATGAGATCGGCGGCATTATGGCCGACGCCATCCTGGATTGGTTCGCCGCCCCCCGCCACCGCGAAATGATTGAAAAACTGCGCGCGATTGGCCTGCAATTTGAAATGAGCGCGGAAGAAACCCGCCGCCTCTCCGATACGCTCGCCGGCGCTACCGTGGTCGTGTCGGGCAACTTCACCGTCTCTCGGGAGGAGATGAAAGCCCTGATTGCAGCCCACGGCGGCAAGAACACCGGCAGCGTAAGCGGCAGCACCACCTACCTGCTCGCAGGCGAAAAAGCCGGCCCCGAAAAGCTCCGCAAGGCGGAAAAGCTGGGCGTGAAGGTAATTTCCGAAGAAGAATTCTATCAACTGATCAACCATACAAATACTACAACCCCGCAAAATACACTCTTCTGATATGAAAGGTCAAGACTTCATCAATGACGCCTACCTCGAATCCCTGGTACGCGATACGAAAGAAGACAAAGCAGCCATCCGCGCCATCTTTGCCAAAAGCAAGAACAAGGAACCGCTGACCCTTGAGGAGACCGCCAAACTGCTGGCCATCGAGTCGCCCGAAATGGAGAAAGAACTCTTCGAAACGGCGCACGAACTCAAGCAGTCCATCTACGGCAACCGCATCGTGCTCTTCGCCCCGCTCTATATCGGTAACTACTGCATCAACGACTGCAAGTACTGCGGTTTCCGCAAGTCGCTGCGCACCACCATCCGCAAGACGCTCTCGGATGCCGAACTGGTGCAGGAGGTCGAAAGCCTCGAGAACCTCGGCCACAAGCGCCTGATCCTGGTTTACGGCGAATCGCCGCTCTACTCTCCGGAATTCATCGCCCACACCGTCCGCAAAGTCTACGAGACCAAGGTGGGCAAAGGCTCCATCCGCCGCGTGAACATCAACGCCGCTCCGCTCGACGTGGAGGGCTACAAGATTGTGAAGGCTGCCGGCATCGGTACCTTCCAGGTGTTCCAGGAAACCTATCACAAAGAGACTTACAAGATTTACCATCCGGCCGACACCCGCAAGGGCGACTACCTGTGGCGTCTGACCGCCATGGACCGCGCCTTTGAGGGCGGCATCGACGATATGGGCATCGGCGCCCTGTTCGGACTCTACGACTGGCGTTTCGAGGTGCTCGGTCTCGTGGCACACGCCATTCACTTGAAAGAGACCTTCGGCGTAGGCCCGCATACCATCAGCTTCCCGCGTATCCAGCCGGCTAACGGCCTGAACCGCGAAGACCTGCCCTACCTGGTCAGCGACCAGCACTTCAAGCGGCTGGTGGCCATCCTGCGCCTCGCAGTGCCCTACACGGGCCTGATCATGACGGCCCGCGAGAACGAGGCGGTCCGCAACGAAGTGATGGAGTTCGGCGTATCGCAGATTGACTCCGGCACCAAGCTGGAAATCGGCGGCTATCAGGAGAAGAAATCGGAGCAGGAGCTCAACCGCGAGCAGTTCCAGATTGGCGACACGCGCGACCTGGACGAGACCATCCGCTGGCTCATGACCCGCGACTTCATCCCCAGCTTCTGCACCGCCTGCTACCGTCTGGGCCGCACGGGCGAGCACTTCATGGAATATGCCATCCCGGGTTTCATCGGCAACTTCTGCACCCCGAACGCCATCCTCACGCTGGCCGAGTACCTCGAGGACTACAGTTCGCCGGAAACCAAGGCGGAAGGCTACAAACTCATTGACCGCGAGCTGGCCAAGATGAAAGACGACGAGCGCAAGGCCAAGGTGGTCGAGCGCCTGGGCATCATCCGCGGCAGCGACAAACGGGATCTCTACTTCTAATCCATCACCATGCAGTCGACGTTTACTGAAGAAGATTATCAACTGATCGAACGCGAGTTGGCGCCCCTCCGGGAAGCGGCGCGCAAGCGCTGTGCCGACCGGGAGCAGTTCGAACTCTGCCGGAAGGCTTTCGACTTTGCCAACGAAGCCCACAAGAATGTGCGCAGGCGCTCTGGGGAACCCTATATTCTCCACCCGATCGCCGTCGCGAAGATTGTGGTCAGCGAGATTGGACTCGGCTGCAAATCCATCTGTGCGGCCCTGCTGCACGATGTGGTGGAAGATACCGAATACACGGTAGAAGAAATTCAGCGCCTCTTCGGCGACAAGATCGCCTCGCTGGTGGACGGCCTGACCAAGATCAAGACGGCCCT
>JAFSWO010000056.1 GCA_017450165.1 Bacteroidales bacterium | reverse complement strand
GGGCCAGCCTCTGTAATCTTCTGGCCGCGCTCGTTGAACATAGCCTTTACGCGTCCGGTATAGCAGCCAGCCAGAACCACATCACCGACATGAAGGGTACCGGACTGGACCAGCACTGTGGCAAGAGAGCCACGCCCCTTGTCGAGCGACGACTCGACCACGCTGCCAACGGCACGCTTGTCGGGGTTGGCCTTAAGATCCAGCATATCAGCCTCCAGAAGCACCTTGTCCAGAAGCTTATCAACATTGATACCCTTCTTTGCAGATATCTCCTGGCACTGGTACTTGCCGCCCAAGTCCTCCACGAGGATATTCATATTGGCGAGCTTCTGCTTGATGCGATCCGGGTCTGAGCCGGGTTTATCGATCTTGTTGATGGCGAAGACCATCGGGACACCGGCAGCCTGTGCGTGGTTGATAGCCTCAATGGTCTGGGGCATCACGGCGTCGTCGGCAGCCACGATGATGATGGCCAGGTCGGTGACCTTCGCGCCGCGGGCACGCATAGCCGTGAAGGCTTCATGACCCGGGGTATCGAGGAAGGTGATCTGGCGGCCGTCGGGCAGTGTCACGCTGTAGGCACCGATGTGCTGGGTGATACCGCCTGCCTCACCGGCAATCACGTTGGTATTGCGGATGTTGTCGAGCAGGGAGGTCTTACCGTGGTCCACGTGGCCCATCACGGTGACGATCGGCGGACGCGGCAGAAGGTCTTCCGCCTTGTCGGCCTCTTCGTCGATCGCGCCCTGGGTTTCCGCCTTGACGAACTCGATCTTGTAGCCGAACTCCTCGGCCACGAGCACGAGCGCCTCAGCATCCAGGCGCTGGTTGATGGAGACCATCAGGCCCAGGTTCATGCAGGCCTCGATAACCTTGGTGACCGGGGTGTTGTCCATGAGGATAGCCAGCTCGTTAACCGTCACGAATTCAGTGACTTTCAGTACGTTGCTGGTGCGTGCCTGCTGCTCCTGCTCCTCCTGCAGTTTCTGGGAAAACTCTTCGCGTTTTTCACGGCGGTGCTTGGAGGACTTGGTCTTGCCCTTGCCTTCCACCATGCGTGCGTAGGTCTCCTTGATCTGCTTCTGGATAGCGTCTTCGTCAATCTCGTTGTGGACCGGTTTGAAGCGGTCGCGGTCGCGGCGGCCACCCTTTCCGGAGTCGTTACGCTGCGGCTGGGCCGGTTTCTCGCGACGGTTGCTGCCCTCGGTAGCGTTGATGTCCACCTTGGCGGGACCGCCCTTGAGGATGCGCTCGCGCTTGCCCTTGTCCTTGGGGGCGGCGGGCTTGGGTTTCCGCTCAAATTGGGAAAGGTCGATCGTGCCGCTGATCTTGGGGCCGGCCAGCTTCTCCACCTTGGTCTCGATGTGCTCAGGCACGTTGCGGACCGGTGCGGGTTCGGGAGCGGGCTTCGGGGCCTCTACAGGCTTCTCGGCGACCTTCTCCACCGGCTTCTCGACCGGTTTTTCTACCGGCTTGGGAGCGGGTTTCGGGGCGGGTTCAGCCTTCTTGACCTCAGGCTTCTTCTCTTTCTTGGGTTTCTCCAGGTCAATCTTGCCCAGTACCTTCACGCCGGCAGCGTCATCGGGAGTCTTGACGCTTTCGGCCGGCTTCTCGACCGGCTTTTCGACCGGTTTTTCGGTGGTGAGCACGTTGGTCTTGATGAAGATCTCCTTCACCGGTTCCTCTTCTGCGGCTGCGGCGTGCTCCTTCTCGGAAGAAGCGACCTCTTTCAGCTTGTTGCTGACTTGTTTGGACTGCGCCATCAGCAACTGCTGTTCAGTGCCGTATTCCTTGAGCAACAGGGAATAGACGTCTTCGGAAACCTTGGAAGTGAGCGAAAGCTCCTCCGTGGCGATTCCCTTTTTCTTCAAGAAGTCAGTAAAAGTTGGAAAACTGATATTGAAGTCTTTCAATATCTTATTGACTCTGATGGTTCCTTCTGCCATAGTTTTTTCTCCCGAATAGTTAATGGTTTATTCTTCTTCGAATTCTGCTTTGAGAATCTTGAGAACGTCTTCTACGGTTTCGATCTCAAGGTCGGCGCGCTCGGCAATCTCTTCTGCCGGGAGGGCCAGTACGCTCTTGGCCGTGTCGCAGCCAATCTCCTTGAGGGCGTCGATCACCCACTGCTCGATTTCGTCATTGAAATCGTCCAGCAGCACGTCTTCCTGCTCCTCGGCGTCAGCGCGGTACACCTCGATCCGCTTGCCCACGAGCATGCCGGCGAGCTTGATGTTGGAACCGCCCTTACCGATCGCCAGCGAGATCTCTTCTTTCTTGAGGTAAACACGGATTTCATCGTCGAGGAACTCGATAGAGGAAATCTTGGCGGGGCTCAGGGCACGCTGGATGAGGATCTGGGTGTTGTTGCTCCAGTTCACCACATCGATGTTTTCGTTGCGCAACTCGCGCACGATTCCGTGGATACGGGAACCCTTGACGCCTACGCAGGCACCCACCGGGTCGATACGGTCGTCATACGATTCCACTGCCACCTTGGCGCGGTCGCCCGGGACGCGGACCACCTTCTTGATGGTGATCAGGCCGTCGTAGATTTCCGGGACTTCCTGCTCGAAGAGACGCTCCAGGAAGAGGCCGGAGGTACGCGAGAGGGTGATGACCGGCGAACCGTTGCGCATCTCCACGCTGGTGATGACGGCCTTGACGGTGTCGCCCTTGCGGAAGAAGTCGGAGGGAATCTGTTCGGTCTTGGGGAGGACGAGCTCGTTGCCGTCTTCGTCCATCACGAGGACCTCTTTCTTCCAGGCCTGGTAAACCTCGCCGACGATGATTTCGCCGATACGGTCTACGTACTTGTCATAGATATTCTTCTTTTCCAGTTCCATGATACGGCCCTGGAGGTTCTGGCGGATGTTCAGAATGCCGCGACGGCCGAAGTCGGAGAGCTGGATCTCTTCCGTGTAGTCCTCGCCCACCTCAAAGCTGTCGTCAATCTTGTGGACCTCCTCCAGTGAAATCTCCGTTGCGGGATCTTCCACGGTCTCAACCACGGTGCGGTTGCGGAGAATCTGCAAGTCACCCTTGTCGATGTTGATGATGATGTCGAACGACGCGGTCTCGCCGTACATCTTGGCGAGCTGGTTGCGGAAGACCTCTTCGAGCACACCCATCATCGTGGGGCGGTCGATATTCTTCTGTTCCTTGAAATCAGCGAACGGGCTGATAAGATTCACTTCCATTGTGTGATGTGTTGTTTTATGTTTGTTGTTTTCGTTTGTTATTCAGCGTCTTCGTCCTTATAACCGGTGCCGGCGGAGCTGACCGTGAGGGAGTAGTCCTCCTTGTCGCGGTCCAGCTTGCTCTCAATATGGCGGCTCAGCGCTACGCAGTCGTCAATGCAGACGCACGTTCCGCTGCGATGGATAAATACCGTGATGTCGTTTTATTTGCTGACCTTCACGCGGACCAGTTTCAGGTCGGTAGCAGCGAGATACTCGTTTGCAATGGCTTCAATAAGCGTTTTTTCAATCATAAGGCAGGTTCTTTTTCCGACAAAAAGCAAGGGAGCCCTCAGGGCCCCCTTCGCTTCGTCGTCTCTAACGGTGCAAAGGTAAGTAATCTTCGCCAAATGGCCAAATTCGGGGCATATTTTTTGCTTTCCCCCAATTATCGTTATATTTGTAAGTTAATCTATGGCTTTTCAAGTATCAGCGCAGGAAATTGCCGCACGTCTGGGCGGCGAGGTCGTCGGAAACCCCGATGTAACCGTCTCCGCGCCCGCCCGCATCGAGAACGGCCGGCCCGGAACCATCTGTTTCTATGCCAACCCCAAATACGAGCATTACCTCTACACCTGCAAGGCCGATGTGATTCTCGTGAACCGCAGTTTTGAGCCCGCTCAGCCCGTCTCCGCCACTCTGGTGAAGGTAGACGACGCCTATGCGGCGGTGGCCGAACTGCTGGGCTGGTTCGAGCAGCTGCGCAAAAACCGTCCCCGCGGCAACCGCTTCTGCGCGCGTCTTTCGCTGCGTCGCAGCATCGCCTGCAGCGCCCGGATCGGCCGGGGCACCTGCATCTTCCCGCAGGTCTATCTGGGACCGCGCGTCAAGGTCGGCAAGAACTGCATCCTCTATCCCGGCGTCAAGGTCTATCACGACTGCGTGATCGGCGACAACTGCATCGTGCACGCCAACGCGGTAATCGGGGCGGACGGATTCGGTTTCGCGCCCACGGAAGACGGCTCCTACAAGAAGATTCCCCAGACGGGCAACGTTGTGCTGGAGGATAACGTGGAGGTGGGCGCCTGCACTACCATTGACCGCGCCACGATGGGCTCCACCGTCATCCGTCGCGGGGTCAAGCTGGACAACCTCTGCCAGGTGGCGCACAACGTGGAGATCGGCGACAACACGGTGATGGCTGCCCAGAGCGGAATCGCCGGCAGCGCGCATCTCGGACGGCAGTGCATCATCGGCGGCCAGAGCGGCTTCAACGGCCATATTTCCGTAGCGGACCATACCACGGTCGCGGCCCGCACGGGCGTCATCGGCAACGTCAGGAAGGAGGGAGAGGTCCTGTTGGGCTATCCCGCCATCGATCATAAAACCTATATGAAGGCCTACGCCAAGTTTAAGGCGGACGGCAAGTAACCATGAACCAGCACACGCTCCGCCAACCCTGCCGCTTCAGCGGTATCGGCCTCCACACTGGATGCGAGGTGACGATGCACCTGCTGCCCGCGCCTGCGGGAAGCGGGATCGTCTTCGTACGCACCGACCTGGGTGGCGTGGAGATTCCTGCGCTGGCCGCCTTCGTGGGCTCCACCCAGCGCAGTACCTGCCTGGCGCACGAGGGGGCCGAAGTGCACACCGTAGAGCACCTGCTCTCCGCCTGCGCAGGATTCGGGATCGATAACCTGCGGGTGCAGCTGGACGGCCCGGAAGTGCCTATTCTGGATGGCTCCGCCGCCCGTTATGCCGCCGCGTTCCGCGAGGCCGGTGTGGAGGAACAGAACGCCCCGCGCCGCGAAATCCTCCTGAGCGAGCCCTTCGAGTTTACCGCCGGGGAATCCCTCATCCGTTTTGAGCCCGCTGACCGTTATTCGCTGGAGGTGGAAATCGACTTCCATTCGCAAGTAATCGGTCTGCAGAGGGCTGCCTTTACCGAGGACGACGATTACTCCACGCAGGTGGCGCCATGCCGCACCTTCTGTTTCCTGCATGAGGTGGAATTCCTGCGCAAGAACAACCTGATCAAAGGCGGATCGCTGGACAACGCGCTGGTGATCGACGAACCGCGCGGCTATGTGAACGACACGCCGCTGCACTTCCCCAACGAATGTGCGCGCCACAAACTGCTGGATCTCCTTGGGGACCTGCAGCTTGCCGGCGCCCGGCTCCGCGCCCGCGTCACCGCCGTCAAACCCGGCCACAGCGTCAATAACGCCGCGCTGCACGCCCTGCTCATCCGCCTCAATGTCTGATTATGAACACCAACAGCTATATACATCCCAACGCCAGGATTGGCAAGAACGTGGAGATCGGCCCGTTCTGCTATATCAGTGAACATGTGGAAATCGGCGACGGCTGCCGGATCGGTCCCCACACGACCCTCTTTGACTACGTCCGCCTGGGCAGAGAGTGCCAGACCTATCCCGGCTGCGTGATCGGCGGCGAGCCGCAGGATCTGAAGTTTGCTGGCGAAGAGAGCTGGCTGGAGATCGGCGACCGCACCGTCATCCGCGAGTGCGCCGTGCTCCACCGCGGCACCGCAGCCAGCGGCAAACTGAAAACCGTGATCGGCAGCGACTGCCTTATCATGTGCTACGCCCACGTGGCACACGACTGCAAGATCGGCAACCACGTGATTCTGTCCGGGTATGCCGGACTGGCCGGCGAGGTGGATGTGGATGACTGGGCCATCCTCGGTGGTGCGGCTGTGGTGCATCAGTTCTGCCATATCGGCGCCCACGCCATGGTCGGCGGCGGTGTGGTGGTCACCAAAGATATTCCGCCCTTTACCCTGGCCGGCCGCAACCCGGTGGCCTACGAGGGCATCAACCTGATTGGCCTGCGCCGCCGCGGTTTCACCCCCGCGCAGATGGAGACCATCTGCACCGCTTACCGGTTGCTCTACAATGCAGGCCTGCGGGCTGAAGAGGCATGCGCGCAGATTGAAGCGCAGATTGCGGCTTCGCCCGAGCGCGATGCCATCGTCAACTTCGTGCGCAGTTCCACCCGCGGAATCGTCCGTCCTTCCAATCGTTAACCGTGGCGCTTTTCCCACACACCCTGCTTACGACGGCCTACTTCCCGCCCGTCTCCTGGTTCTTTGCCCTGGCGCAGAGCCAGCGCGTGGAGATCGAGGCTTGTGAGAGCTACCAGAAGCAATCGTGGCGCAACCGCTGCCGCATCTATTCCGCAGCGGGACCGGAGGCGCTGGTGGTGCCGGTGATGCATGCCCGTGGGGAGAAGATTCACATCCGCGACGTCCGGATTGATTATTCCGAGCCCTGGGTGCGCCTGCATGAACGCGCCATGACGGCCGCCTACAACCATTCGGCCTTCTTTGAATATTACCGGGACGATCTGTTCCGCATTCTGGAGGGGCAGGAGACCTTCCTCTTTGACCTGAACTGGAAGCTGACGGAGAAGCTGATCGACATGTGCTCCCTGGCCATCCGCCCCGTGCCCACGGCCGACTTTCTGCCGCAGGTGCCGGTGCCCGATTCCGGACCGCTTCCCGCAGCGCCGGTCACAGACCTGCGCGCCCTCATCCAGCCCAAATACAGGGGAGAGGGGCTGCTGCCGCGCTATGACCGCGCCGTGCCTTATTTCCAGATTTTCCCCGCCGGCAGCTCGTTTATCGCAGACCTTTCAGTGTTGGATCTGCTCTGCGCGGAAGGGCCCAATGCCATTAGTTTTCTGTAAGTTCGGATAGCGATAGAATCCAGTTAATCGCATCCTTCAAGGGTTCTGCGCTCCGGACATCCGGTACGATGGGACTGTCGCAGAACACCTCGCCGGTCCGGGCCATATCGCCCGAAATGGTGACTGCCAGCAGGTAGCCGTCGTTAAGGATATGCGACTGGTTGGCGCTGGCGTAACCCGCCGTGGGGGCGCCAAAGGTCCGCACATGTTTCAGCCCGCGGAAGCAGAGCAGGGTGGCCTCTCCCGAGCTGGCCGTCTGGCCGTCCGTCAGGATGGCTGTCGGCGTTTCCTCGCATTTGAAAATGAATTTGGCGGGAATATTCTGCGATTGGATCACCGCCTCCAGCCAGATGGGCGTGGTCCGCTTGCGGCCCTTGAAGCGTAGCACCACACCGTCCGGAAGGAGCGGGGAGATGGCCGCAATCATCGGATACATGTTGCCGCCCGTGTTGCCCCGGAGGTCTATCACTCGGCCCATCGGCTCTTTATGGTCTCTCAGAAACTCCAGGACGGGAAGCGTGTAGCGCGCATCGCTGATCTTCACACCGCTGTGCGCAGGAAGCTTCACATAGAGGATGCCGCCCTTGAGAACAGCGGTTTCCGGCGCCTCTTCCGGATACGACACGGTATCTTTCACCGGTGCCTGCAGGAAGGTGTGCTTTCCACCGGCCACGCCCGCCGCTTCCGCCACGAGTGCGTGGGCCTCTTCCATCGTAGCAATCTTCTGTGCCAGAACGGCCTTCTTTTTGGCCTTCCACTGCGGAGAATCCGCATAGAGCGCCTCCTTGTCCAGAATCTGGACACAGTGTTTCACATATCCCTGCGGCGTATCCTGATGGGCCGGCACTCCGCACGAGGCCACCATCACCAACGCCACCATCATCCAAATCAAATGCTTCATATCCGAGCGTGTTAGTAATCGGGTGTAAAGATACGTTTTTTATGTTTTTTCAAGAAGATCTTCTTACCTTTGAATGTCATGAGAAAGAACCTGATTCCCCTGTATTGCTGCCTGATGGTGGCAGCGGCTGTTGCCTGTAAGCCCAAAGAGATTATCGTTACGTCCGTCGTCGTGAATCCGGATAAGGTGACCCTGACGGAGGGAGAAACCGCTACGTTGGTAGCCACGGTGGTTCCTGAAGATGCCACGGATCCCTCTATCACCTGGAGCAGTTCGAACCAGGCCGTCGCAACGGTTAACCCGGACGGTATCGTCACTGCCGTCAAAGAGGGAACGGCCGCTGTTACGGCAAAGGCGAACAACGGCCTGATGGCCAATTGCGCAGTAACGGTTGAAAGCATCTATAAGGCGGTGGATATGGGCCTTTCCGTCAAATGGTGTAGTTGCAACCTGGGTGCAACAAGCCCGGAGGCGCCGGGCGATTACTACGCCTGGGGTGAAACGTTCACAAAGGCGAAATACGACTTGCAATCTTATACGTTGTGTGAAGGAGGGTCATCCCAATCCCTCAAAAAGTATTGTACAAAAAGTTATTATGGTGTCGTAGATGATAAGACGGTTCTCGAAGCCGTTGACGATGCCGCTACTCAAATCCTTGGCGGCGACTGGCGTATGCCCACCACGGAAGAGATGGCGGAATTACTGAATTCGGATAACTGCACAGGTGCCAAGGATACCGTGAATGGCGTCTCGGGCTACAGGTTTACAAGCAAGAAGACCGGAAATAGCATTTTCCTTCCCGCTGCCGGAGATATTGGGGGAACCGGAGGGGGCCTTGTTTATCTGGGTGAACGAGGCTTTTATTGGACATCTTCGCTTTACGATGAAAACCCGAGCTATGCGTATAATCTGACATTTGGAAGCAATTGGTTAGAACAAGAAACCTGCTGCCGCGAAGTCGGTCTGTCCATCCGCCCCGTCTGCAAGTAATTTTGGTCCTCCTGCGTGCATAGTGGTCCAATCGATGGACCACTATCTACACTTTAGGGGGTAAAACGTGCATAGTGGTCCAGCAGTTGGACCACTACGCACAGTTAGAGTTTGATCACGGCCGACTGCAACCTTTTACTGTATTTCTTTCTTGAAGTACGCGGCAATCTTATCAAATCCGCCGTTTATGGCATCATAGCGGCCGTTGACAGACATGCGGATAGGAGTTACAGATACAAGCTCCCACCCTTCTGCGCCCAACTCATTAAAGATTTTAGACATCTTTTCGGTGGGTTTATACTACCAGAAGGATTATTCGTTTTCTACTCTTCTTGTGCTTCCATTTTTGTTCGAATACTATCCAGTACTTCCCCTTTATAAGAGAAGTATTTCGCACCTTGATAAGCGCCTGACGTGTTACGCTTTTCAGCCGGCATGTAGGTGCCCACAAAAGGAGAGAGCTTAAAGATTCGGCCATCGTATTCGATCTGATCATCGCTGGCGACCTTAACCTCGATTCCGGTCGGAATAAAGACGAGGGTTGCTCCGATAGGAATATTGACCATACTAAATCTGAAGCGAGGTCTATGCGGCAGATTTAATTCCTTCTCCTTTTCCTTGGGTACGTTTGGCTTGGGAACTACTGGTTGATTATTCTCGTAAAGAAGAATCTCAGCATCGTCCAGTAGCGTGGCCTCATCCTTGAGGATTTCTAATGCCAATTCAGGCTTAATGTTGAAGAACTCTCGATTCTGGCGGATGCGCAGGTCAGTCAAGCGGTCTATCGCCTTGTGAATCTTTTTCTCAACGATGTCGTATTTGGCGGTTTTTAGTGTAGCAAAGATTTCGAATGGAAGAGGAACGGCCGTATTATCCAATTCTTTAGAACGAATATTGACGGGGCGGGAACTCTTGCCAATCTTAACCCAGTCTTCCTTGAAGGAAGGGTTGGTGAGGATGTAAACGTAACCGGGGGTGTTGTTTGCCATAATATTATTGTTTTTCTGTATCATCGCTGTTACTATATCCGTAAGATGCTTTCGGCTCTGCAGCCATGGCGTAAGAGCTGGCTACACTGAATACCGGAGGGATGTAGCCATCTACCAGTTGCGGTTGTTGGGTCTTGTAGTCATCATACTCTTCGGCATCAACATCTGCCCATTGTTCACACTGATGAATAACCGTTTCAAGTGCGGATTGTTCCTCTTCGGGCGGGTATTTATACTTTTTGAGGAGCCTTTTGACCTTGGAGCGCATCCCGGCTCGTGCAGATTCTTTCTTCTGCCAATCGATGGTCCTATTCTTACGCAATTCCTCCGTCAACTCTTTTGTCAAGTTGACCAATTGCTCATTCGTATAGAAATCCTTCACTGCCTGCGGACGGGTTAGAGCATCATAGAATGCCTTCTCTTCAGCATTTAAGCCGAGTTCGTCAGCTGCCTGCTCACTCTTTGCTATATCCTTTGCAAGATCGAGCAACTGCTTGATGACCTCCTCATTGGTGAGAAGCCCCTTCAGGTAGTTAGACAGCGCCATATTGATAAGTTCGGAGAACTTTTGTGCCTGAACCAAATTTGTCCGCTGATAAAGATGAACTCGTTCCTTGAGAAGTTTTTTCAGAATCTCGATTGCAATATGCTTTTCTTTCATCTTGGAAATCTCTTCCAGGAAAGCCGCATCAAACAGAGAGAACTCTGCCTTCACGTCCGAGAAAAGATTGATCACTCCTTCACTCTTGATGCTCTGTTTCAAGAGTTCACCGATTCTCTCATTGATTTCCTTCTTGGAAACCTTTACGCGGATGTTTTTGATTCGATTGATGGCAGTTCGAACCGTTTCAAAGAAAGCGGACTCATAACGTTGCTCCTCGTTTAACAAGCTTCGGCAAAGACTGACCGCTTCCTTCAGCAAAAGCGCTTCCTTGAGGAAACACGTACACTCTTCTTCTCTTGCAGGGGCTAACATGTGGTTGACAGCACCCTTGATAATATTGGCGCGATCCGCATCTGTTCCGGTGCGGAATTTTGCGTAGTCAAAGCCGTGGAAGAAGTCGCGACATACCTCCAGTTTCTCTTTAAACTTGACGAAAGCGGTTTCCTTGATATCGGGATTACCGTAGTTTTCCTGGTCTTGTTTGGTATAGTCGCGCATTGCCTCTTTAAGTGCCTTTGCGATTCCAATATAGTCCACAACAAGACCACCCGCCTTGCCGGCAAATACACGGTTTACACGAGCGATAGCCTGCATCAGATTATGGCCAGACATCGGCTTATAAACATACATGGTAGCCAATGACGGGACATCAAATCCAGTGAGCCACATATCCACAACAATCGCAATCTTCATAGGATCATTATCATCCTTGAACTTCTTGGCCAACTCTTTCTTGTACTGCTTGTTCCCAACTATGCTGTGCCACTCCTCCGGGTCATTATTTGAGCCCGTCATCACTACTTTCACCTTCTCGGTCCAGTCGGGGCGCAATTCCAGAATGCGATTGTATATCCTTACGGCAATCGGACGGGAGAAAGCTACGATCATGGCCTTACCTGTGAGTTCTTGTTGACGGTTCTCTTCATAATGCTTGAGAATATCCGTTACCAAAGAGTCAATGGTTTCAGGAGCTCCAAGAATCTCTTCCAGATGGGACATTTCATGCATGCTTTCCTCAATCTGTTGAGGTGTAGCTCCTTCATCGGCAAGCTTTTCGTATTCTGCATCAATATTTTGAATGGTTTCTTCATCCAATTTGAGATTGACCACGCGAGACTCATAGAACACGGGGCAGGTGGCGCCATCCTTTACTGATTGCGTCATGTCGTAAATGTCTATGTAATCACCGAAAACTTCCTGCGTATCACGATCTTTGAAAGAAATTGGCGTTCCCGTAAAGCCTATATAAGATGCATTCGGGAGAGAATCGTGAATAATACGTGCTGTACCAATGCTGACTTTTCCTTCAGCATTAACCTTCTCCTCGAAACCGTACTGTCCTCGATGCGCCTCATCTGCCATCACGACGATATTCCGCCTGTCAGACAACGGACCGTCCGATTCTTCAAACTTCTGCATAGTAGTGAAGATGATGCCGTTAGCTTCGCGCCCAAGCAACAATTCCCGAAGGTTTTCCCTGCTGGTCGCTTGAACGGGAACTTGACGCAGAAAACTCTGGCAACGGGAGAATTGTCCGTAGAGCTGATCGTCTAGATCGTTACGGTCGGTAATAACGACTATCGTCGGCTTATTAAGGACAGTTTGGATGAGATGAGCGTAGAAAACCATCGAAAGCGATTTCCCACTGCCCTGCGTATGCCAGAAAACGCCGATTTTACCATTTCCATTCGTTGCCTTAACCGTACGGTCAATCGCTTTCTTCACAGCAAAATACTGGTGGTAGCCCGCAAGGATCTTGGTGGATCCCGCCTCATCTACGTTAAAACAGGTAAAGTTTTTGATGATGTCTAAAAACCGATCCCGTTTGAACATTCCCACGAAGAAAGTGTCATAATCAATGAAATCCTTTGTCTCCTCAAGCCCGTCTTTCGACTTCCATTCCATGAACCGATCCTCTTTGCTGGTGATGGTACCGGCTTTTGAGGTAGTCATGTCACTCATTACGCAGAAGACATTATAAATAAACAGCGAGGGTATCTCTTGGATATAGTTGCGAATTTGACGATAGGCCGCTGATGCATCCGTTTCTTCGCGAGACGGCGATTTCAGCTCAACAAGCACCAAGGGGAGACCATTCACAAAGATTATGATATCCGCTCTCTTCTCGGACTTCTCCACATACGTCCATTGATTAATGGCTTGAAACGTATTCCTGTCCGGATAATTGAAATCAATGAGATATACAATGTCGTGGATTGTCTCGCCGTTAACGCTATAACTCACTTCAACGCCGTTCTGAAGGAAGTCCATGAACTTCTCGTTCTTTTGAACGAGTGTCCCGGTATCAATATCTCGAACACGGCGAATTGCTTCTTCGATGGCTATTGATGGCTTGGTGGGATTGACCACCTGCAGGCTATGGGCGAGTTGTGCCTCATAGAACGGAACAGAATAATCACGAACGATATCCGGTCCATACTGATGCTCGTACCCCAACGTTTCAAGCAAGTAGAGTACGGCATTCTCGTAGTTTTCTTCAGTGTAGCTCATCGTATGTGAATATATTGTTAATCAGGATTATTATGTCTTGTCGCAAGATCACTAGGCTGCCAAATTATGATTTATGCGATTGTTGAGTTCTATCTTATCGGATAATGAATTAAGTATAGCAACTATACGCTCCTGTTCTTTTATTGAAGGGATCTCTATCTCAACTTTCTTGAATGTCGTGGAGGGGCGTGCAATAGCTGGGACCCCTACTTGAGAAGCATTTGCCAATAATCGATTTTGTCCTATTCGCGTATGGAAAAAAAACACTACATATTCAGGCAGCGCTACTGAAGGGTTAACTCGGACTCTGAACTGGCTCTGAGAAATCACATATCGCTCATATTTGGAATCTTGGGGAATATATACTATTTGGCCTAAAGTACCTCGGTGAGTAATCACAATGTCTCCTCTATATGCGTTTGCCTTGTTTAAACTATCAGCCTTCTCGGTTGTCACATAATTAAAAGAATCCTCGCGAAGCTTATAACTTTGCAAGTTTGCTCCGTTCAAGACAGGCACTCCAGAGTCCACGAAACAATCGACCTTGATATTAGAGCCGAATGGTCCCATAGCGATTTCCTCTATGAGATCTTCCATCAAGTATGTTTTGAGCTCTTCCATAAATGAGAATTTATAAGCGCTAACAATGCAATTCACCGTTAATCAACTTGGGTAATAACTGATCTCTCAATGATGATAGAAACTCTATTTCTGCACTGTGTTCATCTATCTGCGTAAATAATGAATTAAGAACAGCAAGTTTATCATCAATGCAACAGGAAGGGAACCTGAAAGAGTAATCTGCAATATTTCCTTTGGTGATAAACTTTATAACACTCCCGCGACTCCCGCCCGTAATATCCCCCAGATGAACTTTCATCAACAAGTATAGGAAAGAAAGATACTTTTCTTCATAAGGCATCAATACATAAGTCCGTTGATATGCCTCAAATCTGCCGATATACCTTTTTACATTAAAGTCTCCATTTCCAGCCATTAGAATAGCTTTCCCATCAAAACTGTAGGAGGGCGCTCTTAATGGGGTTTGACCACACGTAAAGAAAGGGTACGGACCATCAGGCGTTGAGAAGTTGGCGTCTTTTTTTCCTGTTGTTACATTAAAAAACGATGACAGTGTTGTTTCTGGCCACGCTTTACATTCATTATCATCTTCGAACCAGAACTCATACAAGGCCAGGGCCTGTTCCTCTAAATTATGATTTATGCGATTGTTGATGGTAATTTTATCAAAGATTGGTTCAACAATCCTGATTATTCTGTTTTGCTCATCTACACTCGGAATCGAAACATCCAAGCTAAGGAATCTCTCAGTATCAATTTTCCCAGCGCCAATACCGGTAGTCTCTAAAATAGCTGTAATTCCTGCTTTATTGCCATATAGCCAATAATAAAGATATTGATTCAGAAGGACACTATCATCTTTACTTACAATGTTCTTTACATCCTGATTGAATGCTAGGTCACGCTCTGTCCAACAAACTGGTATTCTATTGAAAAGGCCACTCCCTCTAGTAAGCAAAAGAATAGTGTCTTTTTTTGCTAGTTTACTTCCAGCCTTTAGCCCAGATTCTGTGATGAATAAATCAGAAGTGGATAAAAAATCTTCATACATAGACTTGGCGCTGATCCATGGAATAGAGCCACCCCAATAACCAGCTTTGCTTTTATTCGGGGTTCCACCTGAATAAAGGTTAACTAGATCACCAAGTTTATATGTTTTCCACTCTTCCATAAATGAGAATTTAGCAGTCTGTTATTACTTCCCAAAAGCCATCGCGCTTCCCGTTTTTACGTATAAGAAGCCCTTTTTCTTGAAGACTTATTGTCAGTCTCTTTACGGTGGCGATAGATTTGTGGATAACGTTTTTCAGCGCATCCTGTGTAATATGAGGATTCTCTTGGATTGCCTTAAGTACCGCAAGCTCTTCTAAAGAACAGTTCAAAGTATCAATTTGAGACTTAGCCGCTGATCCTTTGATACTTTGGGAAGCAATATGAACCTCGCGATTAGATAAGGTATTGTTCTCTCCTAGAATAAGATTACGGAAAAAACGCAATAGATATTCATCAGTTGCTACGATGCCTTTTGTTAGGTTATTATAGTTTGCCCGAACCAGAGCATTACGGAAATACCAGGAGTGCTTTTCGAACAGGTCGTTGTCAATACTAAAGCCAAAACTGCGCAGATACTTGATGGTAAAGACGGCCGTGGTTCTGGTATTCCCTTCTCCAAAAGCGTGAATCTGCCAAATGCCGGAGATAAAACTAGCAAGATGTTTAATCGAATCAGTTGTAGTTAAGCCAGCATAGGAAAACTCTTTTTCTTGTCGGAAATCATACTCTAAAGTTTGCCGAATCATGTAAGCATCAGAGTATAATACAGATGCTCCGTCGAGCACCCATTCCTTTTTACTAATATTGTAATTTCGGATCTGCCCGGCAAACTTATAGATTCCCATAAACAGACGACGATGAATGCAGATTAAATAATCCGGAGAAAACGTAAATGTCTTCTCAGATAGGATTGCAGTAATGGCTGCAGAGACTTTGTCTGCTTCTTCCGTTCTCTCTTCAGCGGTTTCTCGCGCCGCTTTGGATTCATAATAACTATCCAAACGTGCTCGAACCTCATCAATAGAGATATCACCTTCAATATGCTTCTCGGCCGTTTCTTTAAGATACTCAGACGTCTTCAAGCCATCGACATCCTGAAGGCCAATAGCGACCTGCCAAATGCGGGCTTTTTCAGCCTGAACCGGTTCACCCTGCCTAATATACTTATCAAACTCACTCATAATGATGAAGCTGTTGAGAGTCTTAAATTTAAGAAATTATCTCCTAAATAGCAAGTCTTTCTGATAATAAAAAAGATAAAAGCTTGTCACGAACAATTTTAATTTTTCTATTTTCTAGACGTCGTTGAACAAACTCTTTCATTAACGGTCCGATCAGGTGATCCAGTTCTCTAAGGTCACCTTCTTGCGGGATAAAAACTTTAGCTTGTTCTAGATCAGTCTTTCGAATGTGTCCCATGGTAACCGCTTTATCCTGTGCTATTCTTTTAAAGCGGTCAAGGTGATGATTTGTCCAAAAATAAATAAACCAGCTGGGAAAACAATTGGAACTGACTTTGAATAAATGTTGGTTTAACCCGCATATCCCACCACACCAATAATCAACTAAAAGTGTCCCCGACCATGAAAAAATGATATCACCATCTTTTATGATATACTGATCGGGAATAGCAGAAGTACATTTGTCGCTGTTCTCATCACAAAAACCTTGACCTAACTCTTTGATTTTCAACACATGGAGACCAGCCTCTATATCCTTAACAGGATACTTTTGCATTGCTATACCGTTTAGGTAAGTGGCGATATCAGTGAGTGCGCCGTTTTCGAGCCCAGCGGAGTTTTTAGCAACGTGCTCATTAAATAAGGATTGGGCTATATCCAGTAAATTATGATTTATGCGTGTGTTGAGCTCAATTTTTTCATCAATCGAGGAAAGTATCGAGGCAATCCTGTCTTGCTCCTTCCTACATGGCAAAGTAATCTCATAACCAGACACTGAGCGACCACTGATATTTGGTTGGGCTGTTTCGCTGTCAATATGGTTAACTACGTACTTTTGAAATACAGGTGATAGAAGTGAATAGTAGACAAAATGAGGATTAACACTTTTATGTGGCCTAAATAAAAGGACACGTTGATTGAGATATGCTGGCTCATTTTCTATATATCTCCCAATCTTCCCAATTGTAGCCCCCGTCATTGCAAGTACGAAATCGCCTCGTTTGACCAGATATTTAGAAAGTTTCTTTTTGTCGTAGACATTGATGTTGACACCACTCATAGACTCTCTATTTACATAAGGAGGCTGGATGTCACCAATTTTTATGGCCTTAGTGGTGTAATCACCAAAGTCTGCGCTCTTAAATGCAAACCCTGGTATCAGGTCGCATATTTCACTCAGTTTATATGATTTCCACTCTTCCATAAATGAGAATTTAGCAGGTCAAATTAATAGAGTTACTCATTAGTTTTGGCAAAAGCGCATCTCTCTGTGCTGCCAACTGCTCATTCTCATGGCCATTGAATAAAACTTGATGATTCAAAGATGAAATCAACGTTGAGAAAGACTGGACTATATCGTAAGTAGGTATCACAACTGGCTCCCCAGCAAGTAGGCCCGCCAAGTCCAAATTCTTAATTCCGGTAGTTCCGTTCTCATAGGAGAACATCACTCCGTTATTATACAAATGATCCCACAAGAGAGAGAGAAAGAACGAGTAGCCGTCAAGGGGACGAACGGCTTTACAGAAATTCGTGCAGATCAGAGAACTGTCATATCTTTCAACTAATGATTTTGAGATGCGACAATAACGACCCGTTGATTGAGTTGGGGATCCCCCTGATATTTCAACTACAATGTCACCGTTTTTCAAATACTTCGATTGGAAGTGTTTATCCTGTATGAACCTGATTGGCATTTTACCAGAACTGCCAACACGCAGGGACGGAATGTCTGCCCCTCGAATACAGAAGACGCGCTTGGTAAAAGATCCTGTTAAATCTTCTTTCCCCCAATCGCCGTTATATGCGTCAGCAACTATATCTGCAATTCTGCCAACACGCCACCCTTCCGGAATCATCCCGAGCTCCGAATCTATGAAATTTCCGTCCTTAAACGGCTCAAAGTCAATGAACCAAGACTTATACAGTGCCTGCGCTTGCTCCTCTAAATTATGATTTCTTGGCCTCTTTGCAGTCAAGAAACGGCGCCTATGATGGCTGTATGCGTGAAGTGCGGTCATCAGGCGATAAACTTGCGGTGTGAAAGCTTGACGTTAGTCTGGTTCACCATTGCGTAGCGCATGGTGGTATCAATCTTGACGTGGCCCAGAAGCTTCTGTACCTGCTCCACGGGCATACCCTTGTCAATGGCCATCGTGGCCAACGTACGGCGGAACTTGTGGGGATGTATGCGCGGCACTTTGAGGTTGCGGCCCAATTGGCGGAGGCGGACCTCGACGCCCGAAATCTGGAGGCGCTCGTGAGGTTTATCCAGCGTTACAAACAGAGCCGGATTCTTGTCCTTGCGGCCTTTGAGATACTGCTGCAAGTGAATCTTTGCCCGTGCGTTGAAGTAAACGACACGTTCCTTGTTGCCTTTACCGAAGACAATGCATTCACGCTCGTTGAAATTGACATCCGCCCGGTTGAGTTTGACCAATTCGCCTACACGCATACCGGTTGAGGAGAGTAGGTCAATGATGGCTAAGTCGCGGATATTCTTGCAGTTGTCCCGCAGAATTTCCATGTTTTCATCCGAGATTGTCTCCTTCACTTGCTCACCGGTTTTGACCTTGTGGATGCGGCGGACGGGGCTTTTCAGGATGAAATCTTCATCTTCTAGCCAGGAGAAGAAGGATGAGAAGATTCTGCGGATGTTGTCAATGGTGACCTTGCTGGATTTGTGCTTCTTCTGGAAAACTGCCAAGTAGGCTCTAAGATCGTCAGTCGTATAGTCCTTGACCGCTCGGGGCATGTACTTGAACAGTTGTCGAATCGTGGTTTCGTAGTATTTGATTGTTTTGGACGAACAGCCTTCCACCAACTTAGCAGATAGGAATATCTCCAATAGGCGGGTATTGGTGACAATGTCTTCCTGAACTTTGCCACCTTCATCGATGAGCGTATAACTGGAGAGCGTCTGCAATAAGACGCTGCTCAGCTGGGTCATCTGGTCTACTGTCAATGTTCCGGACATCGCCTCGGTAATCTGGGTGATAAATGTTTCTTTCATATCCTCTGTGTTAAATTGAACAAAGAGGATAAAATACATTATTTCAGTTCAAAACCTATTGAGGCAAGTTGCTTGCGGATTTCTTCCTCCAGTTCGTGAGACTTCTTGAACATCTCGGAAAGCTCGCCAGTGAGGCGTGTCATCTTCTCCTCAAAGGGCTCACCATCATCCTCGGTTTCAGCAATGCCTACATAGCGACCGGGCGTGAGGATGTAGTCCTGTTTAGCAATCTCCTCAAGGGTCGCAACTGCGCAGAAGCCCTTTTCGTTTTCCAGCGTTCCTTCAACGTATTTGTCATAGGTCCCAGCAATCTTCATGATATCTTCTTCTGTAAGTTCACGAAGACGGCGAGTGACCATGGTCCCCAGATTACGGGCATCAATGAATAGCGTCTTGCCAGGCTGTTTCTTTGCTCTGTTTAGAAACCAGAGAGAAACGGGGATACCAGTGGAATAGAAAAGCTGGCCGGGTAGTGCTACGATACATTCAACAAGGTCGGCCTTCAGGATGTTTTCACGAATGGTTCCTTCACCTCCACTCTGAGAAGAGAGTGAACCGTTAGCGAGCACCATGCCAATCTTTCCGACTGGATTGAGGTGATGAATCATGTGCTGTAGCCAAGCAAAGTTCGCGTTTCCAGCTGGGGGAATACCGTATTTCCAGCGGACATCATCCTGGAGTTTGTCGGCGCCCCAGTCGCTCATATTGAATGGCGGATTGGCCATTACAAAATCGGCCTTTAGTTGAGGATGCTGGTCCTTTAAGAAAGAATCGGCATTTGCCTCTCCCAGATTTGCTTCAATTCCGCGAATCGCCAGATTCATCTGCGCCATTTTCCATGTGGTGGGATTACTCTCCTGCCCAAAGACGGAAATGTTGTTAATCTGGCCTTGATGGCGCTCAATAAATTGGGCGGACTGCACAAACATGCCGCCGGAACCGCAAGCAGGGTCGAAAACACGTCCATGATAAGGTTTTAGGACCTCGACAAGGGTGCGGACGATACAGGAGGGCGTATAGAATTCTCCGGCATTCTTTCCTTCTGAGGAAGCGAACATCGAAAGACAGTATTCGTATGTACGGCCAAGGATGTCTTTGCTGTCGCCATGCTCCTTCATGTTGATATTGGTGAAGAGATCCACGACATCGCCAAGTCGCTGCTTATCCAATTCGGGACGCGCGAAATTCTTAGGAAGGATTCCTTTTAGGCGATTGTTTTCCCTCTCAATCAGGCGCATGGCCTCATCTATGATGATACCGACTTCAGGGGCGTGAGCATTGGAGGCAATTACTTCCCAGCGAGCTTCTTGAGGGACCCAGAATATACCCTGACTTGTGTATTCATCTTTGTCTTCTTCCATCCCATAACCCTCGGCAACGAGTTCGTTATGGCGTTGTTCGAAACGATCCGAGATGTATTTCAGAAAAATCAATCCGAGTACAACATGCTTATACTCAGATGCATCCATACTACCTCTCAGTTTGTCTGCCGCAGACCAAATCTGTCTTTCAAAGCCTACGTCGGCTGTGTTAGTTTTTGCCATTATTGCGATTCTTATTGTTCCCGTTCGACGTGATTTCAACTACAAATATGGCAAAAAATACCCTCATTTCCAAGTAGTAGAGATAAGCCGCCGAATCATTTTCAAAATATTTTCTCGTTTTCTTGATTTTCGCATTTTGACCAAATACGCATGCCCGGACGTAAATTGTCCGGAATGGTCACCAGTGTATGGAGAAGCGAGCTATCTTGGGCGAATCATAGAAATTAGTGACGTGAAATTTTCTAAAATTTAGAAATTACTTTGTGAATTTAGATAATTGTATTACTTTTGTGGAGTCAATGACATATGAGAGTTATTGCAAAAAAGGCACTTGTTCAGTTTTATACTGAGCATAGCGACGCGAAAACAGCGCTTGAAGATTGGTTCGAAAGGACAGAAGATGCCGAATGGAAGATGTTCGCACATATCAAAAAGACGTTCCATTCTGTTGATTCCGTGGGGAACAATCGATATGTTTTCAATATCAAGGGAAACAGATTTCGCTTGGTGGCTCTGGTACTGTTTAAGAACAAAATGGTATACATCCGTTTTGTCGGAACACACCAGGAATATGAACGAATTCAGGACATCAAAAACATATAGTTATGACGCGAATTGAAAATGAGATGCAGTACAATTCTGCTATGCAGCGAATCAACGAATTATTGAAGATCGTGAATGATGATACCCCGGAAAAAGATGTCAATAACGTTGAGTTGGTTCTGCTATCCAATCTTGTCGCCGACTATGAGGATGAGCATTATCCCATCAGAAAGCCATCTTTGATAGAGGTCCTGAAACTCAGGATGTATGAACTTGGCCTGAACCAGCGCGCGCTTGCTGCTCTTTTGGGGATGAACCAGTCAAAGGTCAGTGAAATCATCTCAGGCAAGAGCGAACCTACTCTCAAGCAGGCGAGAACCATTTCTCAGAAACTCGACATCAATCCCGCCATCGTTCTGGGTGTGTAAATGATAAAAAATGGCTGACCCTGTGGGGCCAGCCATTTTTTTGTGTGTGGTTGCTTCTACTTGGCAAACACGCGGACGGCGGCGCCTTTGCCGACCGTTAGGTCGTCGGAGTGTTCCAGCGAGAGGGTGGAGGCGTCGAAGTAGAGGTACCAGGGCTGACCGCTGGAATATGAGGTAGATGTCCAGTAGTATCCCGCCGTGCCGCAGTTGGATGCGGAGGTGCCGTCGCGGTAGCCGTCGGCGCGGAGGAAGATACAGCCGGCTGCTATCAGATAACTGGCGGGCGAGCGGTAGTAGATAAGGCTGAAACTCGCATTCGGATCGTTGATGCACGAAGCAGTGGCTTCAGCGCCTGCGTTGGCCGGCCAGGTGAAGTTATCCGGGAAGATCAGGAGGCCCGGGCTGTCCTGGATGGTGCATTTCATGTAGCGTGCGTTGGCAACCCCGTTTACCGTGGAGGCGCTACGGGTGTTGAGGAGGTAGTCCCACTGTTTCTTGGTAAGGGTGAAGAGCCCGTCGGACGGCATATAGTAACCCCAGTCCTCTTCAGGCTCCAGACTTTGACTGCCGGTTCGGCCGGTGGTGCTTGCCGGGTTGGTGTACTCCGAGGGCAAGCCCCAGGTGAAGAGGTTCACTTCGTCGGCATTGTAACCGGAGGTGTAGTTCTCATAGGAGGACTGGAAGGCCCATGTCGTGGTGGAAGGAGTGTACTTGCAGTTGTATTGAGCCGGATAGGCCACTTCCCCGTTTCCAATGGTGAAGCTCCACCGATGCAGGCTGTTGTGCGAGATTCGGTATCCAAACGTATACCCCTCTTTGCTGACGGAAGGATAGACGTTGCGATTGCTGTGGGAGGCCTTGTAGGAGCAGTTGGTAACCGTCAGGGAGGAACTTCTGAAATAGCCGCCGCTGAGGGTTACAACGTTGGAATTCTTGCTGTAGAAAGCCTTGGAATTGGTGTAATAACCTCCAGTGATGTGTACATTGTTCGAATTTGCAGGAAGCTGGAAGTTGAAGGTGTTCTGTGTGCCTGTATTGATGAATACAGCGTCTCCGCCTATGTTAACCTCAGCCGCGGTGGTGAAGGCGAACATGTTATAGCTGGTCTGTGCGCCTCTGAAGACGCCGCCGGTGATATTGATCGTCGGCGTTCCGGTTTGAGTGTAAATGTGCTGGTAGGCGGAAGCTGAAGTGTGGTCAAACTCACCGCCGTCGATGTTCAAGGTGCCGTTTTCCACATACATTAGGTAGAGGGATGGTTGAGCGCAGACAAAGTGCGTTCCATCCTGGATGTTGACCTCGCCACCTGCAATCCTTAAGATTCTACCGGCACGGCACTCACATCTGACTCTCCGGATGTTGAGGGTGCCATTCGTCACATACAATAAGCTGCTACTACCTGTTTGCAAGAGGTTTCCGGCAGTGGCCCCAAAATCCTGAATCGTAATACGCCCTCCTGCAGAGTCGACATTCAGGCTATGCCCGTTCATGTCGAGCGTGTGGCCGTTTAGATCAAGGACAATCAATCCACTCGTATTCGTAAGAGAAAGATCTCCCGAAGCGGTGCAGTCGGAGACGAGCTTCAGCGTGCAACCATCGCTTGCATTGGCGGCGGCGAAGGCCTCTTCAATGGTATAACAGGGAGCGTAGTCGACAAAGGCAACGGCCTGTCTCAATTCCTTGTTGTTCATATAGTAGTACTTGGCTGCCGCGATCGTCTTGTTGCCGAGTTCATTGCAATAGACCGATCCATCTTTCAGTTCTGCCTGAATTCGGATGGGGTATTCCTGATCATTGGGGAATACAGCCACGTAAAAGATGTCGTCTACTTCACCACTTGCATCGGCGGCCCAGAAGCCAGCCTTGCTCAGGACAATCGCTCCGTGGCTGAAGGCATCAATGGTAGTGATGCCTTCAGAGATTGAAACGTTGGCAGTCGAGTAGACGTCGGTTATCGAGAACCTCTTAATCTCAGCAGAGGCCGGAAGGCCATGGAACCCCTTGATGCCCAGAATGGCCGTCTGGTTCGTGAATGTGAGGTTGATGGACGATCCGGTAACTGCCGCATCTGCCGTGAGGAAGGCGGGGACCTTCTCGCTTGTGCCAAACGACTGATTACTGATATCCAAAATGGAGGGCCAATCGTAATCATTATAGCCATACAACATGTGGATGGACCCGGTGGCGGGGAGATCCCCCTCGGTGAGTTCCAGTGTAGCGACTCCGTTGCCGTCCACGGAGGTGACGCGCATGACAATGCGATTATACTCGTCATCAACGCCAATAAGTTCATCGTACACCTCCCAGGTCTGAACCAGATTGTGGCTGGCGTTTTCTTCGTACGAGACGCGCGTGAGTTGTTGGTCTATCGATGCGGTAATGACCACGGGCCCGTTCTGAAGATTTTTATCGATGCGCTCGCAGGAAACTGCAGTGAGCGCGAGGGCCACAGAAATAATTGCAAATAAATGTTTCATGATGCCTCCTTTTCACCATTCTTCGCCGTCCAGCGTTCTGAGGCCACTGAGGCACATGACGTTGTTCAGGTGTACAGTAATCACCCGAAACTCCGGTGCTTCGTAAAGTTGTTTCATAGGATTGGGATTAGTCTGCTACAAAGATAGTTATTTTCGGTGATTTATCTATCTTTGTGAAGGATATGGAATCCAGACAATCCATCGAGGTCGTGGCGGCGATTATTCGCCGGGGTGACAAGGTTTTTGCCACCCAGCGCGGGTATGGGGAGTGGAAAGACTGGTGGGAGTTTCCGGGCGGGAAAATGGAGCCGGGCGAGACGCCGGAGGCGGCGCTGATTCGGGAAATCCGCGAAGAGCTGGACACGGAAATCCGCATAGACCGATTCCTGCACACGGTGGAGTGGGATTATCCGAAATTCCACCTCACCCTGCACTGCTATCTGTGTTCCCTGCTCTCCGAGTCCATCCATCTCAACGAGCATGAAGCGGCCCGCTGGCTGGGCAAAGAGGAGATTCACTCCGTCCGGTGGCTGCCGGCAGACGAAGGTTTGCTCCCTATGATCGTGCAATCCGTTTAGAGACGGAGATGGCGCCCGCCGGGCAGACCAGACGGCAGAGGTGGCACCCCACACATTTTGAAGCAATCATCTGAGGCTGACGGGTTTGCGGATCCATCCGCAGGGCCTGGTGACCACCGTCCGCGCAGGAGATGGTGCAGCGGCCGCAGCCGATGCATTTGCTCCGTTCGAACTTGGGATAGACGATGCTCTCGCGGTCAAGGTCGGAAGGGAGGTGGAAGGAGGGGAGGCGTTCGCCCACGAGTTCAGCCAGATCCGTCACGCCCCGCTCGGCCATGTGGTGCTGAAGGCCCGCAATCAGGTCGTCAATAATCCGGTAACCGTACTGCATCACTGCGGTGCAGACCTGCACGTTGCGGCAACCCAACTGTATGAATTCCAATGCGTCGCGCCATGTCTCAATACCGCCGATACCGCTGTACTGAATGTTCTTCATCATGGGGTTCTTGACCATGGCCAGAATGTGGCGCAGCGCGATGGGTTTCACGGCGCGGCCGGAGAGTCCGGAGCCGGTCTGGCAGTCGTTCACCTCCGAGCCTTCGCCCAGCGTGACGCTCTTGATGGTATTGATGGCCGAGATGGCATCCGCTCCGGCAAAATAGGCTCCCATGGCCGGCTCTGCGATGTGCGCAATGTTGGGCGTCATCTTGGGGATGACGGGAATTTTGACGCTCCGCTTGACATAAGCCGTGAAGAAGGTGACCAGTTCGGGGTCCTGCCCAACGTCGCATCCCATGCCGGTCTGGCGCATCTGCGGGCAGGAGTAGTTGAGCTCCACCGCATCGCAGCCCGCCTCTTCCGCCATTTTGGCCAGCTGGATCCACTCCTTTTCCTGCTGTCCCATGATGGAAGCGATCACGATCTTGGAGGGATAATCCTTCTTGAGCCGGCGCAGGATTTCGAAGTCCACTTCCACCGGGTTCTCACTGAGCTGCTCCATGTTGCGGAAGCCCAGGAACCGGCCGTGACTGCCGTTTTCATAGACGGCATCGAAACGCGGCGAGACCTCGCGGATATCCTGCAGGCAGATGGTCTTGTAGAAGACGCCGCCCCAACCGGCCTCAAAGGCGCGGGCCACCATCTCATAGTTGGTGCAGATGGCGGATGAGGCCAGGAAGAAGGGATTTTCGCAGCGGATGCCGCAGAAGTCGATGGCCAGCGAGGGGAGGGACTTTCCGGCAGCGGGTGCCTCCGGCAGTGCCTTGGCGATCTCACGGATGCGGATGGGCCGGTCATAGTGGATGCAGGCCGCCTCGGCGGCTTCGAGTTCCTGATCGGAACAATCCTTGAGCCAGCTCCCGGCAAGGGACTGATTGTCAAAACGAATGGCACGGATAGCGCGGGCGGGGTCGCCCTTGGGGCAGGCTTTGCTGCAGGGCGCGTCGGCACAAAGGAGGCAGCGCGCGGCTTCTTCTTGGAGGGTAAGCGTATTCATTCAGGGCGAAGATAGTGTTTTTTTGCTGTAAGAGACCAAAAAAATAATGGCTGGCCCTGAGGGTCAGCCATTATTGTTAACGTTCAGTTCTGGCTTAGAAGGTGAACTTGATGCCGAGGCCAAAGCCCAGGAAGCCCGGTGTAAATGCGCCGTCAGCGGTGCTGACAACGATCTGCGGGCGATAGTCCAGCGAGAGAGCGATAGGAGCTACCGGGATCTTGTATTCCAGACCCACGACACCTTCGATACCGAGTGCGAGAACCTTGTTGCCAATCGCTGCCACGATACCAGGACCGTAGTAGAGGTTGAAACCGTCAGCAATCACGGGAACGTTGAACTCGTAAGCAACGTCACCGCCAATGCCGCCATTCCAAGCGTAAGCAACGGTACCCTCGATTGCGGAGCCGCCGAAGTTGCGTTTGATGGTAAGACCGCCGAGGTCGCCGCCACCGCGGAGACCGACTGCCCAGTTATAATCCTGAGCGAATACAGTTACAGATGCGATCAGCAGAGCTGCAGCCAGAAAGAATTTTTTCATAGATCAGTTATTTGGGTTAAACGATTCTTCGTTGATTCACAAGCCACAAAGATACTATTTTTTCCTTTGCTTACAACAATTCGTCTTCCAGCCGGAAATCGCCCGATGCCACGCGTCGCAGGGCGGTGAGGTAGGCACCGGAGTTCAGGGCGACGCCCAGATCGCGCGCCAGCGAGCGGATATAGGTGCCTTTGCTGCAGCGGATGCGGAGTAGCGCTTCGGGACCCGGGACCTCGCTTCGGGTGGCTGTATGGAAGTTTTTGACGTTGCGTACCACCTCCGATACCTGCACCGCCTCGGCCTGCGGCCCGTCGGCCGTTCCGGCCTCGCGGTACTCCAGCAGTTCGATGGCGCTGATGACGATGTGTGCCGTGCGCAGTTCCACCTCCTCGCCCGCCCGGGCGAATTCATAGGCCCGGTAGCCGTTCACCATCTTGGCGGAGTACATGGGCGGCACTTGCTCCTGCTCGCCCAAAAACTGCGGCAGGGCGGCCTCCACGGCCTCGCGCGTGATGTGTTCGTAGGGAAAGAATTGATCTACCGGCTGCTCCAGATCGTAGGAAGCAGTGGTGGCGCCAAAGGCGATGCGGGCCAGGTATTCCTTCTCGTGGGCCTGCAGGGCCTCGGCAATCTTGGTGGCGCGGCCCACGCAGACAATCAGCAGCCCTGTGGCCATCGGATCCAGCGTCCCCGCGTGGCCCACCTTCAGCTTATGGGTGTGGAAGTGCTTCTGCAGCTGGAATTTGATCTTGCGAACCAGGTCCGCGGAGGTCCAGCGCATCGGCTTGTCTACCGGAATCAGAATCCCCTGGGGATAATCCTCGATGTTGTGCGAGAGGCGGCCTTCGCAATACTCGAGAGCCGTCTCTACCGGACATCCGGTCAGGATATAGGGGTTCAGTTCCAAACTATTTGCAAGGGATCTTGTCTATGCGGCGCTGGTGGCGTCCGCCTTCAAACTGTGCATCGTTCCAGGCACGCACGATGGCCTCCGCCGTCTCCACCGGGATGAACCGGCCTGGCAGGCAGAGCACGTTGGCGTTGTTGTGCTGCTTGGCCAGCGCACCCAGCTCGGGCATCCAGCAGAGGGCTGCCCGCACGCCAGGATGATGGTTGAGGGTCATGTTGATGCCGTTGCCCGAACCGCAGATGGCGATTCCGCAGGCCACTTGGCCCGCTTCCACGGCGTAGCCCAGCGGATGGGCGGCATCGGGATAATCCATGCTCTCCTCGCTGTAGGTGCCGAAGTCCTTGATGGCATAGCCCATCGACTCCACAAGCGGTTTGAGCGCCTCTTTCATGGCGTAGCCGGCGTGGTCGGCCGCCATTCCCATGATCGGTTTCGTTGCCATATTCTCTATTGCTGATTGAGTACACGGATGGCGCGGTCGATGCGGAAGCCCGTCTCGTCGCGGCCGATGATCTGCATGATGTCCGACACGCCAGGACCTTTGGATTCGCCTACCAGGAAGAGGCGCAGGGTGTTCATCACCTTGCCCATGGACCAGCCCCGGAAGGTAATCAGGTCGTGCAGCAGCGTATCAATATGCTCTTTGTCAAAAGGTTTGAGCCCTTTGAGGAAGCGTGAGACTTCCGGCAGGATGTCGGGGATCTCCTCTTTCCAGAACTTGGCCACGGAGGCCTCGTCGTAGCTCTTGGGCGGTTCAAAGAAGAAGGCGGTGAGGCCCCAGAGTTCGTGTGCAAAGTGGGCGCGCTCCTTCATCAGGTCGAGCACCGCACCGATGTATTCGTCGTTGAACCCCTCCAGATGCTCGGCGTTGAGCGTACGGAATTCGGCAATCAGGTCTGCCTGGCTGCGGCGGCGCAGATACTCCTGGTTGAACCATTTGGCCTTGTCGAAGTTGAAGCGTGCGCCCGATTTGACCACCCGCTCCAGCGAGAAGGCCTCCACCAGCTCCGGCAGGGAGAAGAGCTCCTGTTCGGTGCCCGGGTTCCAGCCGAGCATGGCCAGCAGGTTCACGAATGCTTCCGGATAGTAGCCGTCTTCGCGGTAGCCGCGGGAGACTTCGCCCTCGGCGCTCACCCAGCGCAGCGGGAATACGGGGAAACCCATCTTGTCGCCGTCGCGTTTGCTTAGCTTGCCCTTGCCGTCCGGTTTGAGCAGCAGGGAGAGGTGGGCGAAGTTCGGACGGGTGTCCTGCCAGCCGAAGGCCTCATAGAGCAGATAGTGCAGGGGGAGAGAGGGGAGCCACTCCTCGCCGCGGATCACGTCCGTCACCTCCATCAGGTGGTCGTCCACGATGTTGGCCAGGTGATAGGTGGGGAGTTCGTCGGCCTTCTTCCAGAGCACTTTGTCATCCAACGTGCAGGCATTCACGGTGATGTGGCCGCGGATGAGGTCGTCCATCTCCACGAGACGGTCGGGATTGATCTTGAAACGGATGGTCCAGTCGTTGGTCTCCACCAGCCGGCGAACCACCTCCTCGGGGGAAAGCGTCAGGGAGTTCTTCAGCGAGAGGCGCGTCTCATGGTTATAGGTGAAGGTGCGTTTTTCCGCCTCGGCGGCGGCACGCAGGGCAGCCAGCTCCTCGGAACTGTCAAAGGCATAGTAGGCAAAGCCCTTCGAAACCAGCTCTTCGGCATATTTCCGGTAGATGTGGCGGCGCTGCGACTGGCGGTACGGTGCGTGGGGATGCTGCTCCGAGGCGGTTACCACCACGTGGCCGTCGGCATCGACACCCTCGTCGGGCAGAATGCCGCACCAGCGGAGCGCCTCTATGATATACTCCTCCGCACCCGGCACGAACCGGTTGGAGTCGGTATCTTCAATCCGGAGGATGAAATCTCCACCCGCCTGCTTGGCGTACAGATAGTTATACAATGCAGTCCGGACGCCGCCCATGTGGAGCGGACCGGTGGGGCTGGGGGCAAAACGGACCCTTCTCTTTTTCGGTGTCATAAGCTATACGGTCTGTTCTTCTTTGTCGGTTTGCCGCGCGTTGATCAGACGCTCGCGGCGGTTGAATGCCGGCTCTTCCGCCAGCTGATTGAGTTCTTCCTGCGATTCGGTGATCAGCGAAGGTACGCCTTCGAACCGGAGTTTGCGGTTCACGCGGATCTCCACTTCCGGATAGACGGGGGTGCCCCGTTTGGGAGCGAAGCTCTTGGCGGTGATGGAGATGACGTTCTTCCGGCGCTGCGAGAGCACGGGGAGCTGAGTCATGGCAAAACCGGTGGCGATGACGGTGACGCTGATCTCGTCGCCCATCGAATCGTCGCGTACCAGACCGCGCTTGAAGGCCTTGGTGCTGCCGATCCGGGCGCGGACCTCTTCCATGATCTGGCCGAGTTCCTCTGCGCGCAGGGCGCGTCCCTCTTCGCCGCTGCAGGTGATGTTCACGATGGCATTCTTGGCGGATGAGAGATCCAGATTGTTCAGGAGCGGGGACTGGAGGGCGGATTCCACTGCCTTGATGGCGCGGTTTTCACCCTGGGCGCGTCCCATACCCATCATTGCCACGCCGCTGTTGGCCATCACGCGCTTCACGTCGGCGAAGTCGGCGTTGATGTAGCCGCTCTTGGTGATGATTTCGGCGATACTCTTCACGGCGGTGCAGAGCACCTCGTCGGCCTTGTGGAAGGCCGAGAAGATATCCAGCGTGGGGTAGATGTCGTAGAGTTTCTGGTTGTCGATGATCAGGATGCTGTCCACCTGGCCGTTGAGGTCCTTGATGCCCTCTACTGCACGCTCCAGCGCCTCTTCACCCTCATCGCGGAACGGCAGGGTCACGACGCCCACGGTCAGTTTGTTGGCCTTGCGGGCCACCTCGGCGATGATCGGAGCCGCACCGGTTCCGGTACCGCCACCCATTCCGCAGGTGATGAAGGCCATCTCGATGGAGCCCTTGAAGAGCTGGGCGAGGTCGTCTACGGAGGATTCCGCCGCCTTGCGGCCCACGGCCGCCTCGGTACCGGCACCCAACCCTTTTTCCCCCAGCTGGACCTTGTGGGCCACCGGGCTGGATTCCAGCGCCTGGCTGTCGGTGTTGCAGACCACGTAGTCCACATCCTTGATGCCCTGGGTCTGCATGTAGTTGACGGCATTGCCGCCACCGCCACCCACGCCGATCACGGTGATGATGTTCGTGCGTTTCTCCCAATCCTTGGGGATAAATGATTGATCGATGGTGTTGTTCATAGTGCCGTCCTCCTATACCTCATTACCGTTATTGTTGTCTCCGAACAGGGTTCCGAACCATTTGCCGAAACCGCCGTCGCCGTTCTTTTCAGTCTTCTTGGCGGGTTTTTCCTTGACGGGCTTCTCCTCTTTCGCAGGCTTCTCTTCTTTCTTGACGGGCTGCGGCGCGGGTCCGGGAACCGTTACCGGCTCTTCGTGCGGCTCGAAACGCAGTCCGTTCCGTCCGTTGAAGGGCGATTCCGCCTTCTGCGGTACGTTCTGCGTGGTGGAAAGCTTGGGCTCGTAGAATTCGAGCAGCAGACCTACCGCCGTGGAGGAGTAGGTATCGGTAGCTGCCTCGTTGGAATCGTCAGCAATGCTGCTGCGCGGAGCGGCCAGGCGCACCTTGCGCTCCAGAATGGCACCGGCCAGCAACGGCAGGTGCGAAAGGTAGGCCGTTCCACCCGTGATGACCACACCGGCAGGAATGCGGTCTCCGTAATCGCTGTTGTCAATCAGGTACTTGACCGCGTCCAGGATTTCGCTCATGCGGGCCTCGATAATCCGGGTCAGGTGAAGCAGATCCACGCTGCCCTCGGTGTTGCCCTCTTCGCCCTGGAGTTCCACCGTCTTGCCGTCGGGAACCTTTTCCTCCAGGCAGGAGCCGACGCCCAGCTTGACCGTCTCCGCCCAGGTGGCGGTAAAGTTGGTCAGGTTCTTGATGTCGGCCGTGATGGATTCGCCGGCGAAGGGAATCACGAAGGCGTCGCGCACCACATTCTCCTTGATGATGGCAATCTCGGTCAGGTCCTTGCCGATATCTACCAGCGCCACGCCGTTGTCCATCTCCTGTGCGGTGAGTACGGCACGGGCCGATGCGATGGGGGAGAAGATGGCTTTCCGCGCGGTGAGGGAGCATCCGTTGAGGACCGCCTTGCGCTTTTCAAGCAACGTCTTCTTGCCGGTAAAAACCTTGAAATAACCGTCCAGCGAGCTGCTGCGGATGCCGTCCAGGTCGCTGCCGGAGAGCCCGATCTGATCGTCCACGCTGTAGGACTGCGGGGCTACCTCCAACACGATCTCGCCGTTTCCAGCGCGGTTGTACTGGTCTGCGATCATCCGGCGCACATCCTCGTTGCTGATGCGGCGGTTGTCGTCGCGCTGTTTGTCGCGCGCCTCGGTGTCGCGCTCCTGGATAAACTTTCCGGAGATGCTGATGACGGCGCTGGAAATGGTCTCGCCAATCGTCTGCTCGGCGCGGCGGATCATCGGATTGAGAATCCGGCTGACTTGATAATCGTTGAAGATTTCGCCGAAACGGATACCGGCCGACGGGGCGGATTCGTAATGGACCACATGGATGCGTCCATCCCGCTTCTCGCCGACTGCCACGGCGATTTTCCCGGAGCCGAAATCCACGGCTGTTACATAAGTACTCATATAGTTCTGATAATTATTTGCAAACGATTTGGTCTCTGAATTTCAGGTTGACGGTCTTATAGGGTTTTGCGCCGCGCAGCGGAGCGACGCTTCGGTAGTAACGGCTGATCTTGTCGAACTTCACGGGGAGGTCTTCCGCGCTCCCCAAAATGAACTGTTCGCTGCCGCTGTTCATGTAGAGAATCAGGTCGCCGTTCGGGTTGACGTCAATCTGGGCCACCTGGCGGTGCCAGAAGTCGTGCTCCTCGATATAGCTGCCCAGCGCGAGCAATCCCTTCAGCCACTGGGCCTCCGCCTGTGAACGGGGGCGGCCCTGGAAGCGGCTGCCCAGCTGCAGCGGGATGCGTCCCGTCACCACCGGCACATCAGCCGGATTGCGCAACGGGAAGAGATAACCCGTGGGGTCGCTGTAGAAGACCCCGTTGGCGCAGAGGAGACGCAGCGCCGCGTGGCGGTGGCGGATATCCAGCCGCACCGTTCCGTCGGCCTTCAGGTAGGCCTGGCTCTCCAGAATCTCTCCGCACTCGGCGAGTTTCCGCTCAATGCCGCAGAGGTCCACCGAATCGGCCTTCATCCCCACGATGCCTTTTCCGCCGTCGATAATCTCCAGGATATCATCCTTTCCGATCAGGTTGCTGCCGTCGCCCTTGATGGCGATGCGAACCTCCGGGCAGACGACTTTCGCCCGCTCGGTGCATTCCATCCGCCCGACGAGCCAGAGATAGCAGCCGCCGAGCCCCGCAACGCCGAGGAGGATCAGGATGGTGAGGAGGACCTTTTTCAGCATAATTCGCGCAGCCAGTTTTCAATGGGTTGAATGAAGCGGTCGATATCGCCGGCCCCGAAGGTGATCAGGCAATCCAGTTTCCGCTTGGCGAGGGTATCCATCAGCTGCTCCTTGGAAACCAGCTGTTTGTCTTTGAGGGTGACCTTGTCCAAAATCATCTCCGCGCAGACGCCCGGAATGGGCAGCTCCCGCGCCGGATAGATGGGGAGCATGATGAGGGCGTCCAGTCCGCTGAGCGCCTCGGCGAATTCATCGGCGAAGTCCCGTGTGCGGGTGTAGAGGTGCGGCTGGAAAATGCCGCAGAGGGTACGGCCCGGGAAGATGTTCCGGATGGAGGAGATGGCGGTCTTGATCTCGTTGGGGTGGTGCGCATAATCGTCCACGTATGCGATTCCGGGCGTATTGATATGGATGTCAAAGCGCCGTTTCACGCCGCTGAAGGATGCCACTGCCCGGCAGACCGTCTCCGGTTCCACGCCGTGCAGCAGGGCCACGGCAGCGGCGGCCACGGCATTCTCCACGTTCACCCAGCCCGGGATGCCCACGCTCCAGTGCGGGAAGCGTCCCATGGGGGTGTTCAGGGTGAAATCGAACCGGCCGCCCTCGAGCGCCACGATCTCCGAAGCGTAGAAATCGCACGGGGTATCGTAGGCGTAGCGATAGACGCGGGCTTTCACGCCGTCAAGCGGCAGTTCCACGCCCGCCTTTACCACGAGCGCCTCGCTCACCTGCGCGGCGAACTGGCCGAAGGCCTCCAGCAGGTGGCTGCGGTCGCTGTAGATGTCCAGGTGGTCGGCATCGGTAGCCGTCACCACCGCAATGGCCGGATGGAGCTGGAGGAAGGAGCGGTCGAACTCATCGGCCTCCGCCACCAGCACCGGATTGCGGCTGAGCAGCAGGTTGGTGCCGTAATTCTTGGAAATGCCTCCCAGGAAGGCGGAGCAACCGCCGCCCTGTGTGAGGATATGGGCCAGCAGGGTGCTGGTCGTGGTCTTGCCGTGGGTGCCCGAAACCGCCAGGCACTTCTGCCCGCGGGCAATCTCGCCCAAGGCGCGGCTCCGCTTGCAGAGGGCATACCCTTTTTCGCGGATGAAGCGGAACTCGCCCAGCTCTTCCGGCACGGCTGGCGTATAAATCACAAAGGTCTCATCGACCGGAGGAACCAGGTCCGGACGGTCGTCGTAGTGAACGGCGATTCCTTCCGCCTCGAGTTCGGCCGTCAGGGCCGAGGGGGTGCGGTCGTAACCCGACACCGCATAGCCGGCATGCTTGAAATAGCGGGCAATGGCGCTCATGCCAATGCCGCCGATTCCCAGGAAGTAATAGTTCTTGTAGGTTGCCATCGCTATTGTTCCTTGATGAGTTTGAGTACTTCGCGTGCAATCACTTCGCCGGCGTCCTTGCGTCCCAGCTTGCGGATATTGGCCTCGAGGGCAGCAATCCGCGCCCCATCGCCCAGCAACACTTCGGCCTCGGGCATGAGTTTCTCCACGGCCTCCGCGTCGCGGACCATCAGGGCCGCCTCTTTGTTCACCAGAGCCATCGCATTGTGAGTCTGGTGATCTTCCGCCACATTGGGCGAAGGTACGAAAATGGTGGCTTTTCCGGCCACGCAGAGTTCCGAAATCGTGCCTGCACCGGCGCGCGACACGATCACGTCGGCCACCGCGTAGGCCAGGTCCATCCGGCGGATGAAGTCGTAGTGGTGTACGTTGGCCGCGGGATGCGCCGCCACGAAGGCATCCACCTCTTCCTTATAATATTTGCCGCACTGCCAGATGACCTGGTAGCCGGCTTTGGCTGCCGCGCCCGATTCAATCCAGTGCATCATGGTGCGGTTCAGGGTCCGGCATCCAAGGCTTCCGCCCACCACAAAGAGGGTCTTTTGGGCCGGATCCAGATTGTAGAAGGTGTAACCCTCCCGGCGCTGCTCTGCGGTAGGCGGATTGATCTCGCCGCGGATGGGGTTGCCCGTGAGGATGATCCGGTCTTTGGGGAAGAACTTTTCCATTCCTTCATAGGCGGTGCAGATGGTTTTGGCCCGCTTGCCCACGATCTTGTTGGTCAGCCCGGCGTAGGAGTTCTGCTCCTGGATGAGGGTGGGAATGCCGCGGTGCGATGCGCTCCAGAGCAGCGGTGCGCTGGCGAATCCGCCCACGCCGACCGCCACGTCAGGCTGGAACTCCTTGAGAATCTTGCCCGCCATGCGCACGCTCCTGATGACCTTGAAGGGGAGGGCGAGGTTCTTCAGCGAGAGTTTGCGCTGAAGCCCGGCTACCGGCAGCCCCTTGATGGGATAACCGGCTGCCGGAACCTTTTCCATCTCCATCTTGCCCAGCGCCCCCACGAAGAGGATGTCGATGGCCGGGTCGATGGCTTTAAGCGATTCCGCAATGGAGAGGGCCGGGAAGATGTGACCTCCCGTGCCGCCGCCGCTGATGATGACTTTAGTTGGCTTGTTCATCGGTTTTCAGTTTTTCCAGTTCTTCCTTTTTCTCCAGGTGGCGGCTGACCGACAGGATCATACCCATCGCCCCGCTCAGGACCAGGTAGGCCGTACCGCCGTGACTGATGAGCGGCAGGGTATGGCCGGTGACCGGCAACAATCCTACGTTCACAAAGATGTGGAGCATGGCCTGCAGGGCAATCAGCCAGGCCAGACCCAGGATCAGCGCCTCCGAGAAGGTGGTGGAGCATTTGCGTGTCATTCGGATGCATCGGAACAACACAATGATATAGAGCAGGATGACGATCCCGCTTCCCAGCAGGCCGTACTCCTCTGCTATGAATGCGAAGATGAAGTCCGAGAAGGCCATCGAGAGCGAGTAGCGCTGCGTGCTCTTGCCCGGACCCTTGCCGATCAGACCGCCCTGCGAGATGGCGATCTTGGCGTTCATGCTCTGCCGCTTGGTGTCGCGAATCTTTTCCAGCTCCTCCTTGGAGAGGGTTTCGGAGGCGGATTCATCATCCACCTTGGTGCCCGAAGCGAAGTTCAAGATGCGCTGCTGCGCCGTTCCGATTCGGTTGAAGAAGCCCTCCACCTTGCCCACCTTCTCGCCCGGTTCGTGGGTCTTGCCGGCAAAGGCCACGTTGTAGACCAGCAACAGCAGGGCGATGGCCGCCACCGCGGCGCCGATGGTGAGCAGCAGGAACTTGGGCTTGACCCCCATGAAGAACATCACCAGGAAGCTCAGCAGGCCGAATAGCAGCACCGTGGAGGCGCTGTTCGGCAGCACGAAGAGGCAGGTCACGCCGATGGGCAGCAGCAACTTGAGACAGTAATCCTTGAGGGTGCCCAGGCTGTCCTGCCAGAGTTCCAGCGCCTTGGCCAGGTAGAGAATCAGACCGATCTTGGCAAACTCGAGCGGCTGCACGGTGAAACCGAAGATGCTGAAACTGCGCTTGGCGCCGTTGATCTCCTCGCCGAAGAGCATGGCCGCCACCAGGCCCGCCAGCGTGATGAGGAACACCGCGAAGGCTGCCCGGCGGTAGAGCCGCATGGGAATCAGGTAAAAGAGGAAGAGCGTAAAGAATCCTAGGGCCACGAACCGCAGCTGGCTGAAGAAGATGGCCGTCTTGGGCATATCGTGGCGGTTCGCGATGAAGGAGCTCGACGAAAAGACGGCGAGCACCGAGATCATGGCGAAGACCAGGACACAGATCCAGAGGACCTTGTCACCACGAAGCTTCGGCTTGGGAATCTTTTGCAGCAGTTCCTGGGTATCCATTTTACGTAAGGTTAGAGTCTGCGGACCGCCTCCTTGAACTGGCGGCCGCGGTCTTCATAGTTCTTGAACAGGTCGAAGCTTGCGCAGCAGGGAGAGAGCAGCACGGTGTCGCCCGGCTCCGCGATCTCGGCGCACTGGCGCACGCACTCCTCGGCGGAGAGGGTGTCGTAAATGGCTTCCACCTTGTCTTCAAAGCATTCGTGAATCTTCTTGTTGTCCACGCCCAGGCAGACGATGGCACGTACCTTTTCGCGGACCAGGTCGTAGATGGGCTCGTAGTCGTTGCCCTTGTCCTTGCCGCCCAGAATCAGGATGATGGGGGCGTGGACGCTCTCCAGGGCGTACCAGGTGGAGTTTACGTTGGTGGCCTTGGAGTCGTTGATGTAGAGCACGCCGCCAATGGAGAGCACCTTTTCCATACGGTGTTCCACCCCCTGGAAACTCATCAGCGAATTGCGGATGGAGTGGTCGGTGATGTGCATCACCTTGCCGGCGATGGCCGCTGCCATGGAGTTGTAGACGTTGTGGCGTCCCTTGATGTTGATTTCATCAATCGGCATCTGGAACTTCTTGCCCTCGTAGGCCACCACCATGTTGCCGTTCTCCGTGTAGGCGCCTTCCTCCACCTTGCCCTCCTGGGTGAAGGGGAGTTTCTTGGCCTGGAGCACGATCTTGTCCAGCTCGCCCATCGTGATGGCGTCGTCCGAGCAGAAGATGAAGCAGTCATCCTTGCTCATGTTGCGGGTGATGCGGAACTTAGCGTTGATGTAGTTCTGCATCTTGTGGTCGTAGCGGTCAAGATGGTCCGGCGTGATGTTGAGCAGCACGGCGATATCGGCCTTGAAATCGTACATGCCGTCAAGCTGGAAGCTGCTGATTTCCAGGACGTAGATGTCGTGCTTTTCCAGCGCCACCTGCATGGCGTAGCTCTTGCCGATGTTGCCGCCCAGACCCACGTCCAGGCCGGCGTTCTTGAGCAGGTAGTAGATCAGCGACGTGGTCGTGGTCTTGCCGTTGCTGCCGGTGATGCAGATCTTCTTGGCGGTGTCGTAGCGGCCGGCGAACTCAATCTCGGAGATGATGTTGATGCCTCGCTCGCGCAGGGCCACCACCATCGGGGCGGTCTCCGGGATGCCCGGGCTCTTGACCACCTCGTCGGCGTTGAGGATCAACTCTTCGCTGTGGTGTCCCTCCTCAAAGGGAATCCCGTACTGCAGCAGGGTCTCCTTGTAGCTCTCCTTCAGCGCGCCGCTGTCGGAGAGAAACACATCGAACTGCTTGACTTTGGCCAGCACGGCGGCACCCACGCCGCTTTCTCCGCCGCCCAATATGACGATTCGTTTCATATCTGTTTTTATCGGATTTTCAAGGTTATAATGCTCAGCACGGCCAGCAGGATCGATACGATCCAGAAGCGTGCGACGATTTTATTTTCAGGCAATACTCCTTTCGGGCGCTGCAACAGCGCATCCGGGTTCTCTTTCTGATAGTGATGGTGCAGCGGCGCCATGCGGAAGATACGCACACCTACGCCGGTCTTCTTTTTGGTGCGTTTGAAGTACCAGCGCTGGATAATCACGGAGAGGCTCTCCATGAAGAAGACGCCGCAGAGGATGGGGAGCAGCAGCTCCTTGCGGATAAGCACCGCGCAGACGCCGATGATGCCGCCCAGCGCCAGGCTACCCGTGTCGCCCATGAAGACCTGGGCGGGGTAGGCGTTGTACCAGAGGAAGCCCAGCAGTGCGCCGATAAAGCAGCTGATATAGACCGTGATCTCACCGACCTGAGGCAGGTGCATGATGTTGAGGTACTCTGCGAATCCGCTGTGGCCGGAGACGTAGGCCAGGATACCGAGGGTCGCACCCACGATGGCCGAAACGCCGGCTGCCAGACCGTCCATGCCGTCGGTCAGGTTGGTACCGTTGGAGCAGGCGGTGATGATGAAGGTGATGACCAGCACGTAGAGGCCGCCCTGCAGCGCGCGGACAAACTGTCCGGAGAAGGGGATCAGCCACTTATAGTCGAACTCGTTGCCCTTGAAGAAGGGGATGGTGGTGCGGCTGTAGCTTACGCCCTGGTCGGCCGTCAGGTAGAGGGTAAGGCCCACGGCCAGACCCAGCAGAATCTGTCCCACAATCTTGTATTTGCCGTTCAACCCCTCCTTGTTGTGCTTGAAAACCTTGATATAGTCGTCCAGGAAGCCGAGACCGCCCAGCCAGACGGTGGTCACGACCAGCAGGATGGTATTGGTGTTGGTCAGGTTGCCGAAGAGCAGCACCGGCACGAGGATGGACATCAGGATGATGAGGCCGCCCATCGTAGGGGTGCCCTTCTTCTGGAGCTGGCCCTCCAGCCCCAGGTCGCGGATGGTTTCGCCGATCTGCTTCTTCTGCAGCCAGCCGATCGTGCGGCGGCCGAAGATGAGCGCCGTCAGGATGGCGACCACGCTGCCGGCGATGGCACGGAACGAGATATAGTGCATCAGACCCACACCGGGGAAATCGATGCCGACTCTTTGGAAATAATCAAACAGATGGTAGAGCATGGTGCTGTATTCCTATATTATATTTCAGCCATCAGGTCGCCGACGTACTTGCGTTCGTCGTAATCGATCTTGGTGGTTCCAATGATCTGATAATCTTCATGGCCCTTGCCGGCAATCAGAATGACGGCGCCCTCGTCGGCGGTCATCAGCGCGGTGCGGATGGCCTCCTTGCGCTCCGGGATGAAGATGGATTTGCGCATCGCGGTCATATCCAGGCCCTTCTTGATATCCTCGATGATGGCCAGCGGATCCTCGGTGCGGGGGTTGTCGCTCGTCACGACGAGCCGGTCGGCATACTTGCCGGCAATTTCGCCCATCTCCGGACGTTTGGTCTTGTCGCGGTCACCGCCGCAGCCGAACACGCAGATCAGCTGGCGGTCCTGTGCCGTTTCGCGCAGCGTCTTGAGGACATTCTCCAGGCCGTCGGGCGTGTGGGCATAATCCACGAACGCCGTCAGGTCGCGCGTCTTGCTGCGGTAGAACTCCAGGCGGCCCGCAACGGTTCGCAGGGCGCTCATCTTCACGAGCACCTCTTCCTTGTCGGCGCCCAGCAGGATGGCGGCGCCGTAGACGGCCAACAGGTTGTAGGCGTTGTGCGCCCCGATAAAGCTGCACCAGAGCTGGCGGCCGTCGATCTCGAGCTGCATGCCGTCGAGGGTCTCCTCGATGATGCGGGCACGGAAATCGGCCATCCGTCGGCAGGAGTAGGTATGAATGTGTGCGTGGGTATTCTGAATCATCACCTCCCCGTTCTTGTCGTCCAGGTTGGTCAGCACCCAGCCCTCCTGCGGCATGTGGTCAAAGAAGAGTTTCTTGCACCGCAGATACTCCGCAAAGGTTTTGTGGTAGTCCAGGTGGTCGTGGGTGATGTTGGAGAAGATGCCGCCCTTGAAGCGGATGCCTGCGATGCGGTCTTGCGCCAGCGAGTGGGAACTGATCTCCATGAAGCAGTACTGACAGCCACGTGCGGCCATTTCGGCCATCAGGCGGTGGACACTGACCGGGTCCGGCGTGGTGTGGTCCGAGGGCAGCTTCTCGCGGTCGATGTAGTTGGCAATCGTGGAGAAGAGGCCGCAGCAGTATCCCAGCGAGGTGAAGAGCTGCCAAAGCAGGGTCACGGTGGTGCTCTTGCCGTTGGTACCAGTGATGCCCACCACCTCCATCTTGGAGGAGGGATGATCGTAGAAGTTGTCGGCCGCCAGGCCCAGTGCGGTGCGGCTGCCTGCCACCTTGACGGTGGTTACGCCTTCGCGGATGACTTCGCCCTCTTCGTAGATGACCGCCACGGCGCCATTTTGGATGGCGGCGTCGATATAGCGGTGACCGTCGGCCTCCGTGCCGTTGACGGCCACGAAGAGCCAGCCCGGCGCGCAGGTGCGAGAGTCAAAGGAGAGTCCCTGGATGTCGATGGCGGTGCTGCCGTGTACGGCCACCGTCGGGATGTTCTGGAGAATTTGGGTCAGTATCATTTGTCAGATTTTTTGTCGGTAGAGAGAGTCAGTTCAACGGAGCCGTCCGCGCTGGCCGTGCCCGGTGCGGGCTTCTGCGCCACCACCTTGCCGTGGCCGGTGGCAGTGACGGTGAATCCGGCCGCCTCGAGCAGCGAAAGGCTCTCGCGCAGGCCCAGGCCGCGTACATCCGGCACACAGCCTACCGAATCCACGGCGGGCAGGGTGGCGGCCTCCACCTTGGGCAGGTTGCCGCTGGGGGTGACAGACTGCTTCCATTCGGGCCGGTTCACATAGATTTCATTGGCGATTTCGCAGACCACGGGGCCGCCCCAGGTTGCGCCGTAGAAGGAGCCGCGGGTAGGGAAGGAGTAGATGACGGCCATCACCGTGTACTCCGGATGTTCGTAGGGGAAGAAGCCGGCGAAGGTCGCCTGGTATTTATGGCGGCCGAACTTGTCTTCATACTTGCCGTTGTCCATCACCACGCGGGAGGTACCCGTCTTTCCGGCCACCGCCACCTTGCAGTCGCGGAACTGGTAGTAACCGGTACCGTTCTCCACCACGCTGCGCATGGCGCGGTGCAACTCCTTGACCGTCTCTTTCTTGCAGACGCGGCCGATGGTTTCCACCGGGAACTCCTTGATAATCTCGCCGTCCTTGCTGAACTCTTCCAGCAGGCGCGGAGCCACCATCACGCCGCCGTTGGCGATGGCGTTGTAGAAGTTGAGGGTATGCAGCGGGGTGACCTCCACGGTGTAACCCATCGCAATCTGCGGCAGGTCGGTTTCGGCCCAGTAGGTGCCGTCGTTCGGATGCTTGATGCGCGCGTTGCGCAGGCCGCGGATGTCAAAATCGTAGCGATAGTTGATGTGCAGGTCCTTGCTGAGCTTGTCCACGTAGTGGGCCGGGTTGGAGCCGTAGTGCTTGTAGGCCTGGATACGGAAAACGTTGTTGGACGAAATCTCGAATCCGCGCAGGATGGAGATGGTCTTGTACTTGTCCAGATAGTGGTCGACGAGCGGCTTACCCCTTCCGCACTGGAAACTGACGGTGGCCGGCATCTCGTCTTCCAGCTTCACCTTGCCCTCATCCAACAGGATGGTGAGCGTGGCCAGTTTGAAGACGGAACCCGGTTCGCCGAGCTGTCCGATCGCGTAGTTGTAGGTCTCCTTGTATTTGCCTTTGCCCTCCTTGCGCAGGTTGGCCATGGCGCGGATGCGGCCGGTGGCGGTCTCCATCACGATCACGGTGCCGGCCTCCAGCTCGTCGCTCTTGGCCAGCTGGCGGTGCAGGGCCCGCTCGGCAATATCCTGAATGTCAATATCGATAGTGGATCGCACGTCGATTCCGTCAATCGGTTCCACGCGCGGATGCTCGGTGTCTTCAATCCACTGGTTGTGTTCGGTCTTGCGGGTGTAGCGGATCCCCTCGGTGCCCTTGAGGATGGAGTCGCAGCTGCCCTCGATGCCCGCCTGAGAAGTTTCGTTGGCCCGGATGTGGCCCAGCGTGCGGAAGGCCAGTTCCCCGTAAGGATACTGGCGCCGGTCGTAGCTCTCCGTCATCACGCCGCCGCCGAAGCGGCCGTCGCGCAGGATGGGCAGCGCGCAGATGGCCTTCATCTCCTGATAGGTCACATAGCGCTGCGTGAGTTTGGTGTAACGCTTGCCTGCCCTGCGGTCGCCCACCAGCATCTTGCGGTACTCCTTGGCCGGCTTGTCCTTGAGGATGGCGGCCAGACCCATGGCCAGGCTGTCCACCCCCTTGGCGAACTTGGCCGAATCGCTCTGGCAGCAATCCATCACCACCTTGTACTCCGGAATGGAGAAGGCCAGGTAGCGGCCGTCCGTGGCCAGGATGCTGCCGCGCTTGCAGGCGATCGGCTCCTCACCGGAGGTCTGCACGGTCCACTCGGCGGGGTCCGGGCGGTGGATCAGCTGGAAGTCCACGATCCGCAGGACCGCGGCGAGACACCCGATCACGAAGATTCCGAAGCAGATTCCGACTTTGATGATATTCGCCCGCATAGTCCGTTACTTTTCTTCCAGAATGGTTGCCGGCGTTTCGGGCGCCTTGAGGGTTGAATGATTCTTGCGCAGGAGCTCCTCGAGCGTGCTGCGGCGGTCGATACTGAGCAGTTCGATGGCCCGCTGGTCCTTGGCGATGTTGAGAGCCTCGATGGTCTTTTCGTTCTTGCGGACCTTGACCAGGGCGCTTTCCACCGTCAGACTCCAGGTGATGAGGATGCTGAAGAGCACGAAGATGTAAACGGCGAACCAGATATGGCGGTCCAGTCCGCGCGTGATGATGAAGTCTCCGCTGAAGAAGTTGATAAACCGTCGCGTGAGGTTCTTCGTGAAGTTTCTTGCCTTTCCCATCTTCCTTGTCATTTATGCGTTGACGCGTCTGGCGACGCGGAGTTTGGCGCTGCGTGCGCGGGTGTTGCCGGCAATCTCCTCCTCCCGGGGAAGGATGGGCTTGCGCGCTACGTTCTCAAGCGGTGCGCTGCCCCGACCCATCAGGTCGCGGACAATCTCGCCCTGCGCGTTTCCCGCCTTGAAATAGTTCTTGACCAGCCGGTCTTCCAGCGAGTGGTAGGTAATGACGGCAATCCGTCCGTCGCCCTTCAGGCTCTTGATGGCGCCTTGCAGGAAACCCTCCAGGTCATCCAGTTCGCCGTTTACCTCGATGCGCAGGGCCTGGAAGACCTTTGCGAGATACTTGTGCTCGGCCAGTTTGGGAAGGATGCTCTCCAGCGCCCGGCTCAGGTCGCCCGTGGTGCGCAGCGGTGCGCTTTCACGGGCCTTGACAATCAGAGCGGCTGCCCGACGGCTGTTCTCCACCTCGCCGTACAGACGCATGATGCGCTCCAGGTCGGCCTCCTCGGCTTCGGTCACCACGTCGGCCGCCGTCCGGGCGGCTGCCTGGTTCATCCGCATGTCCAGCGGGGCGTCGAACCGGAAGGAGAATCCCCGCTCGCCCGTGTCGAACTGATGCGAGGAGACGCCCAGGTCGGCCAGGATGCCGTCCACCTGCGGATAGCCATGAAATTTCACAAAATTGTGCACAAAACGAAAGTTGTTGTGCACAAGGATGAGCCGCTTGTCTTGCGGGGCGTTGGCGAGGGCGTCTGCGTCTTTATCGAAGGCAATCAGCTGTCCCGTCGGCCCCAGCTTTCCGAGGATGGCGCGGCTGTGTCCCCCGCCGCCGAAGGTTGCATCCACATAGACGCCGCCCGGCTTGATGGCCAGCGCCTCGATGCTCTCTTCCAGTAGTACGGGGATATGGTAAGCGCTCATCTCGTCCTCCCTGTTTTATCCGAGAATCTTCTCGGCAAGGGCGACGAATGCGTTACGTTCTAATTTCTGGGCCTCGTAGTGATCCTTCGGCCAGATTTCGATCTTGTGATTGTTGCCCGAGAATACTACTTCTGTTCCGGATGTGACGCCTGCCTGCTCCAGAAGCGCCTTCGGGATCAGGATACGGCCCAGTTTGTCATCCGGTTCCACGATGGCCGTTCCGCGCATATACTCCCGCCAGAAGCGGTCGTGTTCGGGGTTGAAGAAGTTCAGCTTGGCCTTGACGGCGGCGGCCTCCACCTCCCACTCTGCGTAGGAGTACATCTCCAGGCTACCGGTGAACAGCGAGGCCTTGACAACGAACCGCAGGTCTGCACCCGGGCCCATGGCTGCCTTGAAGGCGGCCGGGAACACGATTCGTCCCCGATCGTCCACTTTTGCCTTGTATTCGCCGATAAACGTTACCATCGTAGATTCTTTCGGAATTTATTCGACTGCAAAGGTACGGATTAATCTTCCATTTTCTTCCATCTTCTTCCATTTCTTTCCACATTTTATCCACAGCTTCCCCGCCAGTTATCAACAGCACGATTTTTTGCTACTTTTGTCGGTATGAAAGACGAGGCGAAGGAAAGCATCGGGCTGTATGAGTTGCAGCATCGCATCCAGGGCGCTCTGGCAGAGCGTTTTGCCGGGAAGTTCTGGGTGCGTGCGGAGATCGGCGAATGCAAGCTGAATCCGGCCGGTCACTGCTATCTGACGCTGGTGGAAAAGGCGGAGGGTGACGGTGCCCTGCGCGCAAAGGCCTCGGCGATCGTCTGGGCTTCATCCTGGCGCCTCGTGGGTCCTTACTTTGAGCGCGAAACCGGTTCACCGCTGGAAGCCGGAATGAAGATTCTGGTGCTCTCGCAAGTGCAGTACTCCGAGCTCTACGGCCTCTCCCTGATCATTACCGATATCGATCCCGCATTCACGCTGGGCGAACTGGAGGCGGCCCGCCGCCAGACGCTGCTGAGGCTGGAGCAGGAGGGAATGCTGGATCTGAACGCGCAGTTGCCGCTGCCCGCCCTCCCGCGCCGCTTTGCGGTGATTACCAGCGAGACGGCGGCCGGCTGGCGCGATTTCCGCCACCACCTGCACGACAACGAGTACGGCTTCAAGTTCACGACGGTCCTCTTCCAGGCCACGATGCAGGGGAGTGACGCCCCCGCGAGCATGATTGCGGCGATGGATGCCGTGGCGGCGCGCGAGCGGGAGTTCGATGCGTTGCTGATCCTGCGCGGCGGAGGCGGGGCCTCGGACCTGGTCTGCTTTGACGACTATGAACTGGCGGTCAACGTGGCGCAGTTCCCGCTGCCGGTCCTGACGGGCATCGGTCACGACCACGACCACCATATCATCGACGACGTGGCCCATACCTGCGTCAAGACCCCGACCGCTCTGGCGGATTACATCATCGACCTGTTCGCCGCCGCTGATTACGAACTCTCGTCGCTCGCGCAGCGCCTGCGGCTGGCCCTCGAATCCAAAGTCGCGCGCAGCGAGGCGCAGCTGGAGGCCCAGCTGCTCCGTATCCGGAGCGCCCTGACTCTCCGCTATACGATGGAGGAGAAGCGGTTGGAGACCTTGGCCCTGCGCATTGCGGCGGCAGATCCAGAGGCGCAGCTCGCCCGGGGCGGATCGCTCATCCTGCGCGACGGCGTCCGCGCCACCAGCGCCGCCGTTTTTCGGCCGGGCGATCGCCTGAGCGCCCTCTTCGGCGACGGCACGGTGGAGGCCACGGTTACATCCCAAGAATTGAAAACAAAATAGATATGAAAGAGCAGAAAACTTACGAAGAAGTCTTCGCCTCGCTGGAGAAGCTGGTGACGGCCATCGAGGATCCCAAGCGGGACCTTTCCGCCGTCGCGGCCGATGTGCGCAAAGCGCTGGAACTCCTTGCCTGGTGCAGGGAGTATCTCCGCGGCGACCGTGAAAAGATGGATGAACTATTGAAGGAGGACAAGCAATGATCGTAGCAGCAACCGGTTTCTTCGACGGCGTCCACAGCGGACACCGCATGGTGATTGACAAGGCCGTGGCCATGGCCCGCGAGGCGGATGGCAAGAGTCTGGTCGTCACTTTCTGGCCCCATCCCCGCAATGTGCTCCAGCTGGATGCGGACAAACTGCGCCTGCTCACCTCCCTGGAGGAGAAACGCCAGCGGTGCTTGGCCCTGGGCGTGGATGAGTTCGTGGTATTGCCCTTTACCCGCGATTTCAGCAACCTGACGGCGAGCGAGTTTCTGAGCCGCTACCTGATTGGGAAATACGGCGTTACGCACCTCGTGCTGGGCTATGACCACCATCTGGGCAGCGACGATGTTCGCGACGTCGAGCAGCGCGACCGGATTGTCCGCCTGTGCGGCATCGTTCCGGTTCCGGTCTCCGACAGCATCTCCGCCTCCGGCCGTGCCGTGAGTTCCACCATGATCCGCGACATTCTTTCCCAGGGCGACGTGGTGCTGGGCGGCAGCCTGCTGGGGTATCGCTATGCGCTGGACGGCGTGGTGGTGGCGGGCAACCGGATCGGTCGCACGATCGGCTTCCCTACGGCCAACCTCTCGCTCTACGAGCCGCTGAAGTTGATCCCGGCCTGTGGCGTCTATGTGGTGAGCGTTACCGTGCTGGGTAAAACCCATCTGGGAATCTGCAACATAGGTACCCGTCCCACGCTGGCGGACGGCCGCGGCCAGATCGTGGAGACCCACATCCTGGATTATGACGAAGAGATTTATGGTCTGGACCTCCGGATCGAGTTCATCTCCCGTCTGCGCGACGAGCGGAAATTTGATTCGCTCGAAGCGTTGAAAAAACAGTTGAAGAAAGACCTTTCCGCTGCGCGGAAATTCAAGATATAATTTCTATCTTTGCCCTGTCTAAAAACGGGGGTCAACATGATGGAAATTCGCAGTGCCGTCTTTGCCGGAAGCAGCCAAGAGCTCACCGGGCGGCCTGTCGCCCGTCACCCCGAGTTCGCCTTTATCGGCCGCTCCAACGTGGGCAAATCTTCCTTGATCAACTGTCTCTGTGCCCATGGCAAATTGGCGCACACCTCTTCGCAGCCGGGTAAGACGCGGCTGGTCAACCATTTCCTGATCAACGACGCCTGGTACCTGGTGGACCTGCCGGGCTACGGCTATGCCAAGATGGGGCGCGAAGGCCGGGAAAAACTCTCCGAAATGATTCGCGGTTACGTGCTGGGTTCGCAGGAACTGGTGCTGCTCTTCGTGTTGCTGGATTCCCGCCTGCCGCTGCAGAAGATAGACCTCGAGTTCATGCGGATGCTGGGAGAAAACGGCATCCCCTTCGCCATCATTTATACCAAGTGCGACAAATCCGGCACCAATGCGCTGGAGAAGCAGATTTCGGAAAACAACGCGGCCCTGCTGGAAGAGTGGGAGGAACTGCCGCCGGTCTTCCGCTCGTCATCCAAAGAGAAGACGGGCCGCGAGGAGATCCTGAATTACATCGGAACCATTCTTAAAACTCTATAATTCTCAGAAACCTATGGAACAGAATCATCATCGTTTGGAACAGTACGATCATCGATTGAAGATCTTTGCCTGCCGGGGCGCACTCCCCTTCGCAGAGAAAATCGCGGAAAAACTCGGCGTGAAGGTAGGCGAATCCGAACTGACCGTTTTCAGCGACGGGGAATTCCAGCCCCAGTACATCGAGAGCGTCCGCGGTGCCACCGTGTTTATTGTCCAGGGCACCAACCCGCCGGCTGACAACCTCTTTGAACTGCTGCTGATGATCGATGCAGCCCGTCGTGCTTCCGCCTACAAGGTGATTGCTGTGATTCCGTACTTCGGCTGGGCACGCCAGGACCGCAAGGACCGCCCGCGTGTCTCCATTGCTTCCAAACTGGTAGCCAACATGTTGACCGCCGCCGGCTGTGACCGCGTGATGACCTGCGAGCTCCACGCCGCACAGATCCAGGGTTTCTTTGACATTCCGGTCGACCACCTTTGGGCGAGCTCCATCTTCATTCCTTATATCAAGAGTCTGAACCTCCAGGATCTGGCCATCGCTTCGCCGGATATGGGCGGTGCCAAGAAGGCCAATGTCTATGCCCGCAACCTCAACGCCTCCCTCATCATCTGCCATAAGGACCGCACCAAGGCCAACGTGGTGGGCAGCATGACCGCTATCGGCGATATCGAGGGTAAGGATGTGGTGATTGTGGATGACATGGTAGATACCGCCGGCACCATCACCAAGTGCGCCGACGTGCTCATCTCCCGCGGTGCCCGCAGCGTGAGGGCCGTCTGCACCCACGCCATCCTCTCGGGTCCTGCTTACGACCGCATCAACAACTCCGCCATCAAGGAGTTCATCGTGGCCGACACCGTTCCTCTCCAGAAGGACAAGGACAATTCCAAGTTTACCGTACTTTCGATGACCGGCCTCTTCGCAGCCGTAATCGACCGTATCTACCATAACGAACCGGTCAGCGACCTCTTCATTCGCAGCTAGTTATGATCCTCGAACCCTCCATTCCCATCGAAAAAGTCCACAAAATCCTTGTGGACAAGATTGGCAAGTATTTCTCATCCTGCAACAAAACCTAGGCCGTGGTAGGCCTCTCCGGCGGTATCGACTCCGCCGTGGTCTATGCCCTGGCGGTTGAGGCGCTGGGCGTGAAGAATGTCCGCGGTATCCTGATGCCTTCCGAATACTCCTCCATCCACTCGGTCTCCGACTCCGTGGAGCTGGTGAACAACGTGGGCGGCCGTTACGACATCATTCCCATTGAGAAAATCTATGCCGCCTTCATGCGTGAAATGACGGGCTATTTTTCGATCGGAGAGTGGTTCGTAGCGCAGGAGAACCTGCAGGCCCGCATCCGCGGAACCATCGTGATGACCTACGCCAACCGCTACGACGCGCTGCTGCTCAATACCTCCAACAAGAGTGAACTCTTTATGGGCTACGGCACGCTCTACGGCGATTTGTGCGGTGCGATGATGGTGCTGGCGGACCTCTACAAACTGCAGGTTTACGAACTGGCCAACCACATCAACGCCGGTGGCAAACGCATCATCCCCGAGCACTCCATCTCCAAGGAGCCTTCTGCCGAGCTGAAGCCGAACCAGAAGGATACCGATTCGCTGCCGCCCTACGGTGTGCTGGATCCGGTGCTCCACGCGCTCCACGAAGAGGGCCTTCCGGCCGACGAGGTGATTGCCTCCGGTTCGGATCCGGCGCTGGTAGACCGCATTGTCCGCGTCAAGGCCGGCGCTGCCTTCAAGGTAGCGCAGCTGCCGCCCGTGCTCACGGTTGGCGAGCACCCGCTGGCTCCTGCGGAGAAGTGTCTCTAATGTAAGAAAGGTTACTCCGCCCGTTCGTGCAGGACGGCTTTGCGGAGTTCGAAGTTCTGTCCCAGGTATTTCTTGCGGACCTCTGGATTGGCGGCCAGCTGTTCGGCGGTACCGCTCTCCAGAATGCTGCCCTCGTAGAGCAGGTAGGCCCGGTCGGTGATGGCCAGGGTCTCGTGGACGTTGTGGTCGGTGATGATGATCCCGATGTTCTTGGTCTTGAGCTTGGCAATGATGTGCTGGATATCCTCCACCGCAATCGGGTCCACCCCGGCGAAGGGTTCGTCCAGCAGGATGAACTTGGGGTTGATGGCCAGCGCGCGGGCAATCTCGCAACGGCGGCGCTCACCGCCGGAGAGCTGGATACCCAGGCTCTTGCGAACCTTGTGCAGACCGAATTCGTCAATCAGCGACTCGAGTCGTTCCAGGCGGTAATTCTTCTCAAAACCAGCCATTTCCATTACAGAGAGGATGTTATCCTGTACGCTCATTGTGCGAAAGACCGACGCCTCCTGCGCCAGATATCCCACGCCCTTCTGGGCGCGGCGGTACATCGGCAGATGGGTGATCTCTTCGTCGTCCAGGAAGATCTGTCCGTCGTTGGGCTTGATCAGGCCGGTAATCATATAGAAAGAGGTGGTCTTTCCGGCGCCGTTCGGCCCGAGCAGGCCCACGATTTCGCCTTGTTCAACTTCAATGGAGACGCCCCTGACAACGGTGCGTTTTCCGTATTTCTTGACCAGGTCTTTGCAGCTGAGTTTCATAACTGATTATTTTACTTCGAGTTCGAACTCCTTGCGAAGCTCGACGAATTCAGGGGAGGTTTGGCGGAGGTAGCGGTCTTTGTCCGACTGCATGTAGGGGACTTTCTCTTCGTGCACGGCGGCTTTTTCGTCCACCTCGAACCGCAGTTGGAGCGCCTTGTCGCCGAGTTCGCCGCGCAGGAAGGCCTCCAGTTTCTGCCGGCAGGTATGCTCGATCCAATCTTTCTGGGCCTCGCTGGCTACGCTGAAAATCAGCAGGTGATCGTTGGCGTGAATGACCGGATTCTTGGCGGCCAGCACGGCGGAGAGACGGGGCTGCGGCTGGTTGGAGGCCATCTTCTGCCAGGCGGCGTTGACCTCTTCCTCCACGAGCGGTTTGGCCTCAGCCTTGGCCGCCGGAGTGTTGTTGGCCACGGCCTGCTGCAGCATATCTTTGATGGAGAGACCGGTAGGCTTGCGCGGGGCCTCTGCGGGCTTTGGTGCCGGCGCCTCGACGGGTTTCGGTGCGGGTGCTGGTGCAGGGGCAGGTGCTGGTGCAGGGGCCGGAGCGGGCGCCGGAGCGGCGGTGGGGCGCGAAGACTCCTGGCGGAGCGGTGCGGCCACCGGTTCGTTCAACCGGCAGATCTTCATCAGCGCGAATTCGATCAGCAGGCGCGGATTGCCGCTCTGCTTGTACTGTGCATCCGCCGTGGTGGCGATATCCAGGGCCTGGAAGAGGAATTCCGGGGCGCAGGCGGCGGCGCAGGCCTTGTAGCCTTCGGCCACCGTCGGGGCCAGTTCGAGCAGCGTGTCGGCCGCTCCGCGGGCGCAGACGATCAGGTCGCGGAAGTGCGAGCAGAGTCCGCCGATAAAGTGCTGGGAATTGAATCCCGCCGAGAGAATCTCGTCGAAGATCCTCAGGGCCGTGGCGCTGTCTCCCTGCCGGAAGGCATCCGTCAGGCGGAAGTAGTATTCATAATCGAGCACGTTGAGGTTCTTCACCACTTGCTCGTAGGTAATGTCGTTGCCGCAGAAAGCCACCATCTGGTCAAAGAGCGTGAGGGCGTCGCGCATGGCGCCGTCGGCCTTCTGCGCGATGATGTGCATGGCGTCTTCACTGATGGTAATCCCCTCGCATTCAGCAATGTGCCGGAGATTCTGCACGATGCCCGCAATAGTGATGCGGTTGAAATCGTAGGTCTGGCAGCGTGAGAGGATGGTGGGGAGAATCTTGTGCTTCTCCGTGGTGGCCAGGATAAAGATGGCGTATGCCGGCGGCTCTTCCAGCGTCTTGAGGAAGGCGTTGAAGGCTGCCTGCGAGAGCATATGCACCTCGTCGATGATATAGACGCTGTAGCGGCCGATCTGGGGTGGGATGCGCACCTTGTCTGTCAGCGCGCGGATATCGTCCACCGAGTTGTTGGAGGCGGCATCCAGCTCGTGGATGTTGTAGGAACGGCCCTCGGCGAAGGCGCGGCAGCTTTCACACTCTCCGCAAGGCTCCATGTCGGCGGAAGGGTTGGCGCAGTTGATGATCTTGGCAAAGATGCGGGCGGCACTGGTCTTGCCCACGCCACGCGGTCCGCAGAAAAGGTAGGCGTGCGCCAGCTGTTCGCGGAGGATGGCGTTCTTGAGCGTGGTTGCAATGTTTTCCTGTCCGATCAGGGCGCCGAAACTGTTCGGCCGGTATTTGCGTGCGGAGACGATGAACTGTGCCATAGTGATGCTGCCTTAAGCATACAAAAGTAGGAAAAATCTCTAACTTTGCGGCGGACTTATGAACAATCTCGAAAAATATATTGAAGATTTTTCCGCACCGCTGCCCGAAGCGCTCGGCTGGCTGGAGCGGCAGACCCATCTGCGCACCAACTATCCGCACATGCTCTGCGGTCCGGAGGTGGGACGCCTGCTCACCATGATGGTGCAGATGCTCCGTCCGCAGCGGGTGCTGGAGATTGGCACCTTTACCGGTTATTCGGCCATCTGCCTGGCTGCGGGCCTGCCGGAAGGGGGGACGCTGGATGCGCTGGAAATCAACGATGAACTCGAGGATCTCATCCGCGAAGGGTTTGCCCGCGCCGGGGTGAGCGACCGCATCCGCCTCCACTTCTGCGATGCGCTGCAGATGCTGCCCACGCTGCCCGAACAAAGCTACGACCTGGTCTACCTGGATGCCAACAAGCGGGCCTATCCCGAGTTCCTGCCGCTCGTCGTGCGCTGCTTGCGCGAAGGAGGCTGGCTGGTGGCCGACAACGTGCTCTGGGGCGGCAAGGTCTGCGACGACAGTTCCAAGGAGAAGTGCCAGACCCGCGGCATCCTGGAATTCAATGCGGCCGTGGCGGCCGACCCGCGTCTGGAGAGTTTCATCCTGCCCCTGCGGGACGGATTGAACATAATCCGGTTGCGACAATCAAAATAATTACGTACCTTTGTCGCAGATTTAAGTTAGAATTGATGAAAGGGTCCCCCTGCGGGATTCTTTCTCCTTTTATCCGTTTATTTAAAGACAAGACATGGCTGACATCCATTATGTGACACAGGAAGGTCTCGACAACCTGCGGGACGAACTGGCAAAACTGACCGCTCAGCGGCCCATTATCTCCGCACAGATTGCTGAGGCACGCGACAAGGGTGACCTCTCCGAGAATGCGGAATACGACGCTGCCCGCGAGGCTCAGGGCCTTCTTGAACTCAAAATCGCGAAACTGCAGGACATGGTCGCAAACGCCCGTGTTATCGACGAATCCAAGATCAATACCGACTGCGTGGCAATGCTGAACAAGGTCAAGATTAAGAATCTGGCCAACGGCTCCGTGGTTGAATACACCCTGGTTGGCGAGAGTGAAGCCAACTTCAAAGAGGGCAAACTGGCCGCTGCCACCCCCATCGGCAAGGCGCTGCTGGGCCGCAAGAAGGGGGATGTCGTCGAGGTGCAGGTTCCGTCCGGACTGCTGAAATTCGAAATCCTCAATATTTCCATCTAACCGCTATGGCATCCATCTTTTCCCGCATCGTCGCCGGCGAGATTCCTTCGTACAAAGTGGCGGAGAGCGATCGCTACTATGCGTTCCTCGATATCGCCCCGCTGGCGGAAGGACACACCCTGGTCATCCCCAAGAAGGAGGTAGACTATCTCTTTGATCTCGACGCAGATACCTACAAGGGCCTCTGGGAGTTCGCCGCCAAGGTGGCCCGCGCGCAAAAAGCGGCGCTGCCCTGCAAGCGGATCGGCGTAGCGGTCCTTGGCATGGAGGTGCCCCACGCACATATCCACCTGGTTCCCCTGCAGAGCGAATCGGATCTGGATTTCCGCAAGGAAAAGCTGCAGCTCAAGAGCGAACGCTTCACGGAAATCGCCGCTGCCATCGCCCGGGAATTTGACAAAGAATAACGGCTATGAAAAAGAGTGCACTGCTGCTCCTCGCGCTGCTCGCCTTTGCGGCCTGCAGCCAGACCCATCCGGCCCGCATCGAAGGCCATAGCGAGGATCTTTCCGATACCACCCTGCTGCTGCAGAAAGTGGTTGCCAATCAGCTCTCTACGCTTGATACCCTGAAGATCGACGCCAAAGGCGACTTCCGTGGTAAAGTGGCGGTGAAGAAGGGCGCGCCCGTCTTCTGCCATCTTTCGGACGGCAGCGTGACGCTGGCTTCGCTGGTGCTCCTACCGGGCGATGCGGTTCGCGTCAATCTGCAGGCCGACGGTGACTACACCGTGGAGGGTTCCGAAGAGAGCAGCCTGCTCAAGCATGTCAACGACGAATTCCGTCTGGCCGGCTACAAGATGGGGGTCTGTGCCGATGCCCTGAATCTGGCGGCTGACGAGCGCACCGCCAAGGAACTGCGTTCCGATATCGGCCGGGTCTACGTGGACTACAAGCGTTTTGCGCTGTCTCACGTGCTCACCCATCCGAAATCCATCACCTCCGCCGCCCTCTTCTTCCAGAAGTTCAACGACAATCTTCCGGTCTTCGGTGAGCTGACGGATGTACTGGTTATCAAGCAGGTGTATGATTCCATCCAGATGGTTTATCCCAATTCGGAGTATGTGCTGGCCCTGCCGGAAGAGATCCGTTCCCGCGAGAGCCTGATGGATCTCAACAACAAGCTGAACAGCGTGGAGACCATCTCCTTCCCCGATCTGACGATGCCCGATATCGAGGGTCAGGAGCGCAAACTCTCCGATCTGTCCGGTTCGGTGATCATCCTCTCCTTCTGGAGCGTATCGCTTGACGGCCCCAAGATGTTCAACCATACGCTGGCTGATCTCTACACCAAGTACCACGACCGCGGTCTGGAAATCTACCAGGTCGCGCTTGATGTGGACAAGGCTGTTTGGGCAACGGTGGTCCGCAGCCAGAATATTCCCTGGATCAGCGTGAACGACGGCAACGGACGGAATTCCCGCGCCATCTCGGCTTACAACGTCACGCAGTTGCCCACGCTCTTTGTCATTGACCGTAAGGGCGATATCGTAGGAAAGGATGTGTACGACGCCGCAGCGCTCGAATCGCTGATTCGCCGCAGCCTCTAGAGTACGGCCTTCTTGCTGATTCCGGCAACAAACTCCTTGAGATAGAAGGGTTCAAAGTACGCAACGTCTTTGAACTCTTTTTTTTGCCATGCCTCCAGCGCGGGGGCCGCCATGGCGGTGGCCTCCGGACAGCACGGTTGGAAGGTGGCATTGGGCGATGCAACCAGCGGCGCAAACTTCTCCACGCCGTTGCCGATAAAGAGCACCGTGCCGCGTGCGAGCAGGCCGGGATAGCTGTCCGCATCCAGGATCATGGCCTCGGTTTCCGTCTGCTGCGCCAGCGTCTTTCCATCGAAAACGGCGCTATAGACCTCCATGCGGCGGGCATCGAGCATCGGGACAATGAAATCCGCCTTTCCGCGGCCCATCTCGGCCAGAATGCGCAGCGTGCCAACCGCCAGCAACGGAATGCCCGCCCCGAAACAGACCCCCTTGGCGGTGGAGACGCCCACGCGCAGGCCGGTATAGGAGCCCGGCCCCTCACTGACGGCGACCGCATCACACTCGCTAGCCTTCAGGCCGGCCTCCTTCAGCACCTCCTCCACAAAGGGGGCGAGCAGGGAAGACTGGCTTTTGGGGGCGTCGGTATGGCGTTCGGCCAGGAGCGCGGCTCCTTCGCAAAGGGCCACCGAACAGTTGTCGGTGCTCGTTTCAATCATCAGGATGCGAGGTTTTTCCATCGTCTTTCTTTTAGCGTTTCGGTCCGGACAGAACCTTTACTCTGCAGCCTTCTGTCAGCGTCTGGGTGATGGCCTGATAGGGGGCGCAGACAATGCTTTCGCCGATGGCCAGTCCGGAGCGGACTTCTATGCGGGTGAGATCCTGAATCCCGGTTTCAATCTCTTTGGCGGTAACGGTGCCCGCGTCGCTGACGCTCCAGACGGCTTCACGCCTGCCCCGGAGAAAAACGCTCTGCAGGGGGATGGTAATGACATCCCGTCTGGAGCGCGTGATGATCGAGGCGACGGCCGACATCCCGGGTTTGAGCGGGGTCGGATCGTCCTGCAGCAGCGTCTGGTAGGAGGACGGCTGCACCGCTATCCGGACTTCAAAGTTAGCAACTTGGCCGATTCCTGCAGCAACGAATTTCGAGGAATTTGCGATTTGCGTCACCAATCCGCTGAAAGTCAGGCGCGGATAGGCATCCAGGGAGAGTGAAACGCTGTCGCCCGGCGCAATCCGGACCACCTCGTTTTCCCCCACGTCGGTCACTACCTCCATCCGGCTGAAGTCGGCGATTCGCAGCAGCTCCGTGCCGGCCATCTGGGAGGTGCCGACCACCCGTTCGCCGAGCGCCACGTTCATGCGCGAGACGGTGCCCTCCATCGGGGCGCGGATCACGGTTTTGGTGAGGTTCTCCCGCGCCTCTTTCAGGGAGGCCTCCCCGCTGCGCACGTTCCACCGCGCGGCATTCAGCTGTCCGTTCATCATCTCATACTCCGCCTGTGCGGCTTCCAGTTCGGAGGCGGAGATGGCCTGCTGTGCAAAGAGCGATTTGGCGCGCGTGAGGGCGGTGGCCGACTGCCGAGCCGCTGCCTGCTGGCGGTTGTATTCCGCCCGGAGCGACCCCAGCGCCGCCTCGGCTTTCTCTACGATGGACAGATACAGGTCTTGCTTGATTTTCAGTAGAATATCTCCTTTGCGCACACGGTCGCCTTCGCGGAAGTTGAGTTCCACGATCTCGCCCGAAACGTCCGGTGAAACGGCTATTTCAGTGACGGGCCTCAGTTTGCCGCTCGCCGAGATGGTCTCCACCAGATCGCCGGAGGTGACCGTCATGACCTCCACCTCTGGCTGTTTGCCGTTCCTGTGGCCGGTAGCCAGCAGGAGCAGGATCAGGACGCCGCCGGCGATGAGCGCCCGGCGGGCCCACTTCTTGGATGTGGGGTTCATTGGGCGCCTCCTTCCTGTACGGGAATCTTTCGTAAACTAATGATTTTCAGTTGGAACAAATAGCGATAGCGGGCCTGCCAGTAGGCACCGACCGCCTTTTGCCAGTTGGTCCGCGAAATCAGGTATTCACTGCTGGAAATGGCACCGTTTTCAAAGCGGGCTTCGTTTGCCCGGAAAGCCGTCCCCAGTGCCTTCATGTTCTCCTCCGCGGCGAGACAGCTCTCGTAACAGTTGATGGCGTTCAGCAGCGAGGAGAGCATCTCGGACTCAAGTTCCTGCCGGAGTTCTTCGATTTCACACGCTTGCTGCGATACTGCCGAGGAGCGCTGTCGCAGCCGCGTAAAAGATTGTCCGCCGGGCAGCGGAATGGTAAGGGTGACGCCGAGCGACGGGTTTCCGTTGCCGGTCAGCTGATTGTACCAGGTCACCCGGCTGGCGTTGCTGTAGTAGGTGCCGTACCCTCCGGCTACCGTCAGATCGGGCAGGAGGGAGGCACGCTCCTTCCTGAGCGCTACCTGTCCGGTTCCCAGCGAGGCTTCCGCCTGCCGGATGCGGGGGTGGGTGGCCACGTAGCGGGCGATATCGCCGGCCGAAGGCATGGGCCAGGGTTCCGGCAGCGAATCTTCGGCCGGAGGAGCAACCGTGAGCTCCTCCTCCGGCGGCAGATTCAGGTAACGGGATAAGTTCATGGCGGCGGTGCGCCGGTTTCCGCGGGCGCTGGCCACTGCAGCCTTTTCCGTGGCGCTCCGGGCCTCGATTTCCGCCAGCGAGCGGTAGGAGAGCCGCCCGGAGAGGACCTCTTTTTCAGTCCGTTCCCGCTGGGCCAGAATGCTCTCGTAACCGGTACAGGCGTTTTCATAGTTTTTGTCGGCCAGCAGCAGTTCCAGATAGGCTTCGGTAATGGCGATTTTCAGTCCGGTCTCCATCGCTTCCCGCCCTGCGGCCGCCTCCTCGCGGAGATAGCGTTTCTCACGTTGCTCCAACAGGGTGGAAACCACGCGGGAGGAAGAGAGGGAGGCCCCCACGGACCAGCTGTTCGAAAAGTTAAGCCGGTGGTCTACGATCATCAGTTCCTGCATGTCCACGGTGCGGCCCCAACCAAAGTCGCACCCCGTGCGCAGGCTGATTTCCGGCAGACCGTCCAACAGGGCCAGACGTTCGTCGCTGCGGCGCTGACGGAGCAGAAGCTCCTGACGTTGCAGACTGACGCCCTCCTGCAGGCCGCGCTCGATACAGCCTTCCAGCGTCCATTCGGGGACGGCGGCCACCAGAACCGCCAGAACTATTCCCAGTGTCATGGTAGTAAATGCTTAAAAGCCTTTGATGAGGGAGAAGAGCGAGGTAAAGACCTTTGCGATGATACCGATCACGTAGCCTACCATCCAAAGGGCCTCCTGGGCATGCTTGTCCACGCCGCCGCGAACGGCGCACAGCTCGTCGGCGCCCATCGGCACCAGTGCGAGCGAAAGAACGTCCTGTTTCATAGCGTGCTCCTCCTAAAAGATTTTAAGCGCGAATCCATCCAGAAATCCCTTGACGAGCTTCGGGATGTAATCGGCAATAAAGTTGATCAGCGATTTGGCTTTGTTAAAGACATCGGCCCATATGCCCGATGCGCCTCCACGCAGGATGAGTTCGGAAGAATCCATCTCCCGCCATCCTGTTTCCAACAACAAGTTTTCTTCCATATTGACTAATTTTAGGTTTTCCGCAACTTACTGAGGGGCGTGCGGAAACGGCCCTATGAGCGCGCACTCACTTTTTCATGCATTCCGTGACGCATCTCCAACACCCTGTCCGCAATAGCGATATTGTCCCTTCGGTGGGTGATCATGATGACGGTTTTCCCTTCATTCCGCAGTGCGGCCGCCTTGCCCAGGATGCACTGTTGCGAGACCTCATCGAGCGCGGCTGTCGCCTCGTCGAGAATCAGGATCTGGGGATCCCTGTAGAGGGCCCGCGCCAGTGCAATCCGTTGTTTCTGTCCGCCTGAAAGCAGACTTCCGTGTTCACCGGCCGGGGTCAGGATGCCCAGGGGAAGCGATGAGATGAATGATCCCATCTTCAATTCTTCCAGGATCGCCCCGACTTTGCGCAGATCGGGTTCCTTGTCCCCTCCGGTTATATTGTCCAGGATGGAGCAGCTCAGCAGCCCCGGCTCCTGGGGTACGATCGATATATATTCTCTCCAGCGCTGCAGGTCTATCAGCGCGATGTCGGTCTGGCCCAGCAGGATATGTCCGCCCGAAAGGGAATAGTCCCGCATCAGCAGTGCTGCCAGCGTGCTCTTCCCGCATCCGCTCTCGCCCGTGACGGCGGTCAGCGTGCCCCGGGGAAAGGTGGCGTCGAAGTGCTCCAGCACCGGGTTGCAGCCCGGATAGCCAAAGGTGACGTCCTCGAAACGCAGGTCCCACGATTCCCCCAGCGGCGTTTCCAGTCCGCCCTCGGGCTCCCCGTCGAGCAGCGTGATATCCTGCAGCCTCTCCAGCGATATGTTGGATTCGTTGAGGCGGTTGCAGATGGCCACCAGTTCCCCCAGCGGGGTGGCGAACCACGCCGAAAGGGCATAGAAGGAGACCAGTTCACCGGTGGAAAGATCGCCCCGGAACACATAGAATGAGCCTAGTGAAAGGAGTGAAAGGGTCATTAACTTTGCAAGTAAATCTGCGGATAGTGAGAAGCGGCCCAGACTGAGCCCGGAGCGATACATTTTCCAGTTCATGTTGGCAAAGGCGTGCTGCAGGTCACCGTATCCCGTATTGCCGCGCCCGAAGTATTTGACGGTGCGGATGGCGGAGATGCTCTCTACGGAACAGCGTTCAAACTCTGCGGCGCTCTCGAGCAGTTCCCGGTTGCGTTTCCGGGTGATGCGGCTGGCGGCCAGATAGAGCAGGATGTAGAGCGGTACGAAGGCCATCGTCATCAGGGCCAGTTTCCACCAGAAGGTAAACATCAGGGCGAAGGAGCCGATGAGCAGCAGCAGGCCTGTGGTGATGCCCGTGAGCCCCTCGGTGAGGAGGCTGCGGACCTTGAAGGCATCCGTGATGCGGGCATTCAGTTCGCCTGCGCCCCGCCGCTGGAAAAAGCCCACCGGCAGGTTGAACAGATGCTTCAGATAATTGAGAATCAGCGTTCCATCCATTCGGACGCCAGCCCGGAGCGAGAAGAGGGAACTGCCGTAACCGACAAGGGCGGAGCAGACCAGGATCAGGGCCAGAAGGATCGAAACTTCGGCCAGCTCCCGGAGATTTCCGCCTGGCAGGACGACATCCACGATGTGCTGCAGGAAGAGCGACGTCGTGATGCCGGCGATGACACATAAGAAGGATCCCGGCAGGGACCGCAGATAGTCCTGTTTTACCCTGAGAATCAGGTTGGTGTACTGTGCAAGAAAGGAAGTGTTCCGATGGGACGGATGTTGGGATATAGTGCTGCCGGGATCCGGGGAAATGACAATCAGGAAGCCGCTCCAGCGTTTGCGGAGCGCCTCGTAGGAAAGGGAGCGGTGACGTCCGAGGGCGGGGTCCATGACGCGGACGCGCTTCGCCCCCGTTCTGAAGAGAACCACATAGTGCAGGTCACCGTTCTTCTCGACCATGTGGAGAATCGCAGGGACGTGCAGTTTGCGCAGCGGTTCCACATCCCGGTCGGGCGACTTGTAGGCCTGTCCCGTGAGGCCCAGCGCGCGGCATGCATCCAGCAACCCTTTGACCGTCGTGCCGGCGCGGTCCGTTCCCGAGGCTTCGCGAATCACGGTCAGGGGGATGTCCAGGCCGTAATACCTTGCCACAGAGCAGAGTGCGGCGGCGCCGCAGTCCGAGAGGTCGTGTTGTTTGATGGCGGTTCTCATGGCTTTTACAAATAAAAGGCAAGCGCGAGGGAGACCAGCGTCGCAAGCAGGATCAGCAGCAGGGCATAGCATCCCTTGCGCAGCGCGCCCATCTCAGGGGCGAGTCCGTCGGCGGTGACGCGGAGGTCGGAGAGGGGAAGGATGTTGCGGTCGCTTGTCATGGTCTCGAGCGTTTTCACCGCAAAGGAAAGCACACTTTCGGCAAGGTAGTGACCATCCCGGACAATTTACGACGGGGCAATCGTTTTTGGTCAAAATGCGCTTTTTTAAAAAGAGCGTCATTTTTTTAGAAAAATGAAAAATCGCAAGAAATGGCCCGATGATGTAGGCCATCCGGCTTGTGTTTCCGGTGAGAAATACTATCTTTGCGAGTTATTATTTGCAAAAACCAGAAACCCGACTGAAATGAGTTTTCCTGAGTATAAAAAACTGGATCTCGTGACCATCAACCGAGAGGTCCTCTCCAACTGGAAGGCAAAGGATACCTTCCGCACGTCGATGAAGCTGAGCCAGGGCTCGCCCTCCTTCGTCTTTTTCGAGGGTCCGCCCTCCGCAAACGGCATGCCGGGCATCCATCACGTAATGGCACGTTCCATCAAAGACGCCATCTGCCGCTACAAGACGCAGAAGGGTTATTTCGTGGACCGTCGTGCCGGTTGGGACACCCACGGCCTGCCTGTGGAGCTGGGCGTCGAGAAGAAACTCGGCATCACCAAGGAGGATATCGGCAAGAAGATCTCCGTAGAGGAATACAACCAGACCTGCCGCGAAGAGGTGATGAAATATACCTCCGAGTGGGTCTCGCTGACGGAGAAGATCGGATACTGGGTGGATACGGACCGTCCGTACATCACCTACGACAATCACTATATCGAGACCCTCTGGTACCTGCTCAAGAAGATTTACGACAAGGGTTATCTGTACAAGGGTTACTCCATCCAGCCCTATTCGCCGGCTGCCGGTACGGGCTTGAGCTCCCACGAGTTGAACCAGCCGGGCTGCTACCGGGACGTGAAAGATACCACCGTCACCGTGCAGTTCGAGGTGATTCGGGACGCCGCTTCGGAGTTCCTCTTCGAGGGCGCCGACCGTCCGCTCTACATCCTGGCATGGACCACCACCCCGTGGACCCTGCCTTCCAATACGGCGCTCTGCGTGGGCCCGAACATCGAATATGTGGCGGTGGACAGCGTGAATCCCTATTCCAAGGCTCCGGCCCGCTACATCGTGGCCAAACCGCTGCTGGAGGCTCATTTCAACGATAAGAACCCGGGTACCGTGGTCGGTGCGCCCGTCAAGGGTACCGCCCTGGTCGGCATCCGCTACAAGCAGCTGATTCCCTGGATGAAGCCCGACGGGGACGCCTTCCGCGTCATCCCCGGCGATTATGTCACCACGGAAGACGGTACCGGTATCGTCCATATCGCTCCTACCTTCGGTGCAGACGACGACAAGGTGGCCAAGGCTGCCGGCATCCCGCCGATGCAGGTGATTGACCGCGCGGGTAACCGCCAGGCCATGGTGGACCGCACCGGTAAGCTCTACCGCATCGAGGACCTCGATCCAAAGTTCGTCGCGGAGCGGGTGGACGTGCCCCTCTACGGCCCGTTTGCAGGCCGCTTCGTCAAGAATGCCTACGACGATACCCTCGCTCCCGACGCTCCTACGCTCGATATCGATATCTGCATGGAGCTCAAGCAGGCAGGCATCGCCTTCCGCATTGAGAAGCACGTGCACAACTACCCGCACTGCTGGCGTACCGACAAACCGGTGCTCTACTATCCTCTGGATTCGTGGTTCATCCGCACCACCGCCGTGCAGGATCGGATGGTCGCGCTCAACAAGACCATCAACTGGAAGCCTGAATCCACCGGTACCGGCCGCTTCGGCAAATGGCTGGAGAATATCCAGGACTGGAACCTTTCGCGCAGCCGCTACTGGGGCACCCCGCTGCCCATCTGGCGCACGGAAGACGGCAAGCAGGAGAAGAGCATCGGATCGCTCGAAGAGCTTTACAAAGAGCTGGATCGCTCCGTGGCTGCCGGCGTGATGGCGGAGAACCCGCTGCGCAAGGCCGGTTTCGTCCCGGGCGACTATTCCAAAGAGAACTACGACCGCGTGGATCTGCACCGGCCCTACGTGGATAACATTTTCCTGGTTTCGGAAGACGGCAAAAAAATGGTCCGCGAAAGCGACCTGATCGACGTCTGGTTCGATTCCGGCGCCATGCCGTATGCCCAGGAGGGTCTCTCCGAGCTCGGCAAACCCAACTTCGGCCAGACGGCTGACTTCATTGCCGAGGGCGTCGACCAGACCCGCGGATGGTTCTATACGCTGCATGCCGTGCACACGATGGTCTCGGATACCTGCGCCTACAAGACGGTCATTTCCAATGGCTTGGTGCTCGACAAGGAGGGCAACAAGATGTCCAAGCGTCTGGGCAATGCGGTGGATCCTTTCAAGACGATCGATACCTACGGCGCCGATGCGCTCCGCTGGTACATGCTTACCAATGCCCAGCCCTGGGACAACCTGAAGTTCGACGAGGCCGGCGTGGCGGAGGTCCAGCGCAAGTTCTTCGGTACGCTCTATAATACCTACTCCTTCTTCGCCCTCTATGCGAATGTGGACGGGTTCGATCCGGCCGCTCCGCAGGCCGATTCCGCCGGTCGTCAGGAGATTGACCGCTGGCTCGTCTCGCTGCTCAATACCCTCGTGAAGAAGGTGGACGCCGCGTACGCGGACTTCGATATCACGCTAGCCGGCCGTCTGATTCAGGACTTCGTCTGCGACGATCTCTCCAACTGGTACGTCCGTCTGAACCGCAAGCGTTTCTGGGGCGGCGGCCTGACCCCCGACAAACGGGTGGCCTACCAGACCCTCTACCGCGCGCTGCGGACCGTGGCGCTGCTGGCAGCTCCGATCGCTCCCTTCTACATGGATCGCCTCTGGTGCGACCTCGTCCCGGGTGCCGAATCCGTGCATTTCGAGCAGATGCCCGAATGCTGCGAGGCGGAAATCGATACGGCGCTCGAGGAGCGGATGGCTCTCGCGCAGCAGGCTACCTCGATGGTGCTGGCGCTCCGCCGCAAGGTCAACATCAAGGTCCGTCAGCCGCTGGCCAAAATGATCATTCCGGTGATCGATCCTTCGCTGCAGGCCCAGATTGAAAAGGTGGAGCCGCTGATTCTGACGGAAGTCAATGTCAAGGAAGCAGAATATATCCACGATACCACCGGCCTGATTACCAAGAAGATTAAGCCGAACTTCAAGACCCTCGGCAAGAAGTATGGCAAGCAGATGAAAGAGATTGCCGCCGCCTTCGCTACAATGGATCAGCCTACGATCAGCGCTATCGAGCGGGCAGGGGACTATACCTTGGAGCTGCCCTCCGGACCTGTGGCGCTGGAAACGGCCGACTATGAGATCCACTCCGAGGATATGCCGGGCTGGCTCGTGGCTTCCGAAGGCCGCCTGACCGTCGCGCTCGACGTGACCCTCACCGACGACCTGCGCCGTGAAGGTATCGCCCGCGAGTTGATCAACCGTATCCAGAATCTCCGCAAGGAGAGTGGATTCGAGGTGACCGACCGCATCCGCGTGGTGATCGCGCAGTCTGCCGAGATTGAAGAGGCGCTCGCCTCCTACGGAAAATATCTTTGCGAGCAGACCCTCACCGAATCGCTCTCGTTCGCACCGGCGGCCGATTTTGACGGCACCGAGGTGGAATGGGACGATGGCACGCTCAAGATTTCCGTCGCGAGATTGTAGTTTGTTTGAGAATTAATTATTAGCTTTGTAAGAAATAAACGACAAAGAATTATGGCAAAGAAAGTTACTACCGCCGAGAAGGTTCGCTACAGCGATGAGGAACTCCAGGAGTTCAAGGCCCTGATTCTTGAAAAGCTCGACGCCGCCCGCAAAGAGTATGATATGCTCAAGGGGATGGTTAACCATAGCACCAGCAAGGACACCGAGGATACCTCTCCCACTTTTAAAGTACTGGAAGAGGGTGCTTCCTCGCTATCCAAAGAGGAGATCGGCCAACTGGCATCCCGTCAGTACAAACTGATCCAGAACCTCGAGGCTGCGCTGGGCCGCATCGAGAACAAGACTTACGGCATCTGCCGCGCCACCGGTAAACTGATTCCCAAAGAGCGTCTCCGTCTGGTGCCGCACGCTACCCTCAGCGTCGAGGCTAAGGAAAAGGGATACAAATAGACTCCCGCCCGATGAAGCTCTCCCGCGGAACGAAGATTACTCTGCTTGTCGTCCTTCTGCTGGTCATTGATCAGGTCATCAAGATTCTGGTCAAGACCAACATGACGCTCGGGCAGAGTATTCATGTGCTGGGTAACTGGTTCCAGATCTACTTCGTCGAGAACAACGGAATGGCGTTCGGCATGCAGTTCGGCGCCACCGTGGGCAAGTTGTTGCTCAGCGTCTTCCGCGTTGCACTGGTAGTGGTCATCTTCCTTTATATCCGCAAGTTGCTCAAGCGTCCCACCACTCCGTGGGGTGTGCTGATCGGCCTCTCCGCCATTTTGTGCGGAGCCCTGGGCAATATCATCGATTCACTGTTTTACGGGCTCATCTTCTCGGAGAGTACCCTTACGCAGACGGCCACGATGTTTCCCGATGGCGGCGGCTACGCGGGCTTCCTGTTCGGCAAGGTGGTGGATATGTTCTACTTCCCGATCATCGACACCGACCTGCCCGCCTGGTTTCCCATCTGGGGCGGCAGGCACATCATCTTCTTCCGCCCGATTTTCAACTTTGCCGACGCCTGCATCACCTGCGGCGCCATCTACCTGTTGATCTTCCACTGGCGCTTCTTCGGCAAGAAACAGGAGACGGCGTCAGAAACCGAATAATTTCCTATCTTTGCCCTCCCAATCCGGAAGGTTGGCCGAGTGGTCTATGGCGGCGGTCTTGAAAACCGTTAGGCGGCGACGTCTCAGGGGTTCGAATCCCTTACCTTCCGCAAATAGGTAGCAAAAATCCGCGTCAAGCTCGCTTGAACGCGGATTTTTGGTAGTTATTTGCACTGCCCCGCGCAGCGGGCAGGGATGTCGGAGGGCTTTAGCCCGACGAAATCCCGGAAGGTCCAAAGTTAGCTTTCCGAGTGGCCTCGTGGCTCAAAAACCGACCGAAGGTCAGGCTTT